>SCQQ01000090.1 GCA_004299095.1 Burkholderiaceae bacterium | reverse complement strand
TTGCCGAACGCCACGCCCATCAGGCCGCCGGGAAACGTGATGTAGCCGCCAAAACCGATCAGCACGCCCGGGCGCACGCGGCGAATGATGGCGATGCTCTGCGCAAAAGCGCGCAGCAGGCGCAGCGGCAGCCAGAAGAGCGTGGCCACGCCCTTGCCGCGCACGCCGCCGAACTGCACGCGTTCGAACGGGTAGCCGCGCGCCGGTACCAGGCGCTCTTCCATGCTGTTCGGCGCGCCCATCCAGTGCACCTGCCAGCCGCTCGCACGCAAGCCGTCGGCCACCGCCAGTCCGGGGAAGATGTGGCCGCCGGTGCCGCCGGCCATCACGAGAGCGCAGCGGGGACGTGCTGCGCGCGTCATACCCGACCTCCGCGCATGAGCTGTCGATTCTCCGCATCGACGCGCATGACGATGGCGATGGCGACGATGTTGAGCAGGATCGCCGAGCCGCCGTAGCTCATGAACGGCAGCGTCAGACCTTTGGTGGGCAACGCACCGAGATTCACACCAATGTTGATAAACGCCTGGAAGCCCAGCCACAAGCCGATCGCCTGCGCCACCAGCCCGGAATAAATCCGATCCAGCGCAATCGCCTGGCGGCCGATCATGATGATGCGGCGCGTGAGCCAGAAGAACAGGAAGATCACGCACAGGAGGCCGATCAGCCCGAACTCCTCGCCGATTACGGCCAGCAGGAAATCGGTGTGCGCTTCGGGCAGCCAATTGAGCTTCTCGATGCCGCGGCCCAGCCCGACGCCGAACAAGCCGCCGCGACCAATGGCGATGAGCGCGTGCGAGAGCTGGTAGCCACGGCCCAGCGCGTGCTCCGTGCTGAACGGATCGAGGTAGGCGAAAATCCGATCACGCCGCCACGGGGACGACCAGATCATGAGCGCGAACGCCACCACCAGGATGGCCGCGATCAGGAAGAACATGCGGGCGTTGACGCCGCCCAGGAACAGGATGCTCATGGCGATCACGGCGATCACCAGGAATGCGCCCATGTCGGGCTGCGCCAGCAGCAGCGATCCGACCACGCCGATGGCCACCGCCATCGGCAGCACGGCGCGGAAGAAACGCTCCTTCACGTCCATCTTGCGCACCATGTAGTCCGAGGCGTAGAGCAGCACGGTCAGCTTGGCAATCTCGGACGGCTGCACGCGCAGCGGCCCGAGCCCGAGCCAGCGGCGCGAGCCGTTGACCATGGTGCCGACGTGCGGGATCAGGACGATCGCCAGCAGCACCAGCGACAGCACGAACATCGCGCGCGCCACGCGCTGCCACCAGTCCATGCGCACCTGGAACACGGCCAACGCCACCACCAGCGAAATGCCGATCCAGAGCACGTGCCGCAGCAGGAAGTAAGTCGGCGGAAACTGCGCGAAGCGCGGGCTCTCGGGCATGGCAATGCTGGCCGAATAGACCATCACGATGCCAAACGACAGGAGCGCGATGCACACGCCGATCAGCGCCTGGTCGAAGCCGAGCACACGCGCCGGCGTGTTGGCCGTCGCGCCGTAAATGGCGCCGCCCACGTGCACCGGCAACTCGGTTTCGCGCGCGCGCCGGCGCGCGCCGGCGCCGGAACGGAAAGGCGGCAGCAGGGCCAGCAAACTCATGCGGCCACCTCCAATTCGACGCCCTGCGTGCGCGCCAATTCCTGCACGGCCGCGCGGAACACGTCGGCGCGCTCCAGGTAGCTGTGGAACATGTCGAAGCTGGCACACGCCGGCGACAGCAGCACGGCATCGCCCGCTTGCGCCGCAGCCGCCGCGCGGCTCACCGCATCGTCCATCGTCGTGGCTGCGATCAGCGGCACCCCGGCCCGCTCCAGCACCGTGCCGATCTTCGGCCCGTCGCGCCCGATCAGCACGACGCTGCGCGCGAAGCGCCGCACCGGTTCGGCCAGCGGCGCAAAGTCCTGTCCCTTGCCGTCTCCGCCCAGGATCACGACCAGCTTGCGGTCCGGACCCAGCCCGTTCAAGGCCGCGGCCGTGGCGCCGACGTTGGTACCCTTGCTGTCGTCGAAAAACTCGACGCCGTCCAGGATGCCGAGTGATTCCACCCGATGCGGACCACCGCGGTACGCGCGCAAGCGGTACAGCATGGGCGCCAGTGCGCAGCCGCAAGCGAGCGCCAGCGCCAGCGCCGCCTGCGCGTTGAGCGCGTTGTGGCGGCCGTGGATGCGCAGCGCGCCGGTCGGCATGAGGTATTGAAGTTTTGGCGTCGATGCGTCACCGGACTGGCCGGGCGCGAAACGCGTCGGATCGAGCGGCGAGCGCACCAGCCAGGTCACGCCATTCACGGTGTCCAGACCGAAATCACCCGGGGTCTCCGGCACGTCGGCGCCGAACGTGAAGACCTGTGGCGCAGCGGCACGGACTTTCTTCCTGCCGCTCTCGGGCGGTGCGACCGGGCGCATGACCTTGACGCGTGCATCGTCCCGATTCAGCACCCGCATCGAATGCGGCCCGAAGACGCGCGCCTTGGCGGTCGCATAAGCGTCCATGCCGCCGTGCCAATCCAGGTGGTCCTGCGTGATGTTGAGCACCGTGGCCGCGGCCGGATCGAAAGCGTGCACGGCGTCGAGCTGGAAGCTGGACAGTTCCAGCACCCAGACTTGCGGCAATGCGCCGTCGTCCAGGCGGGAGCGCAGCGCTTCCAGCAAGCTCGGACTGATGTTGCCGGCGGCAACGGCGGTTTTGTCGGCGCTGTTGATCAATTGCGCGGTCAAATCGGTGACCGTGGTTTTGCCGTTGGTGCCGGTGACCGCCACGACGGCCGGTTCGTAGCCACGCTGGACCTTGAGCTCAGCCAGCGCCTGCACGAACAGATCCAGCTCGCCGCCCACGAAAACCCCGCGTTCGCGCGCTGCCGCCAGCAGCGGCGCCAATCGCACTGGCGTGAGACCCGGGCTGCGGTAGATCGCGTCGTACGCCGTGTCATCCAGCAAGTTCGGATCGAGGCTGGCCGTCAAGAAACGCGCGGCCGGCGCATCCGCCGTCAGCGTTGCGCGCCCCGGCGGATCGCTGCGCGTATCGACCACCGTGACGTGGGCGCCGCCGCGCACGCACCAGCGCGCCATGGCCAAGCCCGACTCACCCAGACCGAGGACCAGGACGTGTGCGGCGTTGAGAGGTTTCTGCATGGCTACCTCAACTTCAACGACGACAGGCCGATCAGGCACAGCAGCATGGTGATGATCCAGAAACGCACCACCACCTGCGTTTCGGCCCAACCGCTTTTTTCGAAATGATGGTGCAGCGGCGCCATCTTCAAGAGGCGCCGCCCTTCGCCATAGCGCCGCCGGGTGTACTTGAACCAGCCCACCTGCAGCATCACCGAGAGCGCTTCCACCACGAAGATGCCGCCCATGATGGCGAGCACGATTTCCTCGCGCACGATCACGGCGACGGTACCGAGCGCGCCGCCCAGCGCCAGCGCGCCCACGTCGCCCATGAACACCTGCGCCGGATGGGCGTTGAACCACAGGAAGGCAAGGCCCGCGCCCGCCATGGCGGAGCAATACACCAGCAATTCGCCGGTGCCAGGGATGTGCGGAAACAGCAGGTAGCGCGCGTACACCGCGTTGCCGGTGACGTAAGCAAACACGCCCAATGCCGAGCCCACCATGATGACGGGCATGATCGCCAGACCATCGAGTCCATCCGTCAGATTGACGGCGTTGCTGGAACCGACGATCACCAGATAGCTCAGGACGATGAAACCGAACACCCCGAGCGGATAGCTCACTTCCTTGAAGAATGGCACCAGCAAACCGGTGTGCGGCAGTTCGGTCGTGAAGCCGGAGCGAATCCAGGCGAACAGCAGCTCGAAGCCGTTGGTGTTGCTCGTGGCCGAAATGCTGAACACCAGGAACACCGCGGCAAACAGGCCGATCACCGACTGCCACAAATACTTGTCGCGCGAGCGCATGCCTTCGGGATCCTTGCGCACCACCTTGCGCCAATCGTCGGCCCAGCCGATGGCACCAAAACCGAGCGTGACCACCATCACGATCCAGAGGAAGCGGTTGCCCAATTGTCCCCAGAGCAGCGTGGACACCGTGATGGCGATCAGGATCAGGACGCCGCCCATGGTCGGCGTGCCGTTCTTCACCAGGTGCGTCTGCATGGCGTAGCCGCGCACCGGCTGGCCGATCTTGAGTTCGGTCAGCCGGCGGATCACCCACGGCCCGGCCGCGATGCCGATGACGAGCGCCGTCATGGCCGCCATCACGGCGCGGAACGTCAGGTACTGGAACACGCGCAGGAAGCCGAGCTCGGGCGAGAGCCCCTGCATCCAGGCAGCGAGGCTAGGCAGCATGCTGCCTCCTCTCGCCATCGGGTTCAACCGCAGTGAGCGCTGCGACCACGCGCTCCATCCGCATGAAGCGCGAGCCTTTGACGGCGAGCGTGGCGCAACGCGGCAAATGCGCCCGCACCGCGGCCACCAGCGCGTCCAGATCGCCGAAGTGCTGACCGCCGGCCGCCATCGCGGCGTGAATGGAGAGCGGCCCGAAGGCCAACAGGTGCTGAATGCCGCGCTGGCGCGCATAGGCGCCGACTTCGGCATGAAACTCGGGCCCGCGGGCGCCGACTTCGCCCATGTCGCCCAGCACCAGCACGCGCGGTTCGGGCATGTCGGCCAACACGTCGATCAGCGCGCGCACTGAATCGGGATTGGCGTTGTAGGTGTCGTCGATCAGCGTGATGCGGCGCGCCCCGTGGCGCAACGGCAAGATCCGGCTGCGGCCGCTGACCGCGCGGAACGCCTCCAGCCCTTGCCCGAGCGCTTCGAGCGGCGCACCGGCCGCAAGCGCGCTGGCCAGCGCCGCGGCCGCGTTGTGCAGGTTGTGGCGGCCCGGCATGTGCAAGTCGAAATCGAGCGCGCCGAGCGGCGTGGCGGCGCTCACGTGCCAGCGGTCGACCGTCCACACTGCCTGTTTGAAGACGACCGCGGCCCCTTCCGCCGCCGCACTGAAGGTCACGACCTCGTGCTGGCCTGCAAGCGTCCGCCACAGCGGCGTCCATGCGTCGTCGGCCGGCAAAACCGCGCGGCCGTTCCGGGTCAGTTCCGCCAGCACGGCGCCGTTTTCGCGCGCCACCGCCTCGACCGATGCCATGAACTCCTGGTGCTCGCGCTGCGCGTTGTTGATCAGCGCCACCGTCGGTTGCGCCATGGCGGCCAGGCGGGCGATTTCGCCCGGGTGGTTCATGCCCAGCTCCACCACGGCCGCGCGGTGTTCCGGCCGCAGCCGCAGCAGCGTGAGCGGCACGCCGATGTCGTTGTTGAAATTGCCGTGCGTCGCCAGTGCCGCATCGCCCTGCCAGGCGTGCAGGATGGCGGCGATCATTTGCGTCACCGTGGTCTTGCCGTTGCTGCCGGTGACGGCGACGAGCGGCCCTGCAAAGCGCTGGCGCCACGCCGCTGCCAAGGTAGCGAGCGCAACGCGCGCATCCGGCACGAGCAGACCGGGCAGGTCCGATCCGATCAAGCGCTGTTCCGCCGCGAGGCCGCAGACCGCAGCCGCTGCGCCCTGCTGCGCAGCCTGACCCAGGAATTCAGCGGCATCGAAGTTTTCGCCATGCAACGCCACGAACAAATCGCCCGGCTGCAGACTGCGCGTATCGGTGTGGACGCGCGCGATGGATGGCGCCGTCGCCGGCCCCACGCGCCGCGCGCCCGGCAGCCAGGCCGCCACTTGATCCAGCATGAGGTTCATCGGCGGGGTCACTGCACCCCCCCCGCACGCGCCCGCAGCGCGGCGCGCGCCTGTTCCTGATCGGAAAAGTGATGGCGCACGCCGTTGATTTCCTGCTCGGTCTCGTGCCCCTTGCCGGCGATCAACACCACATCTCCGGCGGCAGCCTGGCGCAATGCCAGCGCAATCGCGCGGGCCCGGTCGGGTTCGATCATCACCACGGCAGCGTGCCGGAGGCCGGCCGTCATGTCGCGGATGATGGCCTCGGGTTCTTCGTCGCGCGGGTTGTCGCTGGTCAACACGGGGCGATCGGCCAGCCGTTCCACCACGGCCGCCATCAACGGGCGCTTGGCCCGATCCCGATGACCGCCGCAACCGAACACGCACCACAGTTGCCCGCCGCGGTGCGCCGCCAGCGGGCGCAGCGCGGTGAGCGCTTTTTCGAGTGCGTCGGGCGTGTGGGCGAAATCGACGATCGCCATCGGCCCGGTCGCCTCGGCTTCGATGCGCTCCATCCGGCCCGGGACCGGCGGCAATGCCGCGCACGCGCCCACCGCTTGCTCCAGCGATACGCCCAGCGCGCGCAAAGCGCCGATGACGCCCAACACGTTGGAAACGTTGTAACGACCGACGAGCGCCGTGTTTAGCGTGACCTCGCGATCCTCTTCGGCCACCGTGAAATCCAAGCCGCGCGCGCCGTGATGAAGATCTTTCGCGACCAGCCGCGCCGCGTGGCCCAGCGCCACGGTCCAAACGTCCAGTCCGCGCTCGCGCACGTGCTGGGCCAATTCCGGACCGCGCGGGTCGTCGAGGTTGACCACGGCAGCGCTGAGCGTGGGCCAGTCGAACAGGAGCGCCTTGGCGCGCCAATAGGCTTCCATGGTGCCGTGGTAGTCCAGATGGTCCTGCGTCAGGTTGGTGAACAGCGCCACGTCGATGGCGGTGCCATCCAGGCGGTGTTCGACCAGGCCGACCGACGAGGCCTCCATGGCGCAGCAGGTGGCGCCGGCGTCGACAAAAGCACGCAACTGATGCTGCAGCGCGAGCGCATCCGGCGTCGTCAGCCCGTGCTCGCCCACGTTCGGGAACACGCCCGCGCCGAGCGTGCCCACCACACCGCACGAACCGAATGCCGGCGCCGGCAAGCGGGACAGCGCGGCGGCCAGCCACCAAGCCGTGGATGTCTTGCCGTTGGTGCCGGTGACGGCCAGTACCTTCAGCGCTTTCGAGGGCGAACCGTAGTGGAGATCGGCGATCGGACCGGCTGCCGCTTTCAAACCGGCGTAACGGATCACCCGTGCTTCGGTGTTGAAATTGAACGCCGCCGCGCCGTCGTCGTCGACCAGGCACGCCGCGGCACCCCGCTGCAGCGCGCCGCCAACGAATCGGCGGCCATCCGTCACCGCGCCCGGCCAGGCAAAGAACGCATCGCCCGGGTGGACGGCGCGGCTATCGACGCACAGGGTGCCGGCCCCGCGCTGGCGCAGCCAGTCGGCGGCAGCAGCGGGTGTTCGCAGAGCGCCCATCAGGACTTGCCCTCCGGCCCTTCGCTGGCGACAATTTCCGGCTTGACTTCCTTGTCGGGACGTACGCCCATGAAGCGCAAGGCGCGCCCCACGACGGCGCTGAACACCGGGCCGGCAAGCGCTCCGCCGTAGTACACCCCCCCTTGCGGCGCACTGATCGTGACCGCCATGATCACGCGCGGATCGTCGAGTGGCGCCATGCCGACGAACGAGGCCCGGTATTTGTTGCCATAGCCGCGCCCCGCCTGCTCGCGCGCCGTTCCGGTCTTGCCGCCGGTGGTGTAGCCCACCGTCTGGGCCAGGGGCGCGGTCCCGCCGGGCTTGGTCACCAGGCCGAGCATGGCGCGCACTTCACGCGTGGTCTTCTCGGAAAAAACGCGCACGCCCGGCGTGCGGGTGCCATCGGGCTTGCGCAGCAGGGTCAACGGAATGATGTCGCCATCGCGCGCGAACACGGTGTAGGCGTGCGCCAGTTGCAGCAGCGAGACCGAGATGCCGTAGCCGTACGACATGGTGGCCTGTTCCACCGGCCGCCACGACTTCCAGTAATGCACCACGCCGGACGCCGCGCCGGGAAAAGCGATGTCGGGCTTGCGCCCGTAGCCCAAGGCCTGATAGGTGTCCCACATGTACTGCGGTTGCAACCGCGTACCGATCTTGAGCGCGCCGATGTTGCTCGACTTCTGGATCACGCCGGCCACCGTGAGCGTGCCGTAATCGTGCGTGTCACGGATCGTGAAGCGATCGAGCTTGTAGCTGCCGGGTGCGGTCTGGATCAGCGTGGTCGGCGTGACCTTGCCCGCCTGCAGCGCCATCGCGATGGTGAATGGCTTGATCGTGGAGCCCGGCTCGAACGTGTCGGTGAGCGCGCGATTGCGCAAATCCGAGCCGCTCAAATCACCGCGGTCGTTGGGTGAATAGCTCGGATAGTTGGCCAGCGCCAGGATCTCCCCGGTGCGCGGATCCAGCACCACCGCGCTGCCCGACTTGGCGTGGTGCTCGGTCACCATCTCGCGCAGCTTCTCGAACGCGTAGAACTGGATGCGCGAATCGATCGAGAGTTGGATGTCCTGGCCATCGACCGGCGGCTTCTCCTCGCCGACCACTTCGACCACATGCCCCATGCGGTCCTTGATGACCTTGCGCGACCCCGCCTTGCCGGCAAGACGCGAATCGAACTCCAGCTCGGCACCTTCCTGGCCGTGGTTCTCGACCCCGGCAAAACCGACCACCTG
Source organism: Burkholderiaceae bacterium (assembly GCA_004299095.1). Classification (GTDB taxonomy): domain Bacteria; phylum Pseudomonadota; class Gammaproteobacteria; order Burkholderiales; family Burkholderiaceae_C; genus Ottowia. The sequence goes on along the minus strand of SCQQ01000090.1, from coordinate 14,057 downwards.
GGCGACCGCCTGGCCTTCCGGGTATTCGCGCTTGTAGGCCTTCTGCTCGTGCACGCCGGGGATCTTCAGGGTAGCGATCCGGCGCGCGACGTCGAGATCGACCTGGCGTTTCAGCCAGACGAACGACTTGGCCCGATCGGCCAATTTGTCGTTCAACGCCGCGAGCGGCATGTCGAGCAATTTCGCCAACTGGCGCAACTGGGCGTCGCTCGCATTCAGATCGTCGGGAGCAGCCCAGATGCTGGGGGCTTCGACGCTCGACGCCAGCAGCACGCCGTTGCGATCGAAAATGCGCCCGCGGCTGGCGGGCAGATCCAGCGTGCGCACGAAGCGCACGTCGCCCTGGTGCTTGAAGAACGCGCTGTCGAACACCTGGACGTAAGCGGCGCGCGCGGTCAGCGCCAGAAAGCCCACCGCCAGCGCGCCCAGCACGAACTTGCTGCGCCAGCCCGGCGTTTTGGCCGCCAGCAGCGGGCTCGAGGTGTAGCGGATGCTTCTCACCGCTTGGGCTCCTGCGGCTGGGAATCGGCGGGCACCGTCACGTACTCGGTGATCGCCGGCGAAATCGGGCGCATGGACAGTTTGTCCTGCGCCAGTTGGGCCACGCGCAACGCCCGCGCCTGTGCGCGGCGTTCCACTTGCAGCCGGGCGTGGTCGATTTCGAGCAGCCGACCTTGTGCCTCGGCTCGCTCCACCTGAGTCACCAGACGACGCGACTGGTATTGAACCTGCACCAGGTAAAGCGCCGAAAACACCACGGCCGCGAGCAAGACGATGGACAGGCGCGTCATGGGCCCGTCCTTTCGGCCACCCGCATGATGGCGCTGCGCGCGCGTGGATTGGCGGCAAGTTCGGCAGTGCCCGCGCGCACCCGGCCCAAGGCTTTCAAAGGCAGCGTTTGGGCGGGCTCCACCGGCAGGCGACGATCGGTCTGCGCGCGTGCGTGGCGCGCGATGAACTGCTTCACGATCCGGTCTTCCAGCGAGTGAAAGCTGATCACGACCAATCTCCCTCCGGGCCGCAACACGCTCAAACTGGTCTGCAGCGCCTGCTCGAGTTCCTGCAACTCGGCGTTGATGAAAATCCGAATAGCCTGGAAGGTGCGCGTGGCAGGGTGCTGGCCGCGCTCGCGCGTCTTGACCGCACCAGCCACGAGTTCGGCCAACTCGAGGGTGCCGCGAACGGGGTGCCCTTCGCTCCGGCGCGCAACAATCGCCTTTGCAATGGCGCGAGCAAACCGCTCTTCCCCGTAGTCATGGATGACCCCCGCGATATCCCGTTCGTCCGCAACCGCCAGCCATTCGGCCGCGGTTTGCCCCTGCATCGGATTCATGCGCATGTCGAGCGGCCCGTCCGCCCGGAATGAAAAGCCCCGCTGCGGGTCGTCGACCTGTGGCGAGCTGACTCCCAAATCCATCAAGATTCCTGCAAGACTGGACGGCGGCAGTGCCGCCATCGCCGTAAAACTGTCGCGCTGCAACGAAAAACGCGAATCGCTGATGCGCACGGCTTCCGCAGCCGCGGCCGGATCCTTGTCGAACCCCAGCACGCGCGCATCGGCCGCCAGCCGATCGAGCATCAGCCGCGCGTGGCCGCCGCGCCCAAAGGTTGCATCGACGTAGCTGCCGTGCACGTCGGTCAGCAGCGCATCGACCGCTTCGTGGAGTAGGACGGGGATGTGGGTACATGAGTTCACGGGCCTCGCATCCACTAGAAGACCAGTTCCTCGACCGCCGCGGGCATGCCGGTTTCCATGGCTTCGGCTTCCTTGGCCTCGTAGGTGGCCTTGTCCCAGAGCTCGAAGTGCACGCCCATGCCGAGCAACATCACTTCACGGGTCAGATCGGCCGCTTGGCGCAGCTCCGGAGAAATCAGCACGCGCCCCGTGCCATCCATGTCCACGTCAAACGCATTGCCCAGAAAAATCCGCTTCCACCATTGCGCGGACATCGGCAACTGGGCGATGCGATCCCGGAATTTTTCCCACTCGGGGCGCGGGAAAATCATCAGGCAGCCGTGCGGATGGCGGGTGATCGTGAGCTGGCCGCCAGCGATCGCAAGCAACACCTCACGATGGCGGGTCGGCACGGACAGCCGCCCTTTCCCATCCAGGTTCAACGACGATGCGCCTTGAAACACGAGATTCCCGCTCCGACGCCATGCGGTTGCATGGCACTTGTTACCACTTAATTACACTTTTTTGCACTGTAACAGGAATCAATGGGCCGGCATAGGGGAAATCGCGGTTTTTCTTCAGCTATTTCGATAGGTTACTGATTATTATTACAGTATTTTTTGCTAAAAATATCCTCATATTCAGCACTTATAGATGAATCTAAAAGTGACAGAAATCCGTATATAAGCGGTGCGATAGCGGCTGCACACCTTGGGAAAGACCAGCGAAAAGAGCCACCGAATCGCGCTGCAGTCGTGCAAGAAGAACACGCAGGCATCCATGCCGCAAGAAGCGCGCGACGCCGCGCCGAATGGGCCTGCGGCTGCGCAGCCAAGGCGCGCTGCGGCTACGGAAGAGGGCTCCAGCAGCCCATCACGGCGCGTGCGTACGCCGCACGCGCGGTCACGCGATCAGAGGATGTAGCGCGACAGATCTTCGTCTTCGCTCAAGTCGGCGAGACGCTGGTTGACGTAAGCCGCGTCAATGGTCACGCGCTGGCCTTCCATCCGCGCGCAATCGAAGCTCACGTCGTCCAGCAGCCGCTCCATCACGGTGGAGAGGCGGCGCGCGCCGATGTTCTCGGTGGCCTCGTTCACGGCATAGGCAATTTCGGCCACGCGCGCGATGCCGTCGGCGGCAAATTCCAGCGTCACGCCTTCGGTGGCGAGCAACGCCTGGTACTGGCGGACCAGATTGGCGTCGGTCTGCGTGAGGATGGCTTCGAAGTCCTGCACCGACAGCGAATCCAGTTCCACCCGAATCGGCAGGCGCCCCTGCAATTCGGGAATCAGATCGCTCGGCTTGGCCAAGTGGAACGCGCCCGACGCGATGAACAGCACGTGATCGGTACGCACCATGCCGTACTTGGTGCTTACCGTCGTGCCCTCGACCAGCGGCAGCAGGTCGCGCTGCACGCCTTGACGCGACACGTCGGCGCCGTTGCTGGCGCGGTCGCTGGTGGTGGCCACCTTGTCGATCTCATCGATGAAGACGATGCCGTTCTGCTCCATGTTGCGCAGAGCGCTGACACGGATTTCTTCTTCGTTCACGAGCTTGCCGGCTTCCTCGTCGGTCAGCAGCTTCATCGCCTCGACTATCTTCACGCGCCGCATCTTGCGCTGGCCCGCGCCCAGGTTGCTGAACATGCCCTTCAATTGCTCGGCCATGTCTTCCATGCCGGGCGGGCCGACGATCTGCATGGCGGGCGACGGCTGCGCCAGTTCCAGTTCGACTTCCTTGTCGTTCAAATCCCCGCGCCGCAACTTGATGCGAAACGCCTGGCGCGTGGCGCCGTCTTCCTGCGGCTTCGAAGCCTCATCACCGGCTCGTGCAGGCGGCAGCAGCACGTCCAGCAGGCGATCTTCGGCCAAATCCTCGGCGCGCCGGCGGTGCTGCTGCATGGCCTGCTCGCGCTCCTGCTTGACCGCCATTTCAGCCAGGTCGCGGATGATGGAGTCGACGTCCTTGCCGACATAACCCACTTCGGTGAATTTGGTCGCTTCCACCTTGATGAACGGTGCGTTCGCCAGTTTGGCCAGACGGCGTGCGATCTCGGTTTTGCCGACGCCTGTGGGCCCGATCATCAGGATGTTCTTGGGCGTGATTTCGGCGCGCAGCTTTTCCTCGACCTGCTGCCTGCGCCAGCGGTTGCGCAAGGCAATCGCCACCGCGCGCTTGGCCGCCTGCTGGCCGACGATATGGCGGTCGAGCTCGGAAACGATTTCGTGGGGGGTCATGCTGGACATGGCGTTCTTTTCAATGATGCGGCGCCAAGGCGCCATGACGAAATGACTTCGCCGCTACGCGGCGTCGATGACGAAATGAAACGGATCATGGCGACGCAGTCGCCGCCATTGCGGCCGCGCCGCGGCGAAGTCATCGAGCGCAAGCGAGATCATGCAATCATCGGGTCACAACGTTTCGACGATGTGCTGCATGTTGGTGTAGATGCACAGCTCGCCGGCTATTTCCAGCGATTTCTTGACGATTTCGGCGGCCGACATGTCGGTGTGCGCCATGAGCGCGCGCGCCGCTGCCTGGGCGTACGGTCCGCCTGAGCCGATCGCCACCAGCCCGTGCTCGGGCTCGAGCACGTCGCCGTTGCCGGTGATGATGAGCGAGGCTTCGTGATCGGCCACCGCCAGCATGGCTTCCAGCCGCCGCAGCACGCGGTCGGTGCGCCATTCCTTGGTGAGTTCGATGGCCGCACGCGTCAAATGGCCCTGGTGCTTCTCGAGCTTGGCCTCGAAACGCTCGAACAGCGTGAAGGCATCCGCCGTGGCGCCGGCAAAGCCCGCGAGGACCTTGCCGTGATAGAGCCTCCGCACCTTGCGCGCCGAGCCCTTGACGACGATGTTGCCCAAGGTGACTTGACCATCGCCGCCGATGGCGACCTGCCAGCCCTCGGCGGTCTTGCGCCGCACGCTGAGAATGGTGGTGCCGTGAAATGATTCCATGAGGGTGTGTACGTTGGGGCCTTGCGGCGATCTTGCAAGTGCGGGCCATGCCGCCCCGCGGCCTTGTGCCCGGGCGCGAGCATGATGACTTCGCGCGCACGCCGGGCGGCCACGCGGCTCAATCCGTCCGGCGAATCACCCGGGCCGTGTCGCCAAAACCCAGCAAGTCCAAAAACGCCGCCACCATCCAGTTGACTTCGACGAAGCCCACCCGCCGTCCCTGGTGGTGCTGGTTCGCGACCCATCGGATCAAGGTCGTTCCAGCGCCGAAATCGACCCGCCGCAGCGCCCGGCAATTGAGTTCAATCACCTTGGCTTGCCCCGGTTCGACCGCGGACGTGACCACTTCGGCCACGTCGCCCATCAATTCCCCGTGCAAGTGCAGCCGCAGGATCTGCCCCGTGATCCCGCCGCTGCCCTCGGGCAGCGGCATCACCTGCGCCGGACCCGCATCGCCAATGGCCATCCAGTTGGGGGCGGGCAATCCCGTGCGATGACTGAATGCCGTCGCCTCGGCGGCAAACTTCTCGGCCTGATCCGTCGCCCGGTACAGATCGAACAAGGCGAGATCGGTCATGACATCGTTGCCGGTTTCGCCATCGCCCTCCAGGGCCTCCCGCAGCTTCTCCTCGGCGCCGACCACGTCACCGTTGGCGAAGCGCATCGCGGCATCTTCGACTTCGGGCGCCAGCGTGACCACGGCCGCCCACGAATCACCCAGGATGGGGCTCCCCGCCGGGAGGCCCATTTCAGCCAGATGCGCAGCCAGCATCTGCGATGCCCCAAACTCCATGACGAGCGTGGGCGGAAACTCAGCTTCCACGCCCGCAACGTCCGCCGCCTCCCACGGTTGCGCACCCGAATCGCCACTGACGAAGCGGCGCGGCGTGCGCGTGCCCGCGGCCGCCGCGTGCACGCCGTTGATCGGCAGCGGATGTCCGATGCCATTCGGTGCACTCACGCCACCCATGGCGCCGTTCACGCCGGCCGTGACCGGTGATCCCGCCCGCGCGTCCGATCCGGCCGAATTCCCTGATGTTTCCGACCCCGCCTTGGCCGCTTGCAGCTCACGCAACAAGTTGAGCTCCTGATTGCGAATCTCCAGATCGCGGCGCTTGCGCTCGCCCTCCACCAGCGCAGGCGAGGGACTGCCATTCGAACGGCCCACACCCTGCAACGCCTTGCGGGCACGTTCTGCGCCGATGCCGGCCTCCGCTGCCTTCCGGACCAAGCCGGCAGCTTTCGAAAACAACCCCGGGCGCGACACGGCGTTGCCCTTTTCGTCCATGACCCTTGCCTTATCCGGGAACCATCAATCGCCGAACATTTTTTGCTTCAATTCGCGCCGCTGCTGCGCTTCCAGCGACAACGTGGCCGTCGGGCGGGCCAACAGGCGCGCCACGCCGATCGGCTCGCCGGTTTCATCGCAGTAACCGTAGTCGCCGGAGTCGATGCGGGTGATCGACTGCTCGATCTTCTTCAACAGCTTGCGCTCGCGGTCGCGTGTGCGCAACTCCAGCGCGTGCTCTTCCTCGATCGTGGCACGGTCCGCCGGATCGGGCACCACGACCGTGTCTTTGCGCAGGCGCGCGGTGGTCTTGTCGGCGTTGGACAGGATGTCGTCACGCAGCCGCGTGAGCTTCAAGCGGAAGAACGCCAACTGCGTCGGGTCCATGTACTCCTCGTCGGGCATGGACAGCACTTCATCGTCCACCAGGTCTTCGACGCGCTTCTTTTTCCAGTGATCGGCCAGGCGCTTGTCTTTCTTCGGCACCACAGGTACGACCCCAACCGGCGCTGGCTTGGGTGCGGGCATCACCTTGGATGATTTGCTTTCTGCCACTGCCTTCTTTTTCGGCTTGGCTGCCGACGCAGTGGCCACGCGCTTCGCGCCGGCCTTGTCGGTGGCCACGGCCGCATTGCCGCGCACGGGCTTTGCCTTGCGCTCCTCCGCCTTGGTCCTGGTCGACGGTTTGGTCGCCACTTTTGTCATTTTTCCAGTCTCCTGTCAGAGCAAGCCCGGTGCCTCCTCCAACATCCGAAACGGCAGATGAACAGGGTCACGTCCACCTGCGAAGCCCTGTTGTAGACCTTCTTGGGCACCGCGAGATTCGAGTGCTGCGCCGCCGGCATCGCCACGGTGCCACCGAATCCAGAGGCGGCGATTGTATCGGTCAACGCCGCGGCCCGCAGACGGCGGTCAATTCAGGCTTCGATTGAGCCCCTGCAGCAGAATCTCGCGCGGCAAGTCGATGCCGATGAACACCAGTTTGCTCTCGCGCGTTTCGCCCTCGCCCCAGGCCGGCCCGAGGTCGCTGCCCATGAGCTGGTGCACGCCCTGGAACACCACCTTGCGGTCCGTGCCGCTCATCCACAGCACGCCCTTGTAGCGCAACATGCGCGGGCCGTAAATGTTGACGACCGAGCCCAAGAAATCCTCCAGCCGTGCCGGATCGAAAGGACGCCGGGCGCGAAAGACGAAACTCTTGACGTCATCGTCGGTATGGTGGTGATGCAAGTGGCCGCCGTGGCCCGCAGGATCGTGCAGTTCATGCTCCGGTGCGCGGTCGTGCGCCTCGGCCTGAAGAAACTCGGGGTCGATGTCGAGCGTGGCGTTCAGGTTGAAGCCCCATAGATCCAGCACATCGCCAAGCGCCACGGCGCCGAAATGCACGCTGCGCTGCGGCGCGCGCGGATTCATGCGTGTGAGGCGCGCTTGCAAGCCGCGCAAGTCCTCGGCGCTCACCAAGTCCGACTTGCTGATGAAAATCCGGTCGGCAAAGCCCACTTGCCGCTGTGCTTCGAGGCGCTCGTCGAGCTGCTGCGGCGCGTGCCTGGCATCGACCAGCGTGATGATCGAATCGAGCAGGAAGTCCTCGGCCACGTCGTCGTCCAGGAAGAACGTTTGCGCCACCGGCCCCGGATCGGCCAGGCCGGTGGTTTCCAGGATGACACGCTCGAAATCCAGCAGCCCTCGGCGCTTCTTGGCCGCAAGCAACTGCAGCGTGGCGCGCAAGTCCTCGCGCAGGGTGCAGCAGACGCAGCCGTTGCTCATCTGGATGATCTGCTCGCCCGCATCCTGCACCAGGATTTCGTTGTCGATGTTCTCTTCGCCGAATTCGTTTTCGATCACCGCAATCCTGTGCCCGTGCGCTTCGTTCAGCACGCGCTTGAGCAAGGTGGTTTTGCCGGCACCGAGGAAGCCGGTGAGGATCGTGACTGGGATCAAGGACACGGAAGTCTTCAGGAGCGGTCAAACAAGGCAGGCGCTGCCGCGCCTCAGGAGCGCGTGCCGCCCTTGCGGTGCGCCCTGGGGTGCGCCGCGTCGTATTCCTTGGCCAGGTGTTGAAAATCGAGCCGCGTGTAGATCTGCGTAGTGCCGATGTTGGCGTGGCCGAGCAACTCCTGCACGCCGCGCAAGTCGCCGCTGGATTGCAGCAGGTGGCTGGCGTATGAGTGGCGCAACATGTGCGGATGTACCGGCGTGGCCAGGCCGGCACGCAAGCTGCGGCTGCGCAGCCGCTTCCAGGCCGATTCGGTCGTGAGGCGCGTGCCGCGCTGGCCCAGGAACAGGGCACTGGCCGCACTCGCCTGTGCAGGGCGTGCGGGCCGCAGCGCCAGCCAGCGCTTGAGCGCCGCGATGGCCGCGTGCCCCAACGGCACCGTCCGGCGCTTGCTGCCTTTGCCCTGTACCTGCACTTCGGCGCCGTCCAGATCGATCCAGCCACGGCCGGCATGCAAGGCGCCATCGCTGGCCGCAACGTCCAGACCCGCCAGTTCGCCGACACGCAAGCCGCAGCCATAGAGCAACTCGACCATGGCTTCGTCGCGCGCTTCCAGCCACGGATCGGCATCGCTGGCCACGTAGTTGGCCAGTTGCATGGCGTCGTCCACGCCCAGCGCCTTGGGCAGCGCGCGCTGCTGCTTCGGCGCCCGAATGCCCTGCACCGGATTGGCGCGCACCATGCCCTCGCGCCCGAGCCAGGTGTAGAAGCCGCGCCAGACCGAGAGCACCAAGGCGATGCCGTGGCCCACATGACCGGCGGCGTGCAGCGCAGCCACCCAGCCGCGCACGTGCGCCGGTTGCACTGCACGCAGGCCGACGCCGGCGGCGGCGCACCGCGCCAGCAGATCATCCAGATGGCGGGTGTACAGCGTTTGCGTGCGCAGCGCCAGGCGCTTTTCGACGCGCACGTGGGTCAGGTAACGGGCAACCAGCGCTCGGTCTTCCGGCGTGGGCTCGCGTGCCATCGCTTCCATGTCTCCCAGGCCCGCCGCGTTCAAGCCGCGCGCAAATGCGACAGCGCAGCGCTCGCCAGCTCGGCGATGCGCTCCAGGAAATCGGTCGCCATATCGGCTTGGTAGCGCGTGCTGTCGGGCGACGCCAGCACCAGCAGCCCGAAGGTGGCCTCGCCCAGGCGCAGCGGCAACAGCACGACGGACGCGGCCGTTTCCGGATCGGCCAGCCACTGCACCACTTCCAGCCCGGTGTTGACACCGCAGTACGGCGCAGTGAGCGAATTGGCCAGGCTCTTGCCATCGTCCGTCACGCCCTGGCAGAACGGCTCATTCTGGTACACGTCGGCCACGTTCCAGAGGCGAATGGCCGCTTGCGGCACGTCGAACTGGCGACGCAATTCGTCCACCAGCACGTTCGGCATGTCGGCCGCGTGCGGCACCAGGAAAAGCTGCCGGGCCCAGACATGGAGCTTGTCGCCGATCAGCATGTTCTCGTTGCCGTAGCGCATGAATTCCATCAGGCGGCGCTCCAGCAGCTTGATTTTTTCGCGCAGCATTTCGGCCTGGCGCTCCTGCAGGCTAACGGCGCGCCCGCCGTGCGGGCTGGTGAGTTGCGCGGCCGCGAGCAGTTCGGCGTGGCGCTCGAAAAAGCCGGGCGTCTGAATCAGGAACTCCGCAATGTCTTCTTCGGTGATGGGGTTCATCGCATCCATGGCAATCCAATCCGTTCAAGCATCAGCGGGCAGTTCGTCGGGCAACTCGATGCTGCCTTCAAACACCGTGGCGGTGGGTCCACCCAGGCGCACCTGGTCGCGCTCGCTGCCCGCCCAGTCGATCGTGAGCTGGCCGCCGCGCGTCTGTACGTCGACATGCGCATCGAGCAGCCCGAGGCGTATGCCCGCCACCACGGCAGCACAGGCGCCGGTGCCGCACGCCAGCGTTTCGCCCGCGCCGCGCTCGTACACGCGCAGCCGCACGTGGCTGCGGTCCACGATCTGCAAGAAGCCGGCATTCACGCGTTTGGGGAAGCGCATGTGGTTTTCGATCAGCGGCCCGTGGGTCAGCACCGGCGCGGTATCGACGTTATCCACCAGCATGACCGCGTGCGGGTTGCCCATCGAGAGCACGGCAACGTTCACCATCACCGAATGATCAAGGCTCGCGGCTGCCGGGAAACGGCTCCGCTTCAAATCGAGCGGCCAAAGCCGCCAGGGACCATCGGCCCGCGGCGCTGGAATGGGCGCGAGACCGGCGGCGTCGAACGGGATTTGCGCCAGATCGAACACCGGCGCCCCCATGTCGACGCTCACGCGGCCGTCATCACCTTCAGCCAGTTCGATCACGCCGCGCTGAATCTTCACCCGGATGCGGCGCTTGTCGGTCAGGCCATGCTCGCGCACGTAGCGCACGAAAGCGCGCGCGCCGTTGCCGCAATGCTCGACCTCGCCGCCGTCGGCGTTGTGGATCACGTACTCGAAATCCACATCGCCGCGGGGCGCCGCGCGCACGCTCAGGAGCTGGTCGGCGCCGATGCCGAAGTGGCGGTCCGCCAGCCGTCGGTAGTGCGCCGGCGTCAGGCCCAGCAACCCTTTCGTCTCGTCGAGCACGATGAAATCGTTGCCCGCACCTTCCATCTTGGTAAAGCGAATGTGCATCGGGGAATTATCCCTTTATCCCGGCGCGATTCCATGCGCAGCGCATCCGTGGCGGCACCCACGCCCCACCGCCAGTCGAGCGCCACCTGCCCGCGCCGCACCAGACGCGCCCGGTGTGGCCGCGCCCGTCAGAACAGTTGCACGCCCTTCTCCGGCGGCACCACGCCCAGGTGGCGATACGCCGCGAGCGTCGCCACGCGCCCGCGCGGCGTGCGCTGCAGGAAACCCTGCTGGATCAGATAGGGCTCGATCACATCTTCGATGGTGCCGGGCTCCTCGCCGATGCTGGCAGCAATGTTGTCGAGTCCGACCGGGCCGCCGTCGAAGCGCTGGATCACGGTCTCCATGAACTTGCGGTCCATCACGTCGAACCCTTCCGGGTCCACGTCTAGCATCGCCAGCGCCGCATGGGCGATGGGCTTGGTGATGCGGCCGTCGGCCTTGACATCGGCATAGTCGCGCACGCGCCGCAGCAGGCGGTTGGCAATGCGTGGGGTGCCGCGGCTGCGCCGGGCGATCTCGAAAGAACCTTCGGCGTCGATCATCACCTTCAGCAGTCCGGCCGAGCGCGTGACGATGCGCGTGAGTTCCTCGGGCGTATAGAACTCGAGCCGCGCGACGATGCCGAAGCGGTCGCGCAGCGGGTTGGTCAACATGCCCGCGCGCGTGGTCGCGCCCACCAGCGTGAACGGCTGGATGTCGAGCTTGATGGAGCGCGCCGCGGGCCCCTCGCCGATCAGGATGTCGATCTGGTAATCCTCCAGCGCCGGGTAGAGGATTTCCTCCACCACGGGCGACAGGCGGTGGATTTCGTCGATGAACAGCACGTCGTTCTTTTCCAGCCCGGTCAGGATCGCCGCCAGGTCGCGTGGCTTTTCCAGCACCGGGCCGCTGGTCTGGCGCAGCTGCACGCCGAGTTCGTGCGCAATGATGTGGCTGAGCGTGGTCTTGCCCAGCCCCGGCGGGCCGAACAGCAGCACGTGGTCCAGCGCTTCGCCGCGCTTGCGTGCCGCGCCGATGAAGATTTCGAGCTGCTCGCGCACCTTGACCTGTCCCACGTACTCGTCCAGCAGCTTGGGCCGCAGCGCGCGTTCCAGCGCTTCTTCGCGCGCCGAAGTCGATAGCGGCGACACCACGCGCTCGCTCGCCTGCTCCGGCAACGCGCGATCACCCAGGTTGTCGATTTCGATGGTCATGGTCGTGCCACAAGATAGCAGAACCGGGCCGGTTCACCCGCCCCCGCGGCGGCCCGTCACTGCGGCACCAGCCAGTTCCGGATGCCTGAGGCGAACGAGCGGTCGAAGCGGCCGAAAAAGTCTGAGCCTTGCGGATTCTGGCAACTGGAGCTGCCGCCGTGCAGGTCGCCGACTACGTAGGACGTGGTGCCCAGCGTGGTGAACAGCGCCGAACCGCTGCTGCCGGGTTCGGTCACACCTTGATTCCAGCGCACTTCATACGACGTGGCGTTCGCCGCGTTCGACGAGTCGCAGGGGCCGTCGCCGGCAGGGCATGTGAAGTAATCGATGAGGCTGCCGAAACTCACTTTCTGCAAGTCACCCGACGGGTTGTGGACGTCGAACACCGACACGCCGGTATTCACGATGCCGCCAAAGTAGGAACCGGCATACACCACGCCGGCGGGCGGTTGCTGGTGCAGGCGCAGCAGCGTGGTGTCGGTGCCAGAAATGACCGTGAGCAGGTCAGCGCCGCTGTCCTGTGACACGGCGCGCGCATCCATTTGTGTCGGGCTGCTGCACGACGCGGCGCGGAAAAACCAGTATGTGATCAGCGACGACGCAGCCGGCTGGTTTGAAATGCAGTGCGACGCCGTGAGCAGATAGGGCGTCTGGTCGCCGGGTTTGTCGTTCAGCAACGTCCCCGTGCACAGGTAGGTGGCGCCGGCCGAGGTGAACTCCAGCCGTGCGACGGAGCGGCTCTCGGCGTCCACTTGGGGCGAACACGTCACGTTCAGGTTGCACGCGCCGGCCGTGCCGATTTCCGGCGGGCCGGCGCGCAGATCCGCCTGCAACGCGGTTTGCGTGAGGTGCGAGACCATCGGAACGGCCAGCCGCACCGCGTCGGTCTGGCTACCTGCGGGCAGGTGGATTTCGAGCGTCGTCAGCGCACCCTCGACTTCAGGCCCCCAGTACAGGTGGGCCTGCGTGTTTTGTGCGCCGCTGCCCGCATTCAACCGCTGAATGGCCGCGATCCGGGCGGCGCTTACGTCGACCGGCGCAGCGCCGTTTGCGCCCCGAAAGCGCAGCCACGCACCGGGCGGCAACTGGCCCACGGCAAGTCCGAGACGCAGTGCGCGCGCCCCCATTGCAGAAAACTCGATCGCCGCTGCTTGGGAACCATCGGCGAGCGTGTACCAGGTCAGTTTCTGCGCCAAGCCATCCGGCGATGCCGTCACCGGTACGTCGCGGGCCACGCCGATTTGCAGCGCGCCCCCCTTGCCGCCACCGAGCGCGCGTTTGGTGGCGCTGAGCGGCCCCAGATCAACCCGCGCGATCTGCGCGGCCACGGGCAAAAGGCTTGTAACGGCGACTTGACCCTTGGCAGATGCTGGAACGGCAGCCGACTTGAGCAGCGCCGTATCCAGCGGCTCGATCCGGTCGAACGACAGCGGCGGCAGCGGATTGGATGTGCCTCCCGCCGACGAACTCGATGCATCGCCGCCTCCGCCGCAGCCGGCCAGCGCCGCCAGCGAAAGTGCAACGGCCCCGAGAAAAATCCGCCTTCGCGCCCGATGTTCCACTTTGCCTTCACTCCCGCATCAACCGCAATACACGCGCACCACCCGGCCGCTGCCGTCCACCACCACGTTCAACCGGCCCATCTTGAATTCCTTGGTGATCACGCTGTCCAGATGCAGCAAGCGCGCCTCGTCAGCGCCGGCGGCAGCGCGCGCCTGCGCCAGCATCGTGTCGCCCCAGGGCTGCCCGACCAGCGCCTGCGCCGCCTGCGCGTCGCATTGATTGCGCGGCGCCTGACCACTGGTGGCGATGCCGCTCGACTGCGCGTCGGCGCATCCGGCCAGTACGGTGCCCAGTGACAGCGCCGCCGCTTTGAAAAACCCGAGCCCATGCATCTGGAACCTCCTGTCACGCCGGACCGTGAACGCTTCCGTGCCGCGTGGCCCTGCAGTCCAGCCGCCGAACCGCTCACCGCGCGAGCGCTTTGAGCGCGTGCTTGATGCCGTCGTTCACGCCCACGTCGGTCGGCAGCGCGCGCAACGCCAATAGCGCCTCTTTTTCACTGTAGCCCAGCGCCAGCAGCGCTTGCAGGATGTCGCTTTGGCTGTCGCCCACCGCGCCGCCCGTGGGTGCACCCAAATCAACGCAGAGCTTGCCCTTCAATTCCAGCAGCAGGCGCTCGGCGGTTTTCTTGCCGATTCCAGGCACCTTGACGAGGCGTACGCTTTCCTGCAGCGAGACGGCCTGCGTCAATTCGGTCACGCTCATGCCCGAAAGGACGGCCAGCGCGGTGCGCGGCCCCACGCCGCTGATGCGGATCAACTGGCGAAACGCG
>SCQQ01000089.1 GCA_004299095.1 Burkholderiaceae bacterium | reverse complement strand
ACGCTGCACATCGACAATCTGCGCGGCAGCAACGCGCACCATCAGGTCGAAACGGTTTTCAAGGCCTTTGGTCGCGCATTGCGCATGGCGCTCACGCTGGACCCGCGAGCGCTGGACCGCGTGCCATCAACCAAGGGCAGCCTGTAATTTGAACGCCTGAACTGCGGGCGATAGACGCAGCAAGACATGAGTGTGCGAGGCAACAAGACCGTTGCGGTGGTGGATTACGGCATGGGCAACCTGCGCTCGGTGGCCCATGCGCTGACCTGCGCCGCCGCTGATTTGTCCGTGAACGTGGTGGTGACGGACGAAGCCGCTCGAATCCAGGCGGCCGATCGCGTGGTCCTACCGGGGCAGGGTGCCATGCAGGGCTGCATGGACCAGTTGCGTGCTGCCGGCCTGGTGGATGCGGTGTTGCGCGCCGCCGCGACCAAACCGCTGTTCGGCATCTGCATCGGCATGCAAATGCTGCTGCAACACAGTGCCGAAGGAGACACGTCGGCGGGCACCGACTGCCTGGGCCTGTTTGCCGGGGATGTGCTGCGCTTCGACCTGGATCAGCTGAAGCCACCAGAGGGTGCGCGCTACAAAGTCCCGCAAATCGGCTGGAACCGGGTGCGCCAGACCACGGCGCACCCGCTCTGGTGCGGCGTGCGCGACGGTGCATGGTTTTATTTCGTCCACAGCTTTTACGCCGCCCCGGCAGTGGCCGCCGAGTGCGTCGGGGATACCGAATACGGCATTCGCTTTGCTTCAGCCATCGCGCGCGACAACCTTTTTGCCACCCAGTTCCACCCTGAAAAAAGCGCGGCGCAAGGACTCGCGCTCTACCGCAACTTCCTGTCGTGGACGCCGTGAGGCGCTCACGGCGACTCGGTTCTCCTCTTTCCTCAACCACTGTTCATCGTTTATCTCGATCATGCTGCTCATCCCCGCAATCGACTTGAAAGACGGCCATTGCGTGCGCCTCAAGCAAGGCGACATGGACCAGGCCACGACCTTCAGCGAAGCACCTGCCGACATGGCGGCGCACTGGCTCGACCAAGGCGCGCGCCGCTTGCATCTGGTGGATTTGAACGGCGCCTTTGCCGGGCAGCCGCGGAATCTGGACGCCATCAAGGACATCCTGGACGAAGTGAACGGCGACGTGCCCGTGCAATTGGGCGGGGGCATCCGGGATCTCGACACCATCGAGAGCTACCTGGATCTGGGGCTGGATTACGTCATCATCGGCACCGCGGCCGTGAAAGACCCCGGCTTCCTGAAAGACGCCTGCAGCGCCTTCGACGGCCACGTGATCGCGGCGCTGGATGCCAAGGACGGCCGTGTCGCCACCAACGGCTGGAGCAAGCTCACGCGCCACGACGTGCTCGATCTGGCGCGCAAGTTCCAGGACTGGGGCGTGGCGTCGATCGTCTATACCGACATCGGCCGTGATGGCATGCTCTCGGGCATCAACGTCGAGGCGACCGTCAAATTGGCGCAGGCGTTGACCGTGCCGGTGATTGCGTCGGGCGGGCTGTCGAGCCTGGCCGACATCGAAGCGCTGTGCGCGGTGGAGAGCGAGGGCATCGAAGGCGTGATTTGCGGCCGCGCGATCTACACCGGCGCGCTCGATCTGGCCGCGGCGCAGGACCGCGCCGACGAACTGAGCGATGCATGAGGGCCGACTTCGTCGGCAGGACCGCCCCGCTGCGCGGTGCATGACAAAATGACCCTTCGGTCATCTTTCATCGAAGGCGCGTGAGCGCCGAGGTCATTTCGTCATTTCCCCATGCTGGCCAAGCGCATCATTCCTTGCCTCGACGTGACCGGCGGTCGCGTGGTGAAGGGCGTCAATTTCGTGCATTTACAGGACGCCGGTGATCCGGTCGAAATCGCTGCGCGCTACAACGAGCAGGGCGCAGACGAATTGACGTTCCTGGACATCACGGCCACCAGCGACGGGCGCGACCTGATCCTCCCGGTGATCGAAGCCGTCGCGGCGCAGGTCTTCATTCCGCTCACCGTGGGCGGCGGTGTGCGCACAGTGGCGGACGTGCGCCGCCTGCTCAACGCGGGCGCCGACAAAGTCAGTTTCAATTCGGCCGCCATCGCGAATCCACAGGTGATTCGTGACGCGTCGGGGAAATACGGCGCGCAGTGCATTGTGGTGGCGATCGATGCGCGCCGGCGCGCGGGCGCCGACGAGAGCGCACGCGGCGCCGGCTGGGACGTCTTCAGTCACGGCGGCCGGCAGAACGCCGGACTGGATGCGGTGGCCTGGGCGCGCCAGATGGTCGAATTTGGCGCCGGCGAAATCCTGCTCACCAGCATGGATCGCGATGGCACCCAAAGCGGCTTCGACCTGGAACTCACGCGTGCCGTAAGCGATGCGGTGGCGGTTCCCGTGATCGCTTCGGGCGGCGTCGGCACGCTCGACGATCTGGTCGATGGCGTGTTGCTGGGCGGCGCCGATGCGGTGCTGGCCGCGAGCATTTTTCACTATGGGCGCTTCACCATCGCCCAAGCCAAGCAACGGCTGGCCGAGCGCGGCGTGACGGTGCGGATCTGAGCGCCCGACATGTACCGCGGCGGCGAGTTTGACCCGCTTGACCTGCGCGCGCACGCGCCCAGCCGGGCTTTCGCATCGACAGTCCAGACCATTCCGCCAACGCCTGTTTTTCGCGGGGACGCCGAATTTGATCGCCTTACACTGCGCAGCTTGCTCAACTTTTTCAGGAGCGTTACTTGACCACCCACAGTCCCGAAGATTTTTTGGCCACCATCCGGCGGCGCGATCCGAACCAGCCTGAGTTCTTGCAGGCCGTGACCGAGGTGGTCACATCACTCTGGCCGTTCCTGGAAAAGCACCCCGAATACCGGGAATACGGCGTGCTCGAGCGCCTGGTGGAACCGGATCGGGCCATTCAATTTCGCGTCGCCTGGGTCGACGACAAGGGCCAGACGCAAGTCAACCGTGGTTTTCGGGTGCAGCATAGCAAGGCCATCGGACCATACAAAGGCGGCCTGCGCCTGCATCCCAGCGTGAATTTGTCGATCCTGAAATTTCTTGCTTTCGAGCAGACTTTCAAGAATTCGCTCACGACGTTGCCCATGGGCGGCGGCAAAGGCGGCAGCGACTTCGATCCCAAAGGCAAGAGCGACATGGAAGTGATGCGCTTTTGCCAGGCGTTCGTGCAAGAGCTGTACCGCCACATCGGTCCGGATACCGACGTGCCGGCAGGCGACATTGGCGTGGGCGGGCGTGAAATCGGCTTCATGACCGGCATGATGAAAAAGCTCGCCAACCACGCGGGCGGCACGTTCACCGGCAAGGGAATCGCTTACGGCGGCAGCCTGATGCGCCCCGAAGCCACGGGTTTTGGGCTGGTTTACTTCACGCACGAGATGCTGCGCCGCAAGAAGAAACGCTTCGACGGCGAGCGCGTGAGCATTTCTGGCGCCGGCAACGTGGCGCAGTACGCCGCTGCGAAGGCGATGGAATTGGGCGCCAAGGTGCTCACGCTGTCCGATTCGGACGGCACCATGGTTTGCCCGAAAGGCATTTCCGAGGAATTGTTGGCCGACGTGATGGCGCTGAAGAACGGGCAGCGCGGCCGCCTGAAGGATTTCTGCAAAAAGCGCAAACTCCAGTTCGAAGCCGGCAAACGCCCGTGGCATATTCCGGTGGACATCGCGCTGCCGTGTGCGACGCAAAACGAACTGGACGGCAACGACGCCAAGACGCTGATCAAGAACGGCGTGACGTGCGTGGCCGAAGGTGCCAATATGCCGAGCACGCTGGATGCGGTATCGGCGTTCTTGAAAGCTGGTACGCTGTACGCACCGGGCAAGGCCAGCAATGCCGGTGGCGTGGCCACGTCGGGCTTGGAAATGAGCCAGAACTCGATGCGGCTTTCCTGGACGCACGCGGAGGTCGATGCGCGCTTGCACGACATCATGAAGGACATCCACGGCAACTGCGTGCGCTACGGCGAAGGCAAGGGCGGACGCGTCAATTACGTCACGGGCGCCAATGTGGCGGGCTTTGTCAAGGTGGGCGATGCCATGCTGGCGCAAGGCGTGGTATGAAGCCGGAACGGCCCGCTGGGTGACGGACGAACTCGGCGTTTTCGTGCGCGAGGGCTGCAACGGTTGCCGGTGCGGCCTTTTTTCTGTGAGGTGTGAAGCGTGTCATGGCTTGACGAACTGAGTTGGGACGACCGCGGTCTGATTCCCGCGATCGCGCAGGAGCAAGGCAGCGGCGACGTGCTGATGTTGGCCTGGATGAACCGCGAGGCCCTGGCCAAAACCGCGGAAACGGGACGCGCGGTTTATTTCAGCCGTTCGCGCGGGCGCCTGTGGATGAAGGGCGAGGCATCGGGCAACGTCCAGGTCGTACATGAGATTCGCATCGATTGCGACCAGGACGTGATCCTCTTGAAAGTGACCCAACTCGGGCACGAGCCCGGCATTGCCTGCCACACCGGTCGGCACAGTTGTTTTTTTCGTGTTTATCGCGATGGCGAGTGGCAAGTGGTCGATCCTGTCTTGAAAGACCCGAAGCTGATCTATAAGTAGCGTCCATGGACTTTCACGAAGACGTTTTGGCGCGCTTGACTGCGGTGATCGCGAGCCGCAAGCCGGGCGCAGGCGGCGACCCCGAGAAGAGTTACGTCGCGCGCCTGTTGACGCGTGGTCCGGATGCGTTTCTGAAAAAAATTGGCGAGGAAGCGACCGAAGTGGTGATGGCTGCCAAGGATGCGGAGCACGGCGGCGCGCGCGAGCGCGTCGTGGCGGAGACGGCCGATTTGTGGTTCCATTCCATGGTGGCACTGGCGTACTACGGGCTGTCGGCCTCTGACGTGCTGGCCGAACTGGCGCGGCGCGAAGGTTTGTCCGGGCTGGTGGAAAAAGCGCAACGTCAGGATCGGCCGCACGATCCGGTCGCTGGTCGGTGAACCGGAGGCATGGTCTCATGACACGGAACGACGCGGTGGACGTGACGCCCAAGGGTGAAAGCGAGCAGGATTCGCTGCGGGCGTGGGGCTGGGTGAGCTACCTGCTGCACCTGATCGTGGCAGTGTCCGCCGTGATCCCGGGCGCCCAGGCCAGCATTTTCCTGTTGCTGATCGCGTTCATCATGGACTGGATCAAGCGCGAAGACGCGGTGGGCACGTGGCAGGCCAGCCATTTCAAGTGGCGCTTGCGCACAGTGCTGTGGGCCGGCTTGCTGTACGTGTTGACCTTCCCGCTTTTCCTGCTGCTGTATTTCCCTGGCGCGGTGGCGTGGACCATCATTTCGATCTGGTTCCTCTACCGCATCGTCAAGGGCATGGTGCGCATGAATGCCGGGCGCCCGGTTTGAATCGAGGCACGGGCGGGCTCGTGCGATCACGTCTGATTTTGAGGTTGGTGGGATGGCCGCCAGCGGCGCTCGCTGAAATTGCCGCGCACCCATCGGCCAGGAAATCCACACCCTCTGGAGAACATTCATGGTTCATGCGCTGCACCGCGATCCCGACTGCATTTTCTGCAAGATCATCGCCGGCGAAATCCCGTCGAAAAAGGTCTACGAAGACGACGATCTGTACGCCTTCCACGACATCGCGCCGTGGGCGCCCGTGCACTTCCTGATCGTTCCCAAGGAACACGTCGAGTCCATGGTGCAGGTGGGCGCCGAACACGCGGCGCTGCTGGGTCGCATCCTGTTGCTCGCGCCCAGGCTGGCGTTGGAGCAGGGCTGCAATCCGTACCCCGAGGGCGGCTTCCGCATCATGATCAACACCGGCACCGAGGGCGGACAGGAAGTGCCGCATTTGCACGTGCACGTGATGGGCGGGCCGCGACCCTGGAGTTTCGGTCGGACGCAGTAGTTCGCGCCACCTGCACGCGCGTGCGGTGGCAGTCTAGAATAATCGTTTGCAGGTTGGTTGGGCAGGCGCAAGGAGTGTTACACCATGGGATCGTTTTCTATTTGGCACTGGTTGATCGTGCTGGTGATCGTCGTGATGATTTTTGGCACCAAGAAGCTCAAGAACATCGGCTCTGATCTGGGCAGCGCGGTCAAGGGCTTCAAGGAAGGCATGAAGGAAGGCACCGCCGACGCGGCTGCGGAAGGCGCCGAAGCCACCGCGACCGCACAAGTCGGCAACGCGACTGCGGTGCACAAGGAAACCATCGACGTCCAGGCACACGAGAAAACCTGAATTCGGGCGACTCGGATATTTGTGCTTGACTGACGCCTGATCCATGCTGGACCTCGGTATTTCCAAAATGGCCATGATCGGCGCCGTGGCGCTGATCGTGATCGGCCCGGAGAAACTGCCGCGCGTGGCGCGCACGGTGGGTGCCTTGCTGGGCAAGGCGCAGCGCTACGTGGCGGATGTCAAGGCCGAAGTGAACCAGGCCATGGACTTGGACGAGATCAAGAAAATGAAGGAGTCGGTCGAAGCCGCCGGCCGCGAAGTCCAGAAAGGTCTCCAGTCCACGCAGGCCGGCTTGGAAAAAGACTGGAACGAAGCCACCGAGAGCCTCCACAGTCTGACGGGCAGCACGACCGATTCCGGCTCCGAATCGACTTCCGCAGTGATGCCCGCGGCATATCGCGGTCCGCACAAGAACTGGCGCCTGAAGCGCGGCTCGACCCCGCGCTGGTACAAGTCGCGCCGCGGTGTGCGCCAGCACGTGCAGTCGGGCGCCGCGCGCATGGCGCGCTACCGGCCGCCCCGTGCCAACTGACGGCTGGGGGGCGTGTGGCGCACGCGTCAACCGTCGGTTCGCTGTTGCGCCGATGTCTATCTGGGATGAGCGTGTCGGCGCGTTTGTGACCATCGCATTTTCATGACCGATCAAAAATCATCCCCTGATCCTGAAGACGAACTGGCGGGTACCGAGCAGCCGTTCGTCGAGCATTTGCTGGAGTTGCGCAATCGGCTGATCAAGTCGGTGCTGGCGGTCTTCGTGGTGGCGATCGTGCTCGCGATTTACCCCGGACCGGCGCATTTGTTCGACTTCCTGGCACGGCCCTTGGTGGCGCACCTGCCGGCGGGCGCCCACATGATTGCCACGTCGGTGATTTCGCCGTTCGTGGTGCCGCTTGAAATCCTGGTTATGGCGGCTTTCATGATTGCGCTGCCGGTGGTGCTGTACCAGATCTGGGCGTTCGTCGCACCGGGCCTTTATTTGCGCGAGAAGAAGCTGGTGCTGCCGCTGGTGATCACCAGCACCGTGCTGTTTTTTACCGGCGTAGCGTTTTGCTATTACATCGTATTCGGCCGCGTGTTTACCGTGATCCAGGCGTTCGCGCCCAAGGCCATCACCGCGGCACCCGATATTGATGCCTATCTGAGCTTCGTGATCACCATGTTCCTGGCGTTCGGCGTCACGTTCGAAGTACCGGTTGCGGTGATCGTGCTGGCACGTATCGGCATCGTCACCATCGATCAACTGAAGCACTTTCGCGGCTATTTCATCGTGCTCTCGTTCGTCGCCGCGGCCGTCGTGACGCCGCCTGACGTGATCTCTCAACTGTCCTTGGCGTTGCCCATGTGCCTGCTCTACGAAGCGGGTATTTGGGCCGCTCGCGTGTTCATTCGCAATTCCAGTGAAGAGCCCGAAGAAGCCGAGGCGGCGCACTCCTGATCGCCTGCCGGGCATTTGCCCGTGATGCCCGGCGTTCGCACGGCGGGTTCGCCGGACTGGTACTGCGGCAGGTGCGCTATTTGCCGCCCGGGTTGGTTGGCGTCGGCCGCTGCGCTGGCGTGATATCGACGTGCAGCGTGTTCTGCCGCCGCTGCAGCGTCAAGGCAACCGGGCGGCCGGGCGCGAGTGCCGCGATTTGCGCCATCAGCCCGACGACGGTTTCAGTGGGCTGATCGGCGATTTGCGTGATCACGTCGCCTGGCAGGATCCCGGCTTTGGCTGCGGGGCCGTTGTTCAAGACCCCGGTCACGATCACCCCGTGGTCGCTCTTGATGCCAAACGTCTGCGCCAGCTCGGGCGTGAGCTCGTCGGGTTCGATGCCAATCCAGCCGCGCACCACGTGGCCGGTCTTGATGATGCTTTCCATCACTCGCCTGGCGGTATCGACGGGTATTGCGAAACCGATGCCGAGGTTGTTGCCGGTGTCTGAGTAAATCGCGGTGTTGATCCCCATGAGCCGGCCCTGCGTGTCGGTGAGCGCGCCGCCCGAGTTGCCGGGGTTGATCGCGGCGTCGGTCTGGATGAAGTTCTCGAAGGTGTTGAGTCCGAGGTGGTTGCGGCGCAGCGCGCTCACGATGCCGCTGGTGACGGTCTGGCCGACGCCGAACGGGTTGCCGATGGCCAGCACCCGATCACCCACCTGCAACTGGTTGGAATCGCCCAGCACCATCACCGGCAGCGGTTTCAAGTTGATCTTGAGCACGGCCAAATCGGTGTCGGGATCGGTGCCGATCACCGAAGCCGGCGCATGGCGGCCGTCGGGCAGCACCACTTCGATCGTGTCGGCGTCCGCCACCACGTGGTTGTTGGTCAGGATGTAGCCTTGCGAACTGACGATCACGCCCGAACCGAGCCCCGCCTGTTCCTGTTCCGACTGGTTGCCGAAGAAAAAGCGAAACCAGGGGTCGTCGCGCGGTTTCTGTCGGGTGCTGGTGTTGATGCTGACCACGGCCGGCGCGGCCTTGCGCACGGCACCGCTCAAGCTTCCCGGCGCGGTCGCACCGGGCGCGCCGGGCGCGCGCGGCGCCTCCACGACGGACACCGTCGCGGGCGGTGTGCTGGGTACGACCGGCGCCAGCCATGCCGGCTTCATCACCAGCACGACGAAATAGGCTGCCAGCAGCACCGTAACGGTCTGCGCGAAAATCAGCCAGAGACGTTTCATGATCGTGATTGTCCGGGATATTCGTGTGCGGCAACGGGCGTTTTGTCCGCACCCCGCGGCGGGCGGGCTCACCCCATGGTGAAATACACCCATGACCGTTGATCGAGAGATCTTGCTGGCGACTTTCAATGAAATGCTGCAGCCTGAGCGCTTCCAGGACTACGGGCCGAACGGCCTGCAGGTCGAAGGCCGACGCGCGATTGGCAAGCTGGTGAGCGGCGTGACGGCGAGCCGCGCTTTCATCGACGCGGCGACCGACGCCGGCGCCGACGCGGTTTTCGTTCATCACGGCCTGTTCTGGCGCGGACAAAAAGTCGTGCTCACCGGCTGGCTCAAGGAGCGTGTCAAACGCCTGCTGGCGTGCGACATCAGTCTGTTTGCCTACCACCTGCCGCTGGACGCCCACCGTGAACTCGGCAACAACGCCCAACTGGGGCGTGTCCTGGGTCTGACGCCGCAGAGCACCTTCGGCGCGCAGGACTTGGGCATGATGGGCGAGCGCACGACGGGCGGGGCTTTTGACCGCGCCGCGTCTCTGGCCCAACACCTGGAACTGACCCTGAATCGCAACGTTATCGCGGTGGGCGAACCCGCGCATCCGATCCGCCGGATCGCATGGTGCACCGGCGGTGCACAAAACTACTTCGAAGCGGCGATCGACGCCGGTGCCGATGCTTTCATCACGGGTGAAATCTCGGAGCCGCAAGCGCATTTGGCGCGCGAATGCCACGTGGCGTTTTTTGCCTGCGGTCACCATGCGACCGAACGCTACGGCGCCCCGGCGTTGGCGGGTGCGGTCGCGGCACGGTTTGGCATCGCGCATGAGTTCATTGACATCGACAACCCCGCGTGAACGGCCGATGACTTCGCTGCACTTGATGATGATCTTGCCGCGGCGCGGCTTTGATGACGGAATGATTCGTCGGAATGAACGAGAACGCCTTTGTCATGGCACGAAGTGCCGTCGTTCATGCTGCGCAAGCGGCGAAGTCACTTCGTCATCGAAGGCGACGGAAAAGCGGTCATGACTTCGCCGATTGCCATCACCATGGGCGACGCCGCTGGCATCGGCCCCGAAATCATCGTTAAAGCGTTCCGTGACGCGCCAGACCTTTTGCGCGGCTGCTTCGTCGCGGGCGACCTCGCGACGTTGCAGCGCGCCGCGCACGTTGTTCAGGGCGAGCGCGGTGTGCCGCTGCCGCTCATGCGACTGGAGCGCGCAAACGACGCCCTGAGAGCGCCGCCCCGTTGCATCCCGGTCTTGCCCGTCGTTTCGGCGGCAACGCCGGTCCCCCTTGGACGGTTGAGCGCGATCGCCGGGAAAATGGCAGGGGACTGCGTTTTCTGGGCGGCCGATGCGGCGCTCAACCACGAGATCGCAGCGCTGGTGACGGCGCCGCTCAACAAGGAAGCGCTGGCAGCAGCGGGCAAACCTTATTCCGACTACCCGGGCCACACCGAAATACTCCAGGCCGCTGCCGCGCGCCATTTGAAGCGCCCGGTGGCTGAGGTTCCGGTGCGCATGATGTTGGCCAACGACGAGCTGCGTACCGTGCTGGTGAGCATTCACGTGTCGTTGCGTGAGGCCATCCAACAGGTCACGCGAGCCAACGTGGCCGAAACGCTGCGCATCACCCACGAAGCGCTCGCGGCCATCCTTGGAAAAAAGCCGCGTATCGGCGTGGCGGGGCTCAATCCCCATGCCGGGGAAGGCGGCCGTTTTGGTCGTGAGGAAATTGAAATCATCGCGCCTGCGGTCGAAGACGCGCGTGCACTGGGGATGGATGTGCGCGGGCCGTTTGCGCCGGATACGGTGTTCATGCGGGCACGGCAGTTCGCCGAATTCGACGTGGTGGTCGCGATGTACCACGACCAGGGGCTGATTCCCGTCAAGTATCCCGGCGTGGAGCGGGGCGTGAACGTGACGCTCGGTCTGCCGCTGGTGCGCACCAGCCCGGATCACGGCACCGCGTTCGACATCGCCGGCACCGGTCGCGCGGATGCCGGCAGCCTGATCGAGGCGGTGCGGACCGCGCGCCGACTGCTCGCAGCGCACCCGTGAAACGCGGGCGCGCAAGCAGACCAATCAACGCTTCAGATTGTCGCGAATTTCGCGCAGCAGCTTGACTTCTTCCGGCGGTTCCGCAGGCGCAGCGGGCGGCGCCGGGGGTGCGGCCTTCTTCAGACGGTTGATCTGCTTGACCATGATGAAAATGATGAATGCCAGGATGATGAAATTCACGGCCACGGTAATGAAATCGCCGTAGGCGAACACCGCGCCCGCTTTTTTTGCCTCTGCCAGGCTCAACCCATAAGGTTGCCCGGCGAGCGGGATGTAGAAGCTGGAGAAATCGATTTTGCCGATGACCGCGCCCACCAGCGGCATGATCAGGTCGCCGACGATCGAATCGACGATCTTGCCAAAGGCTGCGCCGATGATCACGCCGACGGCCAGGTCAATGGCGTTGCCCTTGATCGCAAATTCCTTGAATTCCTGCAACATGCTCATGGACTGTTCTCCCGTGTTCCAAGCGAGGCTGACATTGTGCACCGTGGCCAAGTCGGCTTTCAGGGGGAATTCGGGCGGGATTGCGGAGGCGCTTCGCTACAATCCCCGCAACTTCCCGTGAGACCCGACGGCATGTTTCTCAGAAAAAAGCCATGACTGACGCTTTATCCGAACGAATTACCCCTGCGCCACTGGATGGCAGCAAACGTACTTGGCTGATTGCCACCAGTTGTGTGGGCGCGGCGGGTGTCGTCGGGCTGGCAACGCCTTTCGTCGAAAGCCTGGAGCCGTCGGAGAAGGCCAGGGCTGCCGGCGCCCCGGTGAAAATCGACATTTCTTCGGTGGCGCTGGGCGAGATCAAGACGTTCGCCTGGCGCGGCTTGCCCATCTGGGTGTTGCACCGCACGCCGGTGATGCTGGACTCGTTGAAAACCGACACGTCCATGCTGCTCGACCCGGATTCCAAGCTGACCGGGCTGCCGACGCCGAAATACGCGCAAAACGAGTGGCGTTCCATCAAGCCCGAATACCTGGTGCTGATTGCCATTTGCACGCACTTGGGTTGCATCCCAACGCCCAAGCTCAAGGCGGGACCGCAACCGCTCCTGCCCGACAATTGGCCGGGCGGGTTTTTCTGCCCCTGCCACGGATCCATGTACGACCTGGCAGGCCGTGTGTTCAAGGACGTTCCGGCGCCGCTCAACCTGCAGGTTCCGCGCTATATGTACACGAGCGACACGGAAATCATGGTGGGCGAAGACAAAGAAGGCAAAGCCTGAGGGGGCGAAGGTATGGCTGAATTCAAGGAAATCTCGCCGGACGCACCGTTCGGCGCCAGAGCCCACAACTGGTTCGACAATCGCTTTCCGTCGATGTTCGCGGCCTATCGGCTGCACATGTCGGAGTATTTCGCGCCCAAGAATTTCAATTTTTGGTACATCTTTGGCATTTTGGCGCTGCTGGTATTGGCGATCCAGATCGTGACTGGCATTTTCCTGGTCATGAACTACAAGCCCAGTGCCACCGAGGCGTTCGCTTCGGTCGAATACATCATGCGCGATGTCTCGGGGGGCTGGTTCATTCGCTACGTACACTCGACCGGCGCGTCCGCGTTCTTCATCGTGGTGTACCTGCACATGTTCCGCGGCCTGCTCTACGGCAGCTATCGCAAGCCGCGTGAACTGGTGTGGATTTTCGGCTGCACGATTTTCCTGAGCCTGATGGGCGAGGCCTTCTTCGGCTACCTGTTGCCCTGGGGCCAGATGTCGTTCTGGGGCGCGCAGGTGATCGTGAACCTGTTCTCGGCCATCCCGTTCGTCGGTCCCGATCTGGCGATCTTCATCCGTGGCGACTACGTCGTGAGCGACGTCACGCTGAATCGTTTCTTCAGCTTCCACGTGATCGCCATCCCGCTGGTGCTGATCGGACTGGTGGTCGCGCACTTGCTGGCGCTGCACGACGTCGGTTCCAACAACCCCGACGGTATCGAAATCAAGAAGGGCCCCAAGGGCAATCGCTGGTCACCGGAAGCGCCCGCGGACGGCATCCCGTTCCACCCGTACTACACGGTGCATGACTTGCTCGGCGTGTGCATTTTCCTGATGCTGTTTTTCGCCGTGGTGTTCTTTGCGCCTGAAATGGGCGGGCACTTCTTGGAATACATCAATTTCGAACCGGCCAATTCGCTGCAAACGCCGCCCCACGTGGCGCCCGTGTGGTATTTCACGGCGTTCTACGCCATCTTGCGCGCGACCACGGAAACGATGGTGATCGTGTTGCAGATCCTCGTGGCGATCGCCGTCGTGGTTACGTTCCTGCGGAGCCACCGGTCCCTCACCTGGAAAATTTCGATGGCGGTGATCGGCTTGATCGGCATCTTTCTGCTGCGTACCCTGGAGGCGAAATTCTGGGGCGTGGTCGTGATGGGTGCGTCGGTATTGATCCTGTTCTTCCTGCCCTGGCTGGATCGCAGTCCGGCGCACTCCATCCGTTATCGACCGAATTGGCACAAGTGGCTGTACGCGATCTTCGTCCTCTGGTTCCTCGGATTGATGGTGCTGGGCTCGATGGAGCCGGGCCCGATGTTCACGCAGCCGTCGCTCAACTGGCTGACCAATCAGTTGGTTTCGCTGGTGGGTGCGCTCTATTACCTGGGCTTCTTCCTGTTGATGCCGTGGTGGAGCCGACTGGGCCGATTCAAGCCGGTCCCGGAACGCGTGACGTTCAAGCGGCATTGAGGTCTGAAGGAGTCAAGGAGATGAGTGTGTTCAACAAATTGCTCTCAGGCTTGGCGTTGGCGTTGGGGCTGTTGACGGCTGGCAGCGCGACAGCGGAAGGCATCGCCCTGGATCACGCCCGCGTGAAGACCACGGATTTGCCGTCGGTGCAGCGTGGCGCCAAGATTTTTGCCAACTATTGCCTGAGTTGCCACGCCGCCAGCTACATGCGCTATACGCGCTTGCAGGATCTGGGGCTCACTGAAGACGAGATCAAAAACAACCTGATCTTCACGACGCAGCAAATTGGCGAAACCATGAAGGTCGCGATGGATCCGGCCGAAGGCAAGAAGTGGTTCGGCACCAATCCGCCCGATCTGACCTTGATCACGCGGGCGCGCGAAGGGCATGGCGGCAGTGGTGCCGACTATGTTTACACGCTGTTCCGCAATTTCTACCGCGATCCAGGCACCGCCACTGGTTGGAACAATTTCCTGTTCCCGCGCATTGCCATGCCGGACCCGCTGTGGCAGTTGCAGGGCGAACGCAAGCCGATTTTCGGAACGCACACCGGGGAAAACGGCAAGAAGGAACAGGTGTTCACCGGTCGCTGGGAGCAGGTGACTCCGGGGACGCTCACCCCGCTGCAATACGACCAGATGCTGGGCGACCTGGTGAATTACCTGCAATGGATGGGCGAACCCGCGGCCAACAAGCGCGTGGCCATTGGTGTCTGGGTGTTGTTGTTCTTGGCGCTCTTCACCATTTTGGCGTGGCGACTGAACGCGTCGTACTGGAAAGACGTCAAATAGTTTGTTTCATTGGGTCTGGCGGCGCGTCGGACCCCTTGGAGTGGCAGCATCGCAGCGCGGGCTTCCACTCTTTTGGTTTTAAGGAGCCCGATCATCATGATGGTGCTGTATTCAGGAACGACATGTCCGTTCTCGCATCGCTGCCGCTTTGTGCTGTTTGAAAAAGGCATGGATTTTGAAATTCGCGACGTCGATTTGTTCAATAAACCGGACGAAATCAATGCGATGAATCCGTATGGGCAAGTGCCCATTTTGGTCGAGCGCGACTTGATCCTGTATGAATCGAACATCATCAATGAGTACATCGATGAGCGTTTCCCGCATCCGCAACTGATGCCGAGCGATCCGGTCGATCGGGCGCGCGTTCGCTTGTTCCTGCTCAACTTCGAGAAGGAACTATTCACGCATGTCGGCGTCCTTGAATCGCATGCCACGCGCAACAACGCAAAAGCCATCGACAAGGCGCGCAGCACGATTCGTGATCGTTTGACGCAGATGGCACCGGTATTCGTGAAAAACCGATTCATTCTGGGTGATACTTTTTCCATGCTGGACGTGGCGCTGGCGCCGCTGCTTTGGCGCTTGGATTACTACGGCATCGAGTTGTCGAAGAACTCGGCGCCACTGCTGAAATACGCCGAGCGCGTGTTTTCGCGCCCCGCGTATATCGAGGCGCTGACGCCTTCTGAGAAAGTCATGCGCAAGTAAGCGCCGTGGCGGCTGATGTCATGAACGTTCTGGATTTGTCCACGCGCCCGTACCTGCTGCGGGCCCTGTACGAATGGTGTTCCGACCAAGGCTTTACGCCGTACATCGTGGTTTGGGCCGACGAAGAGGTGCAGGTGCCGCGCGAGTACGTCAAGGACGGGCAGATCGTTCTCAACATCAGCGCGGACGCGGCGGACGGCCTGAAGATCGACAACGAGTGGATTCATTTCCACGCGCGCTTTGCCGGCGTCGCGCGCGAGATCTTCGTGCCGATCAGCCGGGTGGTCGCGATTTACGCCCGCGAAAATGGCCAGGGCATGGCGTTCCCAGGTCCGACGGATGCCGCCACGGGCGGTTCCTCAACCAAGGCGCCGGGCGCAGTCCCGGCCAGTACCGGGCACAAAATACAACTGGTTCCAACCGACACGGACGCTGTCGATGCCGATACGCCACCCGACCCGCCGAAACCCGGATCAGGGCCGGGGCGACCCAGGCGGGCTTCACTCAAACGCATCAAGTAGCCTCTTTCGCTTAACCGGCCCCTCGCCTTTTCGCCGCCTTAGCTCAGTTGGTAGAGCAACCGCCTTGTAAGCGGTAGGTCGTCAGTTCGATTCCGACAGGCGGCACCATTTTTTTCTGCACTCCGGGTTTCTTCACTGCTCCAGATGTGGAGGAAAAACACGAGCCGCAGCCACAACTTGCGCGGCACAGCGGCAGCGCCTCCGGTTCGCCGCCACGTCTGAACACCCCTACAGTTTACTGTGTCAGTGTGTGTCAGGACGTGCCAATCGCGACCAAAAAATGTCGAATGGGTGTCGAATGGCTTGGCTTGACGTGTCGGAAACCATCAGAGGAGGGGGGCGTCTGATGCGCCGCCGGTTGCGATGTACACGGCCTGACAGACTGTGAAGGGGCAGCGGCTGCGGGCAAGAGGCTAAAAAGGCGCGCTACTCAGTTCCATCAATCATCGAAAGGACTGATGGGATGCTGAATCTGACAACGATGCAGGGAGCCCGCGAGAAACTGCATGCGAGCCGCGGCACAATCTACCGGATGGTCGTGGAAGGTGCTCTTCCGGCGCCGCATCACATACGCAAGCATCGAAAGAGTTATTTCCCTACGGATGAGTTCGAAGCGTCGGCCAAGAAGGAGCTGGGGTTGCGAACGCCGGAAAGTTCACCAAGTGAGGGAGGCTTTTCGGTTCCAACAGTCATTGAGGGAACCGGGGGAATGCTGAATCTGATAACGATGCAGCAAGCCTGCGAGAAACTGCATACCAGCCGCCGGACAATCTACCGGATGGTCGCGGAAGGTGCTCTTCCGACACCCCATCACCTGCGCGAGCATCGGAAGAGCTATTTTCCGAAGGATGAGTTCGAAGCGGCGGTCAACAAGGAGCTGGGATTGCGAACGCCGAAAAGCGCATCAAGTCGGTGGAACTCAGTAGAAACCGGCTGCGCAGCAACCTCCAGCGAGCGCAGACTTTGGGGTCTGCGTGAGGCGCAGATAAGAAAAGGGCGGGCCCGAATGCCCGTCACGAATCAGTCCTCCGTCATTTATCCTCCAGTTCCGCCGCGGCCGGGCTGCGAGGCGATGCCCAACAGACTGGCCGCCGTCGCGTTGCCGAAATGTACCTTCACAGCTGGTTCCAGCCACTGGAGCGCGCCAGGAAGCCAGCGCAGACCGAAGATGTCAGTACCGAGAAATTCGGCATAGAGTAGGGCGTCGCACAGCAGTATCCTTATCGGTTACGCTGGCGGACGCCGGCCGGCTTCTTGCCGACTATTTCGGGCTGTCGCTGCTGGTGGAGGTGCGTCAAAGAGCCAAATCGACGCAGTTGAAGCACCCATCATCAACTCGCCCTACGACGAGCCGGCGCACCAGGAGTATTCCCCTGTGTCACGCGGAGATGTGGGTGCGTTTGGCGAGAGTCGATTGAAACCGTGAATCGCCCCGGGAACCGAGGAGGCTCAATCATCTGAGAGGATTGAGCGATGAACAATGCAACAAGGTTTTCTCCGGAGGTGCGCGAGCGTGCCGTGCGGATGGCACAGGAGGCCCGTG
>SCQQ01000088.1 GCA_004299095.1 Burkholderiaceae bacterium | reverse complement strand
CTATGGCGTGTGGCAAGGGGTGAAGGTACCTGCCGTCAAGACGATCGCCATCACCCTGACCCGCTTGCCGCCCGCGTTCGACGGCTACCGCATCGTGCAGCTCACCGACATCCATGCCAACGGCCTGCTGCCGGCGGCCTGGGTCGAAGCGGTGGTGCGCAAAGCCAATGCGCTCCGGCCCGACCTGATCGTCGTTACCGGCGATTTGCAGGACGGCGAGCCCGATACCCGTGCCAAGGACGTGCGGCCACTCCAGGACCTGCGCGCGCGCGATGGCGTGCTCTCGATTCCCGGCAACCACGAGTACTACACCGATTACCGTCGCTGGATGGCAATCTTCCAGGGTCTCGGGTTGCACATGCTGGTAAATGAGCATGTGCTCATCCGGCGCGGCGACGAAACGCTGGCGATTGCCGGCATCACCGATCAGCAGGCAGGCAGTTTCGGCCAGCCCGTGCCCGACCTGAACGCGGCGCTGGCCGGCATCGCGGCTGGCGTACCGACCATTCTGCTGAGCCACCGGCCGGGCAACGCGCGCACCAGCGCGGCCGCGGGCGTCGCGCTGCAGCTATCGGGCCACACGCACGGCGGACAGGTGCTGGGCCTGCATTACCTGCCCCAGCGGTTCAATCAAGGCTTCATTTCGGGCCTGTACGCCGTGGGCGCGATGCCGCTCTACGTGAGCAACGGCACCGGGCTCTGGAACGGTTTTGCGGTACGCATTGGACGGCCCTCGGAAATCACCGAAATCGTGCTGTACGCACCCCCGGGCGCGACACGCTCGGCGCATCAGCGCTGAAGAATCGAGCTCTCCAGCGTGACCTCGACGCGCTCGGCCTCGACATCCGTGCTGGCGGTGATGCTCTCCGCCACTCCGCGCAACACCAGCTTGTCGGCGCCGATACCCAGCGTCATCAGCACGTTGCGCACCGCCAGCGCCCGGTCCCGCGCAAGTTCTGCGTCCTGCTCGCCGCGGCTGCCCGTCGCCGCGCGGTAGACGCTGATCACGGCCGTCTTGCCGGCGGCCACGCCTTTGACGATCTGCGCCAGCGCTTCGTCGGCGCCGTCTGCGAGTTGCGCCTTGCCCTGGGCAAAATAGAAGCGCACCGCACCGTGCTCGACCTTCACGCTCGGGCCATTGGCAGCGGCCGCGCTGCTGGCACTGGGCGTCAACGTGATGTGGCTAGCGACGCCGCTAGACGCCACGCCGGGTTGCGTGAAACCGCTCTCCACGGTCACGACGGTGGCGTGCGCGGTCCGTGCCGCATGCGGCACTGCGTCCCGCAAGGTGCCGTACAGACTGAAGCCCAGCGCCAGCGCCCCAACCAAAATCACGACGCCGATCAGCACCAGCCAACCGCCCGATCGCGCGCCGTCCTGTTCAGCGGTCACCTGCCCGCCACTCCATGTTTTGCATCCTTGGAATTGTATAAAGTGGCCCCATGGGCATCGCCGAACCTCGTTTCACTCACGCCGCCGGGCAACCGCCGTCGCATCTGCGCCTGCAAATTCACGCGCAGTGGCAGCAGCAGGCAGCGCGGCACGGCGGTCTGTGGATTTTTGGCTACGGCTCGCTCATCTGGCGCCCCGACCTGGATTTCAGCCAACGCTTGTCGGCGCGCGTCTTCGGCTGGCACCGGGCGCTGGCCATGTGGAGCCGGGTGAACCGCGGCACGCCCGAGCGGCCCGGCCTGGTGTTCGCCATGTTGCCGGGCGGCAGTTGCAGCGGCGTGGCGTATCGCCTGCGGCCGACCGACCTGGACAGCGCCTTCGACCAACTCTGGGCGCGCGAAATGCCGAGCGAAGTCTACGACCCGCGCTGGCTGCGTTGCAACACGCCGAGCGGATCAGTCACGGCGCTGGCGTTCACCCTGTCGCGCCGCAGCCCGGCTTTCACCGGTCGGCTGCAACCCGCGCAGTACCAGGACATCTTCGGCCACTCGTGCGGCCGCTACGGCACCACGCTGGACTACGCGCGCGAAACCATGAACAGCCTGCGCGCCAACGGCATTCAGGACCGGCGGCTGGAAGCGCTGCTGCGCCACGCCGATGCCCATTGAGATAACCCCATGATCGATCTTGCCGATATGCGCAAAAGCTACGAGCGCGCCGAATTGCTGGAGACAAGCGCACAGGCGGAGCCGCTCGACCAATTCAGCGAGTGGCTGGACCAGGCCGTGGCCGCCAAGGTGCAGGAGCCGAACGCCATGACGCTCGCCACCGTGGGCGCCGGCGGACGCCCCAGCACGCGCGTGGTGCTGATCAAGGAATTCGACCGGCGCGGCATCGTCTGGTACACCAATTACGACAGCCGCAAGGGGCAGGAACTGGCCGTGCACCCGTTCGCCGCGCTGCA
The DNA here is from genome assembly GCA_004299095.1 of Burkholderiaceae bacterium. Lineage (GTDB taxonomy): Bacteria > Pseudomonadota > Gammaproteobacteria > Burkholderiales > Burkholderiaceae_C > Ottowia. Next base: position 27,772 of record SCQQ01000088.1, on the reverse strand, counting down.
ATTCCACTGGGTCGCGCTGGAGCGCGTGGTGCGCATCGAGGGATCAGTCGAAAAAGTGAGCACCGCCGAAAGCGACGCCTATTACGCCATCCGCCCGCTGGGCAGCCGCATCGGCGCCTGGGCCAGCCCGCAAAGCCGGGTGATTGCGAGCCGCGCCGTGCTGCAACAGGCCGTTGCCAAATATCGGGCGCAATACCCGGACAACCCGCCGCGACCGCCGCACTGGGGCGGCTTTCGCCTGAAGCCCGACTGCTGGGAATTCTGGCAGGGACGCAAAAGCCGCCTGCACGACCGCTTGCGCTACCGGCTGGAAGGTGGGCGGTGGGTGCGCGAGCGGCTGGCGCCTTGAGACCCGCTGAACCCATGACGTCGCTTCGCTCCATGACTTCGCCGCATTGCGGCTTCAATGACGAAATGACCAAATACCGCGCGAGGTTTGAGCGCACACAGTCATGGCGGCGCAACCGCCGTCATCGAAGCGCGGGTGAGGTCATGCCGCCGCGCCAGCGGCGGCGGTCATCCTGCGCGGCACGTGCGCGGAAAATAGTGCAATGACCTCTCGCACTACGACGACCGCCGTGATGCGCGCGATGTTCGACGCCGCCATCGCCTCCGCCCAGCCGGAGCGCTGCGTGCCGCACTGGCTGCCCGATCCCGCCGACGTGCCGGGCCGCCTGGTGGTGCTGGGCGCCGGCAAGGCGTCGGCCGCGATGGCGCAGGCGGTGGAAAGCCACTGGAACGGGCCGCTTTCCGGACGGGTGGTCACGCGCTATGGCTACGGCGCGCCGTGCGAAAGAATCGACATTCTGGAAGCCGCGCATCCAGTGCCCGACGAAGCCGGCGTGACGGCGGCGCAGCGCGTGCTTGAACTGGCGCAGAGCCTGGGGCCGACCGACACCGCGCTCTGCCTGATCTCGGGCGGCGGCTCGGCGCTGCTGCCGCTGCCCCTCCCCGGCCTGACGCTGGCCGACGTGCAGGCGGTGAGCCGCGCGCTGCTCTCGAGCGGCGCCAGCATCACCGAAATGAACGTGGTGCGCCGGCACCTGTCCGCGCTCGCGGGCGGGCGGCTCGCGGCCGCCTGCCACCCCGCGCGGGTGATCACGCTGCTGATTTCCGACGTGCCGGGCGATCACCCGCTGGATATCGCTTCCGGGCCGACGGTGGCGGACCCCACCACCTGTGCCGATGCGCTCGCCGCGACGCAGCGCTATGGCGTTGCGCTGCCGCCCGCTGCTGCCGACCTGCTCGCCAGCGGCGCGGGCGAATCCGTCAAACCCGGTGATCCGCGGCTGGCGCGCTGCACAACCCACATCGTGGCGGCGCCCCAACAGGCGCTGGAGGCGGCCGCGAAGATCGCCGCCGAGCATGGCTACACGCCGTACATCCTGAGCGACGCGCTCGAGGGCGAAGCGCGCGACGTCGGCAAGGTGCTGGCGGCGATCGCCCTGCAGGTGGCCGAGCGCGACGCGCCATTCGCGCGCCCGTGCGCGCTGCTCTCGGGTGGAGAGACCACCGTCACCGTACGCAGCCGCGGCCGCGGCGGACGCAACGTTGAATGCCTGCTGTCGTTTGCCATCGCCACGCACGGCAACCCGCGCATCCACGCGCTGATGGGCGACACCGACGGCGTGGACGGCATGGAAGAAATCGCCGGTGCGTGGACCGATCCGGAAACGTTGGCGCGGGCGGCGGCGCTCGGCCTCAACCCGCGCCAGTCCCTCGACGGCAACGACGCCCATACCTTCTTCCAGCGCCTGCAGCAATCGGTCGTGACCGGCCCGACGCACACCAACGTGAACGATTTCCGCACGGTGCTGGTCGACGCCTGAAACCGGACCCCGCGCCGCAGCACCGCCGCCGAGGGTAAACACCGATAATGGGCGCTTGGCAAACGCGCGGCCGCTCGTGCCGCGCCTCCTGATGGCCCATCCGATGAACGCACCCCTCTCCCCCAAAAAGTTGACCCCGACGGCCATTTCCGGCGTTGAGGAAATCATCGCCGAGGTCCGTGCCGGCCACATGGTGGTCCTGGTGGACGAGGAAGACCGCGAGAACGAGGGTGATCTCGTGCTGGCAGCCGATCACGTCACGCCCGAAGCGGTCAATTTCATGGCGCGCTACGGCCGCGGGCTGATTTGCCTCACGCTGCCGCGCGAGCGCTGCGAACGCCTCGATTTGCAGCCGATGACGGCGCACAACCACGCGCGCCTCGGCACCGCATTCACCGTTTCGATCGAAGCCACCGAAGGCGTGACCACCGGCATTTCCGCCTACGACCGCGCCCACACCATCCAGACCGCAGTGGCGCCGGGTGCCCGCGCCGAGGACCTGGTACAGCCCGGCCACGTGTTCCCCCTGCAGGCGGTGGACGGCGGCGTGCTGATGCGCGCTGGCCACACCGAGGCCAGCGTCGACCTGGCCACGCTGGCCGGCTGCTCGCCCGCGGCGGTGATTTGCGAAGTCATGAAGGACGACGGCACCATGGCGCGCCTGCCCGACCTGCAATTGTTCGCGGCCGAGCACGGGCTGAAGATCGGTACCATCGCCGACCTGATCGCGTACCGCAGCCGGGCCGAGTCGCTGATCGAGAAAATCGGCACGCGGCTGCTGCACACCGCACACGGCGCTTTCGCCGCGCACGCCTATCGCGACAAACCCAGCGGCTCGGTGCATCTGGCGCTGGTGCTGGGCCAATGGGACAAGCAGGACGCGGTGCCGGTGCGCGTGCACGAACCGCTGTCCGTGCTGGACGTGCTCGACGAGCAGGACGGCATGCACAGCTGGAGCTTGCACGAAGCGCTCGCGCGCATCCAGCAGGAAGGCCGCGGCGTGGCCGTGCTGCTCAACTGCGGCGAAAGCGCCGGGCAACTGCTGGCGCAGTTCGGCGGCACCGCGCAAGCGACGCACGCGCCCGAGCGCGGCCGCATGGACTTGCGCAGCTATGGCATCGGTGCGCAGATCCTGCGCGACCTGGGCGTGAGCCGCATGCAACTGCTGGGCACGCCGCGGCGCCTGCCCAGCATGGCGGGCGGCTTTGGCCTGGAAATCGCCGGTTACATCACGAAAGACTGAACATGCTCACGGCAAACAAGGGCGAAGCGCCGCGACTGGACGGCAGCGCGTTGCACATCGGCATCGTGCAATCGCGCTTCAATGAAGGCGTGACGCGCGGGCTGCTGGAATCGTGCAGCGGCGAGTTGGCGGCGCTCGGCGTCCAGCCCGCGAACATCACCCACGTCACTGTGCCCGGCGCGCTGGAAATTCCGCTGGCGCTGGAATGGATGGCCGCGAGCCAGAAGCACGACGCGTTGATTGCGCTGGGCTGCGTGATCCGCGGCGAAACCTACCACTTCGAGCTGGTGGCCAACGAATCGGCCGCGGGCGTGAGCCGGGTCGCCCTGACGCACGGCGTCCCCGTTGCCAACGCGATTCTCAGCACCGAAAGCCTGATGCAGGCCACGGTGCGGCAAATCGAAAAAGGCCGCGACGCGGCGCGCGTGGCGGTTGAAATGGCGCTGCTGAAAGCCCAACTCGCATGACTGCAGAAGCACCCGCCGACTCGGCAAAAGCGCAGAAAGTGCGCGGTCCCAATGGGCACGGCACACGCAAATCGTCGAAGAAATCGGCGCGCTCGCGTTCGCGCGAATTTGCGCTGCAAGGGCTCTACCAGCACTTCGTCGGCGCCAGCGACCCGGCCGCCATCGACGCTTTCACGCGTGACCTGCAAGGTTTCGGCAAGGCCGACGCCGCACACTTCGACGCCCTGCTGCACGGCTGCCTGGAAATCGCCCCGGACCTGGACGCTCTGATCACACCCGTGCTCGACCGCAGGCTGGAGCTGATTTCGCCCGTCGAACACGCCTGCATGTGGATCGGCGCCTACGAACTGCTCAAATGCCCGGACGTGCCGTGGCGCGTGGTACTGGACGAAAGCATCGAACTGTCGAAGGATTTCGGCGGCACCGACGGCTACAAATACGTGAACGCGGTGCTGAACGCGATTGCCCCCAAACTGCGCGCGGCCGAAGTCGACGAAGACCGCCAGGCGCACACCGCGGCATGATCCGGCGCGCTGCCCGGGCCGAGCAGATCGAGCCCTTCTACGTGATGGAAATCGCCAAGCAGGCAGCGGCGGTTGCACGTGCGAGCGCCGGCAGCCGCGAGCGGATGATCTACCTGAACGTCGGCGAGCCCGATTTCACCGCGCCGCCGCTGGTGCGCGAAGCAGCGGAAAAAGCCATTCGGGACGGCGCCACCGGCTATACCCCCTCGGCCGGCCTGGACAGCCTGCGCGAGCGCATCAGCGGCTGGTACGCCGAGCGCTTTCACCTGAATGTTCCGGCCAGCCGAATCGTGGTGACCTCCGGGGCGTCGGCCGCACTGCACCTGGCGTGCCTGGCGCTGGTCAATCCGGGCGACGAAATCCTGATGCCGGACCCGACGTATCCGTGCAACCGCCAGTTTGTGCACCTGGCCGGCGGCCGTGCCGTGCTGATCCCGGCGCATGCCGCCGCGCGCTACCAGTTGAGTGCGGCGCAAGTCGAGCAGCACTGGAGCGAGCACACGCGCGGCGTGCTGCTGGCCTCGCCTTCCAACCCGACCGGGACCTCGATTCAGCCGGACGAGCTGTGCCGCATCGCGGCCACGGTGGCCGCGCACGACGGCATCACGCTGATCGATGAGATTTACCTCGGGCTCTCGTACGACCCAGCCTACGGCCAGAGCGCGTTGGCCTTGAGCGACCAGATCGTCAGCATCAACAGCTTCAGCAAGTACTTCAACATGACCGGCTGGCGCCTGGGCTGGCTGGTGCTGCCCGAGGAACTGGTGAGCACGGTCGAGAAAATCGCCCAGCACCTCTACATTTGTCCCAGCACCATCGCGCAGCACGCCGCGCTAGCGTGCTTCGCGCCCGAAAGCCTGGCCGAATACGAGCGCCGCCGCGCCGAATTCAAGGCACGGCGCGACTGGTTCGTGCCGCAACTGAACGCGCTCGGCCTCACCGTGCCGGTCCTGCCCGACGGCGCTTTCTATGCCTGGGCGAATTGCCAGTCGGCGTGCGAACGCCTGTTCGGCGGCAAGGGCGCGGCGCAGGCCGCCGGGAGCTGGGAACTGGCTTCCGAACTCATCCAGCGCGCCCACGTCGCGATCACCCCCGGGCGCGATTTTGGCCAAGCGGAAACGGCGCAATACGTGCGCTTTTCCACCGCCAACTCAATGACACGACTCGAGGCTGCGGTGGAGCGCCTGACCTGGCTCCTCGGCTGACCCGCAGAAAGCCTTCTTCCCCTCCCGCCGCGCTCGCCCCGGGCAGGTCATTCGAGCGATCGACTGGACTACACTAGCGGGTTTGACGTATGGCGCTATTCGAGTTTCCAGTGCGGGTTTATTGGGAAGATACCGATGCCGGTGGCATCGTCTATCACGCCAACTATCTGAAGTTCTTCGAGCGCGCCCGCACCGAATGGCTGCGGGCTCTCGGCATCAACCAGAACGCACTGCGCGAGCAAACCGGCGGCGTTTTCGTGGCATCCGATCTCTCCATCGAATATCTGCGCCCCGCGCGGCTGGATGACGAGTTGCTCGTCACGGCTGCGGCACGCAGCACCGGGCAAGCCTCGCTGGTGATCGCCCAGCAAGCTTTGCGCAAGATGCGCGATCCGTCCCCACCGGAACTCCTCTGCGAAGCCAGCGTCCGCATTGGCTGGGTCAATGCGGCAACGCTCAAACCCACCCGTCTTCCTTCTCACGTCCTGGAAAAATTTCGTCCATGAATCAGGATCTTTCCATCATCCACCTGGTGATCGGCGCGAGCCCGATCGTTCAACTGATCTTGCTCCTGTTGCTGACGGTTTCGGTCGCCAGTTGGGCCGCGATTTTCCGCAAGGCGCGCTCGTTCAAGGAAAAGAGCAATCTGAACGACGATTTCGAGCGCCTGTTCTGGTCGGGCACCAGCTTGAACGACCTGTACGTGGCCGCGGTGCGCAACGCCAAGGACGGCGGGCCGATGGAGCGCATTTTTGCCAGCGGCATGCGTGAATATCAAAAACTGCGCGAGCGCCGCATCGACGATCCGAGCGCCCTGCTCGACGCCGCCCGCCGCGCCATGCTGGCCAGCCAGCAGCGCGAGCTGGATTCGGCCGAATCCAACCTGTCGTTCCTGGCTTCGGTCGGCTCGGTGAGCCCGTACGTCGGCCTGTTCGGCACCGTCTGGGGCATCATGCACGCCTTCACCGGCTTCGGCAGCCTGCAGCAGGTCACGCTGGGCACAGTGGCGCCCAGCATCGCCGAAGCGCTGGTGGCCACCGCGCTGGGCCTGTTCGCCGCCATTCCGGCCGTGGTGGCGTACAACCGCTTCGCGCGCGAGATGGACCGCCTCACGGTCAAGCTGGAAACCTTCGTGGACGAGTTTTCCAACATCCTGCAACGCAACCTGGGCGTGCACGCACCGGCACCCGCTCCGGCGGTCGCGGCGTTCTGAGCCATGCCAGCGCTGAGCAAGCGGCGCGGTCATGGCCGCGCCATCAATGAAATCAACATGGTGCCGTTCATCGACGTCATGCTGGTGCTGCTCATCATTTTCATGGTGACGGCGCCGCTGATCACGCCGAGCGTCATCAACGTGCCAAGCGCCGGCCAGGCCGCGCAGCCGCCCGAAAAGCGCGTCGACATCCAGATCGACGCCCAGGGCCAGATTTCGCTCGCCGGCGAAATCAAAAAGGACAACGTGACCGAGCAGGAGGCGCTGGCCGACATCAAGACGCTGCTGGCCCAGGATCCCGACACCCCCGTGATGATCGCCGCCGACAAGGAACTGCGTTACCAGCAAGTGATCACCATCATGAGTGACCTGCGGCGCGCTGGCGTGCGGCGCGTGGGGCTTGCAGTTCAAAAGTAGCAGCAGCGATGAACGCCACCGTGGCACCCGGCCATCAGTTCGCGCCGCCACCGGAAGGCGGGCGGCGACGGGCGCTGGCGTGGTCGCTGGCGGCGCACGTGCTGCTGGTGATCGTCCTGGCCTTCGCTTTGCGCTGGAAAACCGCGCCCAGCAACGACGCGGTCGACGCCGAGCTGTGGGCGCCGACGGCGCAACAATCCGCACCCGCGGCGCAAACCGCGCCGACGCCACCACCGCCGCCCCCTCCTCCAGCGCCCGCGCCTGCGCCACAGCCGGCACCCACGCCGCCGCAACCGGTGGCGCCACCGCCCCCGCCCGCACCCGATGTGAACGCGCAGCGCGACGCCGACATTGCGCTGCAACAACAGAAAAAGGAAGAAGAAGCGCGCAAGGTGGCGGCAGCCCAGGCGGAACAGGCACGCCAGCGCAAGGAAGAGCAGGCACGCGAGCTGCGCGAGCAACAAGAGAAACAGCAGCAGGAGCAGGCCCGCCAGAAAGTCGCAGCGGAGGCCAAGGCAGCGGCTGATGCCAAAGCCAAGGCTGACGCCGCGGCAAAAGCCAAGGCGGCGGCCGACGCCAAGGCCAAGGCCGATGCGGAAGCCAAGGCCAAAGCGGAAGCTGACGCGAAAGCGAAGGCGGAAGCCGATGCGAAAGCCAAAGCGGCGGCCGACGCCAAGGCCAAGGCAGAGGCCGACGCGAAAGCAAAAGCTGCAGCCGATGCCAAAGCGAAGGCGGCGGCCGAAGCCAAAGCGGCCGCCGACGCGCAGCGGGCGGCCATGCTGAAAAACATGCGGAGCCAGGCCGCTTCCGCACAGGTGGGCTCGGGCGGCAGTTCTGCTGCCGGCTCGGATGCGCGCACAGCCGGCCCATCGGGCGATTACGCGGCCAAGATCCGCGCGGCGGTGCGGCCAAACATCGTGTTCACCGACAACGTGCCGGGCAATCCGGTGGCCACCGTGGAAGTACAGACCGGGCCGACCGGCGCCATCATCAGCCGCAAGCTGACCAAATCGAGCGGCGTCAAATCATGGGATGACGCGGTGCTGAAGGCACTGGACCGTACGCAGACGCTGCCGTCCGACCACGGCCGCTACTGGAACCCGATGGTGCTGGAATTCAAGCTGCACGAGTAGCCGCAGTGCGCTGCGAACTCCGGCCATTGACGCAAACCGCACCCCGTCAGCGGTAAACCACGCTGGCCGCGCCGTCACCGGCCTGGGCTTTCCAGCCGGCGAGCGCGGCATCGCTCGGGTAAACGCGCGCCCGCTCGTCGAGTTGCAACTGCAAACGTGTCCGCGTGGCCTGCGGGCCGCGCTCCAGCAGGAGCCGCACCGGCAGGCCGTGCACCACGCGCTCGTCGCCTTGTTGCTCAATCTTGGGCGGGAATTCGCCCAAAAGGCGTGCCACCTGCAGGTCGCGCGCACCGCCATCGACGGCCAGGTACTTGCCGAAATGGCAGCGTGCCGCCGGCAAATCCCAGACTCGCATGACGTTCAACTGCACGCCGCCTGAAAACCGGTCCGGGAACACGCGCGCTTCGGCAATGATGAGCTCGTCATTCTTCAGCAGATGGCGAAAGCGCGCCGCCACATCTTCTTCGGCGCGCACCTCCAACACCGCGCTCTTGTCGTCCAAGCGGAACAGCGCAATACGTCCGCGGTGGCCGTTGATCACGCGGAAATCGCTCACGATGCCGGCCACGCGATGCGTCTCGCGCCCCGCGGCGGACGTCAGCTCGGCCAGCGTGCGCGGCACGAACTGGCGCACTTCGGCCGCCACCTGATCGAACAGGTGGCCTGAAAGGAAAAAGCCAAGCGCTCCCTTTTCCTGCGTGAGGCGCTCCTTGACATCCCATGCCGGCGCCGCTTCCAGCGCCGGTTCGTGCGTGCTGGAGCCGTAGCCATCGCCCACCGAATCGAACAGCCCGCCCTGGTTCTGGTCGGCGTCGCAGGTGGCCGCGTAGTCGAACGCCACGTCGAGCGACGCCACCTGCGCCGCGCGATTCGGCTCCAGCGGATCGAAAGCCCCCGCACGGATCAGCGCTTCCACGGTGCGCTTGTTGACGCGCATGCGATCCACGCGGCGGCAGAAATCGAACAGGCTCTTGAACGCGCCCTGTTCCGTGCCGGCCGACCCGCTGCCATGGCCTTCGCGCGCCGCCACGATGGCTTCGATCGCCAACTGGCCCGTGCCCTTGACCGCGCCCAGGCCGTAGCCGATGCGGTCGTCGGCCAGCGGCTCGAAGCGATAGTCGCCGTGGTTCACGTCGGGCAAATCGAAATGCAGGCCTTCGCGCAGCGCGTCGTCGCACAACACCTTGAGCTTGTCGGTATTGTCCATTTCGATCGTCATGTTGGCGCAGAAGAACTCGGCCGGGTAATGCACCTTGAGCCACGCGGTGTGATAGGCCAACAGCGAATACGCCACCGCGTGCGACTTGTTGAAACCGTAGCCCGCGAACTTCTCCATCAGGTCAAAGATTTCGTCGGCCTTCTCGGGCTTGATGCCGTTCTTGCCCGCGCCTTCGCGGAACGTGGCGCGCTGCTTCACCATTTCCGAGAGCTTCTTCTTGCCCATGGCACGGCGCAGCAGGTCGGCGCCGCCCAGGCTGTAGCCGGCCAGGATCTGCGCGGCCTGCATCACCTGCTCCTGATAGACCATGATGCCGTAGGTTTCCGACAGCACCGGCTCCAAGAGCGGGTGCGGATAGCTCACGCGTTCGCGCCCGCGCTTGCGCGCGACGAAGCTCGGGATGTTCTCCATCGGCCCGGGCCGGTACATGGCGTTCAGCGCCACCAGGTCCTCGAAGCGCGTCGGCAGCGCGTCGCGCAACATGCCTTGCATGCCGCGGCTTTCAAACTGGAACACGGCCTCGGTGCGGCCTTCCTGGAAGAGCTTGAACGTCGCCGTGTCGTCGAGCGGAATTTTTTCGTAATCGAAACCGGCTTGATCCGGATGGCGGCGCACGATGAATTCCTTGGCGAGTTGCAGGATCGTGAGCGTGGCCAGGCCGAGAAAGTCGAACTTGACCAGGCCGACGTCTTCCACGTCGCCCTTGTCGTATTGCGTGACGGCCGAGGTGCTGCCGGGCTGCTGGTAAAGCGGCCCGAAATCGGTGAGCTTGCCCGGGGCGATCACCACGCCGCCCGCGTGCATGCCGATGTTGCGCGTGACGCCTTCGAGCTTTTGCGCCATTTCCACCAGCGTGCGCACCTCTTCCTCGTTCTTGATGCGCTCGGCGAGCTGCGGCTCGGCCGCGATGGCGTATTTCTCCTTGTCGCCCTCGGCCAGGTCCGCCGGCGGATACTGCAGGCTCACCGGCTTGCCCGGCTTGTTGGGGATGAGCTTGCTCACGCCGTCGCAGAACGTGTAGCTCATGTCGAGCACGCGCCCCACGTCGCGGATCGCCGCGCGCGCGGCCATGGTGCCGAACGTGGCGATCTGGCTCACCGCATCCTTGCCGTAGCGCGATTTGACGTAATCGATCACGCGGTCGCGATTGGCCTGGCAGAAGTCCACGTCGAAGTCGGGCATGGACACGCGCTCGGGGTTCAGGAAGCGCTCGAACAGCAGGTTGTAGCGCAGCGGATCCAGGTCGGTGATCTTGAGCGCGTAAGCGACCAGTGAACTGGCGCCCGAGCCGCGCCCAGGCCCCACCGGGCAGCCGTTCTGCTTGGCCCAGTTGATGAAGTCGGCCACGATCAGGAAATAACCGGGAAAGCCCATTTTCAAGATGGTGCCGAGCTCGAACTCCAGGCGCTCCTGGTAATGCGGGCGCTGCTTCTCGCGCTCGGCCGCATCGGGGTACAGCAGCTTCAGGCGCTCTTCCAACCCTTCTTGCGACGCATGGCGGAAGTATTCCTCGCGCGTGAAGCCTTCGGGAATCGGGAATTTGGGCAGTTGCGGGTGGCCCAGCTCCAGCGTGATGCTGCAGCGGCGCGCGATTTCCACCGTGTTGGCCAGCGCCGACGGCACGTCGGCAAACAGCGCCTCCATTTGCGCTTGCGTCTTGAAATACTGCTCGGGCGTGAAGCGGCGCACGCGGCGCGGGTTGCCCAGGATGTCGCCCTCGGCAATGCAGACACGCGCCTCGTGCGCCTCGTATTCCTCCGCCGTGCCGAACTGCACCGGATGCGTGGCAACCACCGGCAACTGCAGGCGCGCGGCCAATTGCACAGCGGCACGAACATGCGCCTCATCGTCGGGCCGCGCGGCGCGCTGCAGTTCGATGTAGAAGCGCTGCGGGAAAGCCCGGGCCAACTGCTGCGCCATCGCGTCGGCCTGACCTGCATCGCCGCGCATCAGCGCCTGCCCCACCGGGCCGGCCTGCGCGCCGGAGAGCACGATCAGCCCGTCCGCGCAGTCCCGCAGCACATCCCAGCGCACCAGCGGCTGGTTCTTCTGGATGTCGTCGGTCCAGGCGCGTGTGAGCAGTTCCGAGAGGTGCAGGTAGCCGGCGTGGTTCTGCACCAGCAGGATCAGATTGGACGGCGCGGCGCCCAGCCCGTCCACCGTGATTTCGGCGCCCAGGACGGGCTTGACGCCCTTGGCGCGCGCCGTGCGGTACAGCTTGACCGCGCCGAACATGTTGTTCAGATCGGTGATCGCCATGGCTGGCTGGCCGTCGGCTGCGGCGGCCTTCACGGCGTCGTCGATGCGGGTGGTGCCGTCGACCACGGAAAACTCGGTGTGCAAACGCAGGTGAACGAACATGGCAGCCATTTTCGCCCATGCACACCGCGAGCCGGCAGCGCCTCGGGGTTCATTGACCGGCCCGCGGGGTTGACTCTTGACGCGCGGCAAAATCACGCCACTGCGCGGTCGACCTGCACCGCATTGCCTTGAAATCGGAACGTGCCCCTGTACATCGGCCGCTTTGCGCCATCGCCCACCGGCCCGCTGCACGCCGGGTCGCTTGCCGCGGCGCTCGCAAGCTGGCTGGATGCCCGCGCCCACGGCGGCCGCTGGCTGGTGCGTATCGAAGACGTCGACACGCCGCGCTGCGTGACGGACGCGGATCAGGTGATCCTGGGGCAACTGGCCGCGTGCGGGCTGATCCCGGACGCAGCGCCGGTACGGCAATCGCAGCGCGGCGCGCTCTATCAACATGCGTTGGATCGCTTGATCGCGGCAGGCCTCGCTTACCCGTGCGCGTGCTCGCGCCACGAAATTGAAGACGCCCAAGCCGCTCACGGGATCTCGCGCAACCGCGGACAGGAGTTGATCTATCCGGGCACTTGCCGCCCGGAAAACGGCGGGCTAGCCGGGCGCCGGGCGCGGGCCTGGCGTTTCCACACCGGCCGATTCGAGCAGCAGGCCCGCGCGTCCGCGCCCGCCGAGAGCGCCCGCAGCGAAGCATCCGCGGTGTCCATCCACTGGACCGATCGCCGCCTCGGAGCCCAAGCGCAGCACCTCTCCGCCGAAGTGGGCGATTTCGTCCTGAAGCGTGCCGATGGCCTGTGGGCTTACCAACTCGCGGTGGTGGTGGACGATGCGGCGCAAGGCATCACGTATGTCGTTCGTGGCGACGACCTGGCCGACAACACGCCGCGCCAGATCGCACTGCAACGCGCGCTCGACTTGCCGACGCCGAGCCACCTGCACACGCCGCTGGTCCGCGGCCGCGACGGCGAGAAGCTGAGCAAGCAGAACGGCGCGCGGGCTGTGGATCTGAGCGATCCGGCGGCCGCGATCCGCGCGGCGGCACGAGCGCTCGATCTGCCGCTATCCAGCCTGTCTGGCAGCGTTCAACCCACCCTGGATGTGCTTGTTCCCGCGTGGGCCACGCGCTATGGCCTGGGCGACACCAAGCGGTCTATTCGCTGAGGGCGGCCGGAGCGGACCGTGACAAGGCGGCGAAGCGGCCGCGCCGCCGCTTGAATGGCACCGGATCTCCGCTCGCCCGCGTCAACGTGCGCCGGCGCGCTTCTGGCGATCCAGCCAGACTTCGAGGCCCTGCGCGTTGATCTCCGAATCCGGCGCCAGCAGTTTGCGAATGCGCGCCTCCGACATGGAGTTCCCGAGCTCGCGCAACTGGTTCACGTGATAGTCCAGCAGCCGCGCGCGCAGGCGGTCATGCCGATCAGGCGCATCGGCCAGCTCGCGCGCCATGCGCTGGTAGTCCGCCAGACCGCGCCGCAGATCCGCTGCCAAGGGTCCCACCGCGTCCACCCGGCCGTAGTGCGTGAGGTACATACGCGCCGGCTTCTTCGCCAGCAGGCGTTGCAGGCTGTGCTCCCACGCGGGCGGGTCGAAATCCACCGGCGTAGTGGTGGGCAGCATGTACGGCACCTGCCCCGGTGCGTCGAAATCGCGGTAGGAAATGCCGAAGGTATCGCCCGTGAACCAGCCGCGGCTCTGCGCGTCCCAGATCGCATCGTGGTGCTTGGCGTGACCCGGCACGTCGATGAACAGCAGCTCCCGATCGCCAAGCTTGAGCGAGAAATCGCGCTCGGGCCCCACGTCGGCCACGATCACGCGCTCCTCCGGCACCGGAACGATCTCGCCATACATCTGGCGCATGAAAGCGGCGCCGTAAACCGCCGTGGCGCCCGCGATCAGCCGCGACGGATCGATCATGTGGCGCGCGCCGCGTGGGTGGATCACCAGTTTCGCGTTCGGCAGCGCCTGGATCAGCGCGCCCGCGCCGCCTGCGTGATCCAGGTGCACATGCGTCGGCATCACGTAATCGACGGCTTCGCGCGCAATGCCGCGTTCCGACAGGACCTGCAGGATGGGCGGCAGCGACAGGCTGGTGCCGCTTTCGACGAACGCGTAGCGTTCGCCATCCTGGATCAGGTAGCAGGCGGCCAATTGCGGGCGCACCTGCTCGGTGTCGATGCAAACGATGCCGTCGTTCAAAACCTGATAGTGCGCCATCCCGCCAATCTCCCGAATCGTTCACTGCCGCAACACGTCGACCCCCGCCGGCACCTTGAACTGGAAAATGCCCGCTGGCAGGCCGACGTTCACTTCGACGCGGCTGAAACGCAGCACGGAGCGCTGGCCGAAAGCGTCCAGGATTTCCAGCGCAGCCAGCTTGTCGCCGTTGAAACCGATTTCCACTTCCTTCAACTGGCCGCCGGGCGTCTTGGGCGTGGCCTTGACCCACTGCAAACCGTCCCGGTCGGGCACCGCAGCCAGCGTGAATTCGGCCTCCAGCGCCTTCAGGTTGCTGGCCGAAGCGATCAGCGCCGCCGGCGTTTGCGCCAGCGCTTGCGTCTGCTGGCGCTCGGTGATCTGGTTCAGTTCAACGTCGTAGTACCACAGTGTCTTGCCGTCGGCCACGATGATCTGCTCGAACGGCTTGCGGTAATCGAAGCGGAATTGGCCGGGCCGCTGGAAATCGAACTGGCCGCTGGATTTGCGCACGCGCGAAGCGCCATCGGCCGCCGGGGGCGAAGTGACGGTCTGCGTGAAGTCGGCGCGCCCGTTCTTGGCGTTCTGGATGAACGCCGCCAACGAATCCAGCCCGTTGGCCAAAGCGGTCATGGGCGCAGCAAGTGCCAATGCAGCCGCGAAAACCGCGGCACCCAGGCCACCGACTGAGCTGACAAGAGAAATCTTCATATGCAAAGCTTCATTCCAGATAGCCGCGCCAGCGCGGCGCGCGCGGCTCACTCTTCATGCGCCGGCGCCAGCACGTCGCGCTTGCCATCGGCGCTCATGGCGCTCACCAAGCCGGCGTTTTCCATGCTTTCGACCAGCCGCGCCGCGCGGTTGTAGCCAATGCGCAAGTGGCGCTGCACCAGCGAAATGCTGGCCTTGTGGTTCTTCAGGACGACTTCGACCGCGCGGTCGTACATCGGATCCTGCTCGCCATCGGCATCACCCTCACCGCCCAGCCCTTCGACGTCGTCATTGACGATGCCACCTTCGAGCACGCCTTCGATGTAATTCGGCTCGCCGTGGCTCTTGAGATAGTCGACCACGCGGTGCACTTCGTCATCGCTCACGAACGCGCCGTGCACCCGCACCGGCAGGCCGCTGCCGTTGGCCAGATACAGCATGTCGCCCATGCCCAGCAGCGCTTCGGCGCCCATCTGGTCCAGGATGGTGCGGCTGTCGACCTTGCTGCTCACGTGGAACGACATGCGCGTGGGAATGTTGGCCTTGATGAGGCCGGTGATCACGTCCACGCTCGGCCGCTGCGTGGCCAGGATCAAGTGGATGCCGGCCGCGCGCGCCTTTTGTGCCAGGCGGGCAATCAGCTCTTCCACCTTCTTGCCCACCACCATCATCAGGTCGGCCAGCTCGTCGATCACGATCACCAGGTACGGCAGATGTTCCAGCGGCTCCGGGTCTTCGGGCGTGAGGCTGAACGGGTTGGGAATGTCATGGCCATTCGCCTTGGCCTCGGCGATTTTCTGGTTGAAGCCGGCCAGGTTGCGTACGCCCACCTTGCTCATGAGCTTGTAGCGGCGCTCCATTTCGGCGATGCACCAGGTCAGGCCGTAAGCGGCCTGCTTCATGTCGGTGACCACCGGCGCCACCAGGTGCGGAATGCCTTCGTAGACCGACATTTCCAGCATCTTGGGGTCGATCATCAACAGGCGCACGTCCTTCGGTTCGGCCTTGTACAAGAGCGACAGGATCATGGCGTTGATGCCGACCGACTTGCCCGAGCCGGTGGTGCCCGCCACGAGCACGTGCGGCATCTTGCCCAGGTTGGCCACCACGGGACGCCCCACGATGTCCTTGCCCAGGCCCACGGTGAGCAGCGATTTGGCGTCGTTGTAGGCGGTGGAGCCGAGGATTTCGGACAAATGAATGGTCTGCCGGCGCGCGTTCGGCAGTTCCAGCGCCATGTAGTTTTTGCCGGGAATGGTTTCGACCACGCGGATCGACACCAAGCTCAGCGAGCGCGCCAAATCTTTCGCCAGGTTGACGACCTGCGACCCCTTGACGCCCGTGGCCGGCTCGATTTCGTAGCGCGTGATCACCGGGCCGGGGGCGGCCGCCACCACGCGCACGCTGACGCCAAAGTCGCGCAGCTTCTTCTCGATCAGGCGGCTGGTCATCTCCAGCGCATCGGCGTCGACGCTCTCCTCGCGCACCGGCGCCGGATCGAGCAAGTCGATCTGTGGCAAGCGGCTGTCGGGCAAATCGCTGAACAGCGGTTTCTGCTTTTCCTTGGCCACGCGCACGCTCTTGGGCACCTCGGCCAGCGTCGGCTCGATCTGCACCGGCGCCGGCATTTCGACCTCGGCACGCCGGCGCCGATGCAGCATGTCCTGGTCGCGCTCGTGCGCCGCCTGGCTGCCCAGTTCCAAGTCTTCAGCGGCTTCGCGGCGCGAGCGCCACACATGCGTCAGGCCTTCCAGCGCCGCGCCAATGCGCTCGGCCACCCGGCCCCAGGAAAAATGGAACACCAGCGCCACGCCCACCACCAGCGCCGCAATCCCGAGCAGCGCAGAGCCGGTGAACCCGAGCCACTTGACCGCGAGCGGTCCGCCCACAAAGCCCAGCATGCCGCCGGCCGGCCCCGGCAGCACCGCGTCCCAGTGATACAGGCGCGTCCATTCGAGCCCGCAGCTCGCGGCCAGCAACAGCACCGAGCCGAGCCAGAAACGCACGCGCTCGAATAGCCGGCCGAAGCGGCTGGCCGGCGGCTCGGGCGGCAGTCGCCCGGTGATCGAGCCCATCCAGCGCCCCGCAGCCTTGGCCCACACGTGCACCAGGATGGCGACCAGCCACCAAGCGGAAAAGCCGAACGCCAGGTACGCCAAATCGGCCACCCAGGCCCCCAGCACGCCGGCCCAGTTGCGCGGCGCGCCGCCTGCGCCCGACGTGGACCAGGACGGATCGCTCGGCGAATACGTCGCCAGCGCCAACACCACGAAGGCCAGCACCACGAGGCCGACCAGCAGTCCGATTTCCTGGATGAAGCGCGGCGTGATCGAGCGCCGCGCCGCCGCGTGCCGATCCGAATTGAGCCTGTTGAGTGAATACGCCATGTATTAAATAAATGCCACGCACCGGAGAGACGGTTGTCGCGCCTGTTCGCTCAGGGCGTCGCGCACCGCGCCGGAGCGACCAATGCGCCCCGGCCGCACCCTCTGAGCACGCGAGGACCGCGAAGGTTCTGCTGACTGGCGCGGCCCGCCCAAAGCCGAGGACCTCGGTATTATCGCAACAGCCCGCACGCTGCGGCCGCGACGAAACACCCCGCGCAATATGGCAGCGCCGCGCAACCCTTCCCTTACTTCCTCGATTTGATGACCACCCGACACGTCAAAGTCCTGATCCTCGGCTCCGGCCCCGCCGGCTACACCGCCGCCATCTACGCCGCGCGCGCCAACCTGAATCCGCTCCTCATCACCGGCGTGGCGCAAGGCGGGCAACTCACGACCACCACCGACGTGGACAACTGGCCAGCCGACGTGCAAGGCGTGCAAGGCCCCGACCTGATGCTGCGCTTCCAGGCGCACGCCGAACGCTTCAAGACCGAGGTCGTGCTGGACCACATCCACACCGCCGACCTGTCGGAGCGCCCATTCACGCTCGAAGGCGACAGCGGCACCTACACCTGTGACAGCCTGATCATTGCCACCGGCGCCTCGGCCAAATACCTGGGCTTGCCCTCGGAAGAAGCGTTCAAGGGCAAGGGTGTATCGGCCTGCGCCACCTGCGACGGCTTTTTCTACCGCAACCAGGACGTGTGCGTGATCGGCGGCGGCAACACCGCGGTGGAGGAAGCGCTGTATCTGGCCAATATCGGCCGCACGGTGACGCTGGTGCACCGGCGCGACCAGTTCCGCGCCGAGCCCATCCTGGTCGATCAATTGATGACCAAAGTGAAGGAAGGGAAAGTCATTCTCAAACTGTTCTACACGCTGGACGAGGTGCTGGGCGACGCCACCGGCGTGACCGGCATCCGCATCAAGAACGTGAAGACCGGTGCCACCGAAGACATCGCGCTGCGCGGCTGCTTCATCGCCATCGGCCATTCACCCAATTCAGAGGTGTTCAAGGACCAGTTGGCGATGGAACACGGCTACATCACCACGCAAGGCGGCCTCAAAGGTTTTGCCACCCAAACCAGCATTCCGGGCGTGTTTGCCGCGGGCGACGTGCAAGACCACGTGTACCGCCAGGCCGTGACCAGCGCCGGCACCGGCTGCATGGCCGCGCTCGACGCACAGCGTTTTCTCGATCAGCAGGCGATTTGAAGGCGCGCGCCAGCCGCAGCCTTTATAATTTGGACCCTTCATTTGGCTGCCCGCCTTCGTGGCGCGGCCGGACCGGGGCCACCGCCACCCCTTTCATGGCGAGGTGAGGTCGAGGCGAGTCGCACGCGCTGCGTGCGGCGCAAGCCAAGACCGTTGAATCAGAAAGCTACTCTTATGGCACGCGTGTGTGAAGTCACGGGCAAAAAGCCGATGGTCGGGCATACCGTATCGCACTCCAACATCAAGACCAAACGCCGTTTTCTTCCGAATCTGCAATATCGCCGATTCTGGGTCGAAAGCGAAAAACGCTGGGTGCGCCTGCGCGTTTCTAACGCCGCCCTGCGCCTGATCGACCGTGACGGCATCGAAGCCGTGCTGGCCGACATGCGCGCCCGCGGCCAAGCGTGAACTGAAAGGAACACATCATGGCAACCAAAGGCACACGCGAAAAAATCAAGCTCGAATCCACCGCGGGCACGGGTCATTTCTATACGACCACCAAAAACAAAAAACTCACGCCCGGCAAACTTTCGATGACGAAATTCGACCCGAAAGCGCGCAAGCACGTCGAATACAAGGAAGTCAAGCTGAAATAACCGCCGCGGTTATTTTGCAAAATGGCGCCGCTCTATCGGGGCGGGCCGGAAGCCCGGCACCTGCCGGGCAGCCCGTTTTGGCATCGGGAAGCGTGGCAGAGTGGTCGATTGCACCGGTCTTGAAAACCGGCAACGGGCAACCGTTCGTGAGTTCGAATCTCACCGCTTCCGCCACCGGTCGACCTCGTGAACCGCTGGTGATCAAGAGCACAAGCGACCGGTACGCCGTACCTCCGCAGGGAAGGCGATTCCATTGAACTCCGACGCATTCGTTTTCTTCGGCGCCACCGGCGATCTGGCGCAGAAAAAGGTCTTTCCGGCGTTGCAGGCACTGGCACGCGACGGGCGGCTGGATATTCCGGTGATCGGTTTTGCGCGCTCCCCCTGGAGCGACGCGCACTTCCGAGAGCACGCAAAGAAGTCCATCGAACAGCACGACACCCTGGATCCCGCAGCGTTTGAGCGCCTGGCCCGCCACTTGCATTACGTACGCGGCGACTACACCGACCCCGCTGCCTTCGAGCGGTTGGCGAAAGCGCTGGGCAGCGCCAAGCATCCGCTGCATTACCTGGCGATCGCACCGAGCCGGTTCGAGATGGTGGTGCGCGGCCTGCACGCGGCGGGCTGCACCGAAGGCGCGCGCGTGGTGGTCGAAAAACCGTTCGGCCGCGACCTCGCGTCCGCGCGCGAGCTGAACGCCACGCTGCACGCGTCTTTCGACGAAAGCGCCATCTTCCGCATCGACCATTACCTCGGCAAGGAGCCGGTGCAGAACCTGCTCTATTACCGCTTCGCCAATTCGTTCCTGGAACCGATCTGGAACCGCAATCACGTGGCCAGCGTGCAGATCACCATGGCTGAGGCGTTCGGCGTGCAGGGCCGCGGCGCGTTCTACGACGAAGTGGGCGCCACGCGCGACGTGGTGCAAAACCACTTGCTGCAAGTCTTGGCGTTGCTCGCCATGGACCCGCCAGTGAACACCGGCGCGGACGCGCTGCGCGACGAAAAACTGCGGCTCTTCCGCGCCATCCGCCCGCTTGCGACCGATCAGGTGGTGCGCGGCCAGTTCGCCGGTTACCGCAACGAAACCGGCGTGGCGCCAAATTCCAACGTGGAGACCTACGTGGCCATGCGGCTGGCCATCGACAACTGGCGCTGGGCCGGCGTGCCGATTTACATCCGCGCGGGCAAGAATCTGCCGCTCACCTGCACCGAAGTCCAGGTCGAACTGGTGCGCCCGCCGCAACGGCTTTTCCCCGATGACCCGCCGCACGCCGCCAACACGCTGCGCTTTCGCTTGAGCCCGGACGTGCTGATTGCACAGGGCGCGCGCGTCAAGGCGCCGGGTGAAGCCATGGCCGGGCGCGACGTGGAACTGATCGCCCGCCGCGCCGCGCACGAGGACCGCCTGCCGTACGAACGCCTGCTGGGTGACGCGCTGCGCGGCGATGCGGCGCTGTTCACGCGCGACGACTGCGTGGAAGCGGCCTGGGCCGTGGTGCAGCCGG
The DNA here is from genome assembly GCA_004299095.1 of Burkholderiaceae bacterium. Taxonomy (GTDB): domain Bacteria; phylum Pseudomonadota; class Gammaproteobacteria; order Burkholderiales; family Burkholderiaceae_C; genus Ottowia. The sequence continues at coordinate 7,599 of SCQQ01000088.1, read as the reverse complement.
CGCTGAACGAAACCGCCCCGGTCGAACCGTACGAGCCCGGGACCTGGGGTCCGGCCGGTGCCGCGCGCTTGATTGCAGGCGGCCACTGGCACAACCCGCATCTCACCCCGCCCACGCCGCCCAGCGCGTGATTTCCGAAGGGCGACAATCGGCCCAGAGCCAGGGCACTGTCGCCCCGGCACTCATCCATGTCCTTGATTCCACCTTCCGCTGACCTGACCCGCAGCGCCGCTTGGCAAGCGCTGCGCGCACACCGCGTCCAGTTCGCGCAAACCCCGCTGCACACGCTGTTCGACCAGGACCCCGGGCGCACGCGCGAATTCACCGTCGAAGCGGCCGGCCTTTACGTCGACTTCTCCAAGCAGCGCTGGAGCGCCGAAACACGCCGGCTGTTGTTGGAGCTGGCGCGTGCCCGCGGTGTGCAAGAGCACGCCGCCGCCATGTTCCGCGGCGACGCCATCAACCGCACCGAAGGCCGCGCCGTATTGCACGTGGCCCTGCGCGCGCCGCAGGGCGAAAAAATCGAGGTGGATGGCGTCGACGTGGTGGCGGAAGTCCACGCGACGCTGAAGCGCATGGCCCAGTTTTGCAACGCGGTGCGCGCGGGCGAATGGCGCGGCCACAGCGGCCAGACGATCCGCAACATCGTCAACATCGGCATCGGCGGCTCCGACCTGGGGCCGGCCATGGCGTACCAGGCGCTGCGCGCCTACAGCCGACGCGACCTGCGCTTTCGCTTCGTGTCCAACGTCGATGGCAGCGACCTGGTGGAAGCCACGCGCGACCTGGATGCGGCGGAGACGCTGTTCATCGTCTGCTCCAAAAGCTTCGGCACGCTGGAGACGCTCACCAACGCCCGCGCCGCGCGCGCATGGTGCGTGCGGCAACTGGGCGATGAACGCGCGGTGGCCAAGCATTTCGTCGCCGTCTCCGCCAATGCCGAAAAAGTCGCCGCGTTCGGTATCGACGTCGCACACATGTTCCCGCTCTGGGACTGGGTGGGCGGACGTTATTCGATGGATTCGGCAATCGGGCTCTCCACGATGCTGGCCATCGGGCCGGACCATTTCGCAGACCTGCTCGCCGGCTTCCGCGCGATGGACGAGCACTTCCAGAGCGCGCCGCCCGAGCGCAATTTGCCGCTGCTGATGGGCCTGCTTGCGGTCTGGAACAGCAATTTTCTCGGCGCCGAAAGCGTGGCCGTGCTGCCCTATTCCGAATACCTGGCGCGCTTTCCGGCGTATCTGCAGCAGCTCACGATGGAGAGCAACGGCAAGCGCGTGACGCAGGACGGCACGCCCGTCGATTACGCCACCGGCCCGATTTACTGGGGCGAGCCCGGCACCAACGGCCAGCATTCGTTCTACCAACTGCTGCACCAGGGGACGCGCACCGTGCCGTGCGATTTCATCGGCTTCATGCGGCCGCTGGGTGCACCCGCGCGGCAACACGATTTGCTGATCGCCAACCTGATCGCGCAAAGCGAGGCACTCGCCTTCGGCAAGACGGCCGAGCAGTTGCGCGCAGAAGGCACGCCCGAAGCGCTGGTCGCGCACCGGGTGTGCCCCGGCAACCGGCCCAGCACGACGATCCTGGCCGAGCGCCTGGACCCACGCACGCTCGGAACCCTGGTGGCGCTGTACGAACACAGCGTGTTCACCCAAGGCGTGATCTGGGGTATCGACTCCTTCGACCAATGGGGCGTGGAACTGGGCAAGCAACTCGCCGCGCGGGTGCAGGCCGAAATTTCCGCTGAGGACGCCACGCCCCTGACGCACGACCCTTCCACCAACGCGCTGATCGCGCGCTATCGCACTTTTCGAAAACAACAACCATGAGTCAGCAAGCAAGTCCCTTGGCGGGGAAGCACCCGCCCGCATCCACGCTGATCGACGTGGCCGCGCTGCTCGCGGCCTACCGCAACCGCCAGCCGGATCCGGCGGTGGCCGCCGAGCGCGTGAAATTCGGCACCAACGGCCACCGCGGCTCGGCGTTCAAGGGCACGTTCAACGAATGGCACGTGCTCGCCATCACGCAAGCGATCTGCGACTGGCGCCAAAGCCACGGCATCAGCGGGCCGCTCTTCCTGGGCATCGACACGCACGCGCTGTCCGAGCCGGCCTTCCGGAGCGCGCTCGAAGTGCTGGCCGCCAACGGCGTCACCGCCTTGATCGCGCCGGAGGGCGAATACACGCCCACGCCGGCGATCTCGCACGCCATCATCACGCACAACCGCGGCCGCGCCACGGGGCTGGCCGACGGCATCGTGGTCACGCCTTCGCACAACCCGCCCGAGGACGGCGGCTTCAAATACAACCCGGCCAATGGCGGGCCGGCGACCACGCCCACCACCCGCTGGATCGAAGAGCGCGCCAACGGCTATCTGGAAAAAGCCTTGCAAGGCGTGAAACGCATGCCGTTCGACCAAGCCCGCAAGGCGGCGACCACGCAGACGCATGATTTCCTGAACGCTTACGTGGCCGATCTGCAGAACGTGATCGATTTCGACCTGATCCGCAGTGCCGGCATCCACATCGGCGTCGATCCGCTGGGCGGCGCCGGCGTGCATTACTGGCCCGCCATCGCCGAGCGCTACCGCCTCGACCTGTCAGTGGTGAGCGACGCGGTCGATCCGCAATTTGCTTTCATGACGCTCGACCTCGACGGCAAGATCCGCATGGACCCCTCGTCGGAATGGGCCATGCAACGGTTGATCGGGCTGAAAAACGACTACGACATCGCTTTTGCCTGCGACACCGACCACGACCGCCACGGCATCGTGGCGCCCAGCGTCGGCCTGCTGCCGTCCAACCATTACCTCACGGTGCTGGCCAGCGAGCTGTTTGCCCACCGCCCGGGCTGGCCGCAAGGCGCGGCGGTCGGCAAAACGGTGGTCAGCAGCGCCATGCTGGATCGCGTGGCCAGCACCTTGAAGCGCGCGGTGTACGAGGTGCCGGTGGGCTTCAAGTGGTTCGCTCAAGGGTTGCTGGATACGCAGCTCGGCATCGGCTGCGAGGAAAGCGCCGGCGCCACCGTGTTGCGGCGCGACGGCAGCGCGTGGACCACCGACAAGGACGGGCTCGTTCCGAGCCTGCTCGCGGCCGAAATGACGGCGCGCCACGGACGCGATCCGGGCGAGCTGTATGCGGCCCTGGAGCGCACGCTCGGCACGGCGTTTGCCGACCGCGTGCAGGCGCCTGCTGGCGCGGCGCAGAAAAAGGCGCTCACAGCCCTCACGCCGGCGCAAATCACCGCCACCGAGCTGGCCGGCGAGCGCGTGCAACGGGTCATCAGCCAGGCACCCGGCAATGGCGAACCGATAGGCGGCGTCAAGGTCAGCACGGAAAACGGCTGGTTCGCCGCGCGCCCCTCGGGCACCGAAGACATTTACAAGGTGTACGCCGAGAGCTTCAAGGGGCCGGACCACCTGAAGCGCCTGATGCAGGAAGCACAGCACGTGGTCGATGGCGCGCTGGCGGCCGCCCGATGACGGGTCGCGAGTGAGCCGCGGCAGAAATCTCCATCGGTTTCGGCTTGAGTCCGATCGCGGCTGGCCGGACGTGTGAATTTGCGAACCACCGATCGGGCCAGTGCCGCATCGGGAGGCGACCGCCGCAGACTGGCGAACCATCCACGCGCTACGTGAACCAGAGCGCCACGCCCAGCGCGAACACCCCGTAAAAGCCGCTGGCGGCGATCAGCGGATGCGCGTTCACCGCACCGCGCCGAAACAAGCCCCACACGTACACGATGGCGAGCATCGTTACCGCGCCCGAGAGGATCAGCGCCGGATCGAACAGCCAGGTGGTGAAGAAGATCCCGAGCGCACTCGGAATCGTGGCCTGGATCATCATCGAGCCGGAGATGTTGGCCAGCGCCAAGCGCTCCTTGCCCTGGCGCACCCAGATCACCGCGTTCATGATTTCGGGCAGCTCGGTGGCCACCGGACTCAGGATCAGCGCGACCAGTTGCGGCGACCAATCGAGCGCCTCGCCGATGACCTCCAACTGGCCGACGAACACGTGCGACGCATACGCCACAACCAGCATGGCGGCGACCGATTGCAATGCGGCCCAGAAGAGTGACGGCGCAGGCGAGCGCGGCCGGATCTTGAGCGGCTTCAGCGCTTCTTCCTCGGTCGCCGTGTGCGCGTCGCGGATTTCGACGAAAACATAGACCGCGTACGCCAGCAGAAACAGCACGCCCAGCCACGGCTTGAGCGCGAACGCGACCAGGCCCAGTCCGACCTTGAAAACGAAGATCCCGAGAAACGCCGCCTGGTCGCGGCTCAGGCGCTGGCAATCGGCTTGCAGGCCGAACGTCTGGCGCCTGAGGTAGCCGTGATCGAGCACCAGCGCCAATCCCACCACGGCGTAGGCCAGGGTGGACAGCACCAGCGGACCGCCCATGGCGGCGCCCACGCCCACGTTCTTCTGCGCCGGCGTGTCGCCGAACACCACGGCAATGAAAGTGACGGCGCTTTCGGGCAGTGCCGTGCCGAACGCCGCCAGCACCGAACCCACGGCGGTCGCACCGAGATTCAGGCGGCGCCCCAGCCACTCGATGCCGTTGACGAAGTATTCGCTGGCGACGTAAATCGCCGCAGCGGACAGCAGGAAAAGGGTGATGGCAAGCAGCACGCGGAAGCCCTTCGGCCGGACGAGCAGGGAACCCATGACCAGCGATGCGGCTCGCCCGGCAGCGGTGCGCATCGTGGTCAAAGGTCTCGCCAGGCAGGTGCTGCGCGCGCCATGGGATGGAACATCCCAAGTGTGTTGACGCGCGCTCCCCGGCGCGGCGCCGGGAACGGCTACTCCCCAATGACAGTGGGCGAAGTGTAACGGCTCGCTGGAGCGTGCCGCCATCGCCCGCGGCGCACCGCGCCCACCACCTGCCGCGTTCGCCCGGATCATGTTCGGCGAAAACGCCAACCGCCGCATCGTGATCGGCATGGCGTTGATCGTGCTGGGCGCGGTGCTGCTCGGAGACGAGGTGCCGCCACCCGCGGCTTTGCGTCAGACGTGTGCGAAGCCAACCGCTCCGTACGCGCACACCCGACGCGTGTCGAAGGCTCCTGGGACGACTTCGACGCACGTCACTAACCCAGAGACCCGGAGACGAGTAGGCCAATCCCGGGAAGCAGGCTCGCTTGTGCGACCGGGTGGGCCGCGATGGGCCAGCATGGCAACCGCGGGTGGTCGTTCACGCGCGTGACAAAACCCATTTCTCCTGCGCCGAGCCGGGGCATCCGAAAACCGGCAAGATCGATCCGGTCAACCGCGCGCACAAGGCGCGAGATCACTGCCCGCTGGAGAACGCCATGTCTGACGCTCGTGTCACCCGCCGACAACTGTTGCAACTCTTCGCCGCAGGCAGCACCGCGTCGCTGGCGCCGCCGCTCCAGGCACAGGGCGGTGCAAAACCCATCGCATTCGAAGTCTGGAAAGACCCGAGTTGCGGCTGCTGCGGCGACTGGATCACGCACATGCAGGCCCACGAGTTCCGGGCCACGGTGTACGACACGGGGAACGCGGCCGCACGCGCCCGCTTGGGGCTGCCGCAGCGCTATGGCTCCTGCCATACGGCGCTCATCAACAGCTACGTGGTCGAAGGCCATGTACCCGCGAGCGACGTGAAGCGCCTGCTGCGTGAGAAGCCGCAGGCCCTGGGATTGGCCGTTCCCGGCATGCCGATCGGCGCGCCCGGCATGGACGGTCCCGCCTACGGCGGCCGGCGCGACGCTTACGACACCCTGCTGGTGCTGCGGGACGGGAGGAGCCGCGTGTTCCAACGGCACGCATGAACGCGGTCGTTGCCGACTCCGTCGCGGCGACGGCACGCACGTGAACTTCCGAGGGCCTCGGCGCGGCCCGACCGGCACCGCCGGATCGGCGTCCGCCGCAACGCATGCTCACCTCGCAGCATGACACTCCAGGCTCGATCACGAACGCCTCGCGACACTTGTGCTCCGCCGCTGAGCGAAGCCGATTGCACAGGGCACCCGGCAGAAACTTGACAAGCCCACAGCCTCGGCAGGAAATACGGGTCATGGCCCAATCCTCCAACAGCTACGTCATGGGCGTGTTCGAACACCCCACGCGCAAGGCACCCGACAAATCCACGGCACAGTTGCACGCCGAATGCGCACTGGGCGCCCTCGCCGATGCCGGTCTCTCGCTCAAGGATGTCGACGGCTACTTCTGCGCCGGCGACGCGCCGGGACGGCAACCCCTTGTCATGGCCGACTACCTCGGCCTGCACCTGCACTGGATGGACGGCACCGATTCGGGCGGCTGCTCGTACATCTCGCATTTGGGCCACGCAGCGGCAGCGATCGCTTCGGGCAAATGCTCGGTTGCGCTCATCACGATGGGCGGGCGGCCGCGCAGCACCGGCCAGCAGGTCGGCGTGACAGCGCGGACGCTCGATCCCGATCGCCCCGAGGCTGCATGGGACAGCATCAGCCGATCCGTCATCGCGACCATTTACGGCATGATGGCGCAGCGCCACATGCAGGCGTACGGGACCACGTCCGAGCAACTGGCCGCGGTCAAGGTGGCCGCGTCGTTCCACGCTCAATACAACCCGCACGCCTACCTGCCCAAGCCCGTCACCATCGAAGACGTGGTGAACTCGGAAATGATTGCTGATCCGCTGCACAAGCTCGATTGCTGCGTGATCACCGACGGCGGCGGCGCGGCGGTGCTGACCAACGAATCCATCGCACGCACGCTCAAGCGGCCGCTCGTGAAGGTGCTGGCCGCAGCCGAAACCATCAACACCAACGCCGGGGGCGAAGTCGACCTGCTGCGCACCGGCGCATCGGTCACCGGCCCCGCGGTGTTCCGGCAGGCGGGCCTCATGCCCAAGCAGATCCAGTACGCGTCGATTTACGACAACTTCACGATCATGGTGGTGATGCAGCTCGAGCAGCTTGGTTTTTGCAAGGCCGGTCAAGGCGGCCCGTTCGTCGCCGAAGGCAACCTGCTGGCCAGGCGCGGCAGCCTACCTTGGAACACCGACGGCGGCGGCCTCAGCAACAACCATCCTTCGAACCGCGGCGGCATGGTGAAGATCGCCGAAGCCGTGCGCCAGTTGCGCGGCGAAGCGCACCCGGCGGTACAGGTTCCGAACTGTTCGCTCGCGCTCGTCTCCGGCCCGGGCCTCGTCGTCGGCGGCGCGCACGGTTACGCGAGCGCCATCCTGGAGAGGAATTGACATGGCTGAAACCGAGAACTGGCCGACCGACCCGTACGTGGCCAACCAGCCCGAGAACGTGCCGTTCTGGGCGGCAGCGGAGAAGCGGGAACTGCTGGGCAAGTGCTGCCGTGATTGCGGCAAATTTCATTGGTATCCGCGGGCGATCTGCCCGTTTTGCGGCAGCGCCAACACGGAGTGGCAGGCGTTGAGCGGCCGTGGACACGTGTATGCGTTTTCGACCTTGCGCCGCGCCCGGCCACCTTACGCGGTGGCTTATGTGGAACTCGCGGAAGGCCCGCGTGTTCTCACCCGGCTGGTCGACGTCAATCCGGCCACGCTCGCCATCGGCATGGCGGTTCACGTCGTTTTTGAGCGTATGCCGGAAGGCCGCAACGCGCC
>SCQQ01000087.1 GCA_004299095.1 Burkholderiaceae bacterium | reverse complement strand
TCATGTCATCGACGAAAGAGTACGGATCGGCGGTTCATCCCCGCGCATGCGGGGAACACATCGACCGGGTCGCTCGGAGCTTGTTTGATCTCGGTTCATCCCCGCGCATGCGGGGAACACTGGCTGCGCATGCAGCTCGGCAAGCCCTACGACGGTTCATCCCCGCGCATGCGGGGAACACCGGCGCTTCAGGAACTCACGCATGGCTAGCTCCGGTTCATCCCCGCGCATGCGGGGAACACGGTGGGATGGCGGCGCGTGGGTCGAGAAAATTCGGTTCATCCCCGCGCATGCGGGGAACACATCACTCTGGTGGGTGATCTTCGCTCGCATCCCGGTTCATCCCCGCGCATGCGGGGAACACTTCTTCTTCATCTTCTTCTTCAATACCAATACCGGTTCATCCCCGCGCATGCGGGGAACACGCCCGTTGTGCGGAGTGGCTGCCGTCGATTGACGGTTCATCCCCGCGCATGCGGGGAACACGATCGGCCACTTGCCGACGTGACCACGGCTGACGGTTCATCCCCGCGCATGCGGGGAACACCTGCTGTGATGGGGGCAGCGCGCCAGCAGTCGCGGTTCATCCCCGCGCATGCGGGGAACACAACGTCAACGTCACGGATCAGCTGAAGAAGAACGGTTCATCCCCGCGCATGCGGGGAACACGTCGCCACGCCGAAGCCAAGCCCCACCAGCACCGGTTCATCCCCGCGCATGCGGGGAACACTGCGTAGACCGCGACACCGGGGAGATCGGCACCGGTTCATCCCCGCGCATGCGGGGAACACCCAGGTTGGCTATGCGTGCTATGACACGGAGGCGGTTCATCCCCGCGCATGCGGGGAACACTCTGGTTGCGCTACTCCCGGTTCATTCGTGCTCGGTTCATCCCCGCGCATGCGGGGAACACCCCGGCTCGCTTTCGACGACCGGCGCGCGCTACGGTTCATCCCCGCGCATGCGGGGAACACAGTTTTTTCGATAGTTGCTTTGGCAACTGTTCCGGTTCATCCCCGCGCATGCGGGGAACACTCAGTAGGGTGGGGTCTTTAATTGGTTTCATTCGGTTCATCCCCGCGCATGCGGGGAACACTCAAACCAGTTGACGCCGCCGGACAGGTCGGTCGGTTCATCCCCGCGCATGCGGGGAACACACGGGCGCGCCGGGCATGACGCTGGTGTAGTACGGTTCATCCCCGCGCATGCGGGGAACACTTGGCGTATCAAGCGCGGAATTCTGGTGAGGCCGGTTCATCCCCGCGCATGCGGGGAACACTCTTCGCGTAACGTATTACGCCACAAGCAGATTTTCAAGGATCAAAAACGCACCGACTGAAACGGTTACTTTTCGGCGGGAAAAAAGCTCACCAGTTTCAGCCCGTCGAAGTTGACTGGCATGCGCCGATTCCGGCCAACGGTGCGGAAATCGAAACCCTGGTCAGTGGGCGCGTGCCACACCATGACGGCATCGCCATCTTCGATGTAGGCCTCAACCTGCTCCCAGATGCGCTCGCGTGTGCGGGCGCTGTAGCTGCCGACGAAAACGCCCGCACGTACTTCGAGCAGCCACGCAGCCAGTCGCCCGCGCAAGCGCGGCGGCGCGTTGTTAACCACGATGACCAGCATCGCCTTCGGCCGGTGGATCCACAAAAGCCGGAAGCTGGGCGTCGGGCGGTGGCTCGGGGACGGGCAATTCGCCCGCGGAGAGCACTTCCTCAATTTGCGGAATGATTTTCTCGAGCAACCCACTGCGCCGGAACGTATCGCGGCAAGCCAGACGCACTGCGCGATCGGGTGACATGTTCAGCTTGCCCTTGGCATGCAAGCCGGCGATGCGGAAGGCCTCAGGCACAACGGTCGAGAGTTTCCACAAATCAGCAACGTCATAAACAAACGAATGCGGCTTCCCGGTGTGCAGGAATCCAATCGCGGGCGCATACCCGGCTGCCAAGACTGCGGCTTCGGCCAAACCGTGCAAGCAGGCAGTGGCCGAGGACAGGCAGCGATTGGGAACGTCGCTAACGTCCCAATCGGCAGGGTCGTAGTCGCGGCGCTTCCAGGGCACCCCGTACTGCTGCGCGAGCATAGCGTACCCCTCGCGTACGCGCACCCCCTCAATCCCGCGCAACTGATCGACGGAGCGACGCTGCGGCACCGCATCACCGAAGCGAATCTCGAACATGCGACGCACGACGCGCAAGCGCGCTTGCGGGTCGAGGGCAATGGACGCCTGCCACAGCAGCTTGTCGGAGCGTGCGCCGCCGGGTTGTCCCGCGGAGTACAGGCGCACACCGGCTTCCCCCACCCAGGTGATCAAGGTTCCGCAGCGTGCTGCCAGCGCGATTGCGGTATGGCTGATGCGCGCGCCCGGCTCCAGCATCAGCGCGGCCAGGCCGCCGATGGGAATATGCGTGCGCGTGCCATCCGCATTCACGGCCACGAACGCGCCATCGGCCACGTCGAGTCGGGCGCGCTCGACGAAGACGATGGACGCCCGGTCTTTGAGTGGTATTGGCTTGGGCGGAGGCAGGCCGCGCATCGCGATTGCGCCCTTACGCGCGCCGGATCAGCATGAGGCCGCAGCCGAAGGCCTTGGCACGGCCGAAACCGGCGGCCAGCCGGTGCAGGAAAACCACCGGTTCGGTCACGGTGAGAGTACCGCTCAGATCGAGGACGCCAAACCGAGGTTGCCCTTTGCCTCTGCGCGCATCCACGGGCACGGTGAGCACCGAATAATCACCGACGGTGACCTGATCAAGCCGAAAGCCGTGCTGCTCGCCCTGGCGTGCCATCCAGTGCTCGGCTGCTTCCTGCGCCAGCGTCATGCGTCGTTCGGCGCGTTCCCCCGGCCCGACGGTATGCAAGGCATCCATCACCAAGTCGACGTGCGCCTTGTGCTGCTTGCCGCTCGCAACGTCTCGCTCCATGACGCGGGTGCGAGTCGCGTTGGCGCGCAACGTGAAGGCCAGGCGATCGCCGGTCTTCAGTACAGGCGCAAATTCACGCACCTGCGGAGGCTCGAAGAACGGGCTCGCTTGCGGTACGCGCGCCGAAAGCACAAGGAAACCGTCGCGTCCGTCATGGCGCCACAGAAAGTCGCGTGCCGTCTGCTCCCCCGTGGCGAAGGCCGACCACAACAGGCGGTGATGGGCATCAAGGCAGCGGTTGGCATCACTTGGATTGAGTAATTGCGCCAAGGCGGCCACCTGCGGATTGCGTGCCATGCGCAGGCGCGACAAGTAGAGCGTCATGGCGCGACCTCCGGCTGAATGTGGACACGCTCCACGGCAACTTCCCGCGCGGTAAAGTGCCACCGACGCCGGTCGACGGCGACGTCGTTGCGCCGCTCACGGTGTGCCGGCGCGTCCACCATGCCGGAGTCCGCCAGCATGCGGCGCGCCACCGTCCGCCCGCGCCAGGGAGGCAGCACGACCTGTGCAAGCGCGGCCCCAGGGTCATCCGCCGCGACGATCCGAGGCGCCAGCGGTGCTGCCAACGGGCAGGACTTGCGCCCCAAGTACAAGGTGAAAACAGGGCGCATCAGTGCTTGCCGCAAATCACGCAACATGGATTCCTCGACGCCGCACAACGCAACGCCATACAACGGCGTGCAGCGGTAGTCACGCAACGTGATGATGGTGTTCAGACCCAGCCTTGCGGCCCGCAGCGCTTCGGGGCGTGATTGCGGCCGCCGTACCTTGGCGCTCGGCACCGTCTGCACGGTGTGGTAATCGCGCAGTGGCGTCCCCGCATCAAAAACGGCAACGGCGATTTGCAGCCCATCCAGCGGCGAAAAATCAGCATCGCGGCGCCAACCCAGCGCCGCGCCAAGCAGACCAATGATGGCGGAACGGCCCGGCCAGTCCAGGCTACCGCGACGCTCATGGCCGGCGAGTCCGCCCATGGAGGCCAAGTTGGCCGTGAGGGTGAAAACCAGGTAATCCGTCATGCCGCAGCAGCCCCGGCCGGGACCGTTGCGGCAGCAAATGCAGCAAGTTCGTCCAGCGTACCGCTCCCGGCAGCGACGTTCATCACCTGCGCCTTCTCGCAAGCAGGGCCGTAGGCATGGTCGATCTGGTCTGCCGTCTTTTCCAGGCTGTCGATCGACGCCGCCAGCAGGTCTTCTCCGGCGATGGCGTGAAAGAACGCCCCCGACAGATCCCGCGGCTGCTGCGTGCCGCGTTCCACGCGCATGTAAGCAGCGCGCGGATGATGGGCATGACTGTTCTGTTTTCCCCGCGGCGTTGCGAGCGCCAGTGCATACGTGAGCGATTGCAGGCCACGGGCGGCCAGAGCGTGGTCGCCCGCGAGGTTTTCCACCAGCAGGTCGACGTTGACGCAGGCATAAAGGTAGTAAATGCCGGAACCGAAGCCGTGCTCGCCAATATGGCCAGCGCCAGCGTCATCGGCCGCGGTCTTGAGGTCGTCGACCGCCGAAAACCAGTCGTCTTCCGCGAGCACGCGGTGCGTGGTGAAGGCGTGCGCCACTTGTACCGCGGCGTCACGGTTGAAGTCGGGGTCGTCGGCCAGCATGCGGCCGAACATGGCAATGTCCACCGCGCCGTCGGCGTGGCGCAGCACGAGCTTTTTCAGCTCCTTGTCCTTGGGCAGTTCTTCGCCCGCCAGGACGCGGTCGGACAACTCTTCTGCCAATTTCCACTCATCCGGCGAGACGAAGGCCAGCGTGGTCGTGACGGGTTGCTGCTGCTCGCCCTTTTTGACAGCCTCCAGCTTGGAAAACAGCGCGGCCACGGTGTTGGCTATTTCCCTTGCCTGCTCGGCACCAACCCCCTTCCCTTCCAGGCGCTCTTTCAGTTCAATGCCCAATCGCTTGGTGCGCGTGCCGCGATGGCCCGCCAGATCCTGCAGAAACCAACTGCTATCACGAATGGCGCGTTTGAGCGATTGCGACGACAGACGCAGGCGCGGCGCACCGCCCACCAGTGCCTGTTTGGGGCGGCCGGTGTCGTCCCGATTGGGATTGGATGGCGGGTAAGCGGTCAGCAGATGGAACTGGACGAAAGTAGTCATGCGGTTTCCTCCTCGGATGATGAAGTCTCGGTAACTGAAGTAGGCGCCATGGCGCCGAAGTACTCGAAACACCAGCGCGTACGCACACGGTCGCCCGGAGCGTTCCAGCACACCAGATCGTGCCCCAGCGCGGCCACGTTGCAACACCTGTCCGCCAGCAGCAGTGCGCGCCGCAGCGCGGTGATCAGATCGTCGCCATCGGCGCGGAGCAGGCTCTGGAAGCGCAGCGACGACATCGCAGGCGGCTCACCCGCGCCCAGCCGCTGCGCCAGGCTGGTCTGCGGGGTGTGCTCACGCACCGTCGGCAGTACGCGGGCGAGCCGTAGCAATGCTTGCACGTGCCCGGTCGTGGGCTGCCAGTCCAGGCGATGCATCAGTTCATGTACGGCGGGTTCACTCAGGGCATCTATTGAATCTGCACGATTCAGGCGCGCCGCCAATGCCCGCACACCAGCCAATTCCCGTGGACCGATGTACTGCTTCCACCAGCCAAAGATGATGGCATCGGTGGCCTTTTTGTCGAACTCTGTGGAGCTATTGGGTGTACTCACGCCGTGACCTCCTCGGTTTGCTGGGCTGTCCCGTGGGATACGGGCTGCATCTGTAACGCAGCAAACGCCTGTTTCCCGTACGTGCCATGGCCGGCAAAGCTGGCCAGCAAGAATCGGCGCGCCTGGATGATGGCTTGCTGTTGCTCGGGTGTGCGATCCGGCAGCCCGGCGAGCGCCTGTTCATCGAACAGATGCAGGGCCACAGCACGCGTTTCGACCAGCCACTGGTGCGTAACCGCGCCCGGTTCCTCGCCTGCTTGCAATGCCGCCAGACGGCTTTCGAACGCCCCTTGAGTCAAGCTGAAGAAGGCCTCGCGCACGGTCTCGCGGGCCTCGCCCTCGCCCAGCACCGGCGCCAGGTTGTGGCGCAAGGCCAAGGCCCACACGCTCGCCGCCTCGACGAGCCCACTCAACATCAGCGCTGCGGTAGCAGGCAACTGCACCAGCGGCGCAACAGACCAAGTGAAATCCAACGGCTTCATGTTGGACATGGCCCAGCCAGCAACGATCACCTCGGCCGGTCGCCCTTGTGAACGCTCGTGCCAGCCGCGCACGGTTGCCGCGCGCAGACGCAACCCTCCCATCTCGCCGTCCGGGTTGGCAGCGACGGTGCCCAGCCAATGCCGATAGCCGAACAAACCGGGGCGCGGATGCTGCGGCAACAGCTCGCCGCCCACCTTCATGCGGTAATAAGGCGACAGCGGATGCACCCAGCCGGCGTAGTTGTTACCGTGCGGGCGCTGGACCACACCAGCGACGTTGCCGTCGCCGTCGGTCATCAGTCGCAAGCGGCGCGGCATGTCGAAAAAGGTTTCCACCGCCACATCGCGATCCGTAGGAGGCCAGACCTTCTCACCGCCCTTGGAGACGACAGTTTCCCGCATCCACGGCAAGGCGTGGACGTCGGAGGGTTGACCGCATGGGACATTGGCCCAGATCAGCGGCCACAGGCCGTCGCCCCCTCGGCGCGGATCGACCAGCGTCACCAGTGGGCCACCTCCGCGCATCGAGGTGCGGTTGCCCGCACCGCCGGAGGGCGCGAACGCCTGGAAGGTGTAGAGCGCCATTGCCGCCGTGGCGGGCGCCAAGCTGACATAGCGCGCGCGATGCACCATCAGGTCCGCATTGTTCTTCTCGGTGGCTTCGCCGGCGCTGTCGATGAACAGCATGTCGGGCGAATTGAGCGCACCTTCGAGTGGCTCCAAATCCTGCAGGAACAGCGGCCCATCGCCCAGCAGGTTGAAAGCACTCGCCACCGCCAGCAAGCGCGCGCGCAAGCGATCGGCATCAGGCGCTTCGCGTTCCTCCCAATCCTCGTCGTCGGTGGGCGGATCCACCAAGTAGATCAGCCCGATTAAGAACTCCAGGCACGCGACATCGAAATCCGGGCGATCCCAGGCGAGTGCGATCACGTCGGGATCGGCAATCCGCCAAGGCGCGATCACGCAAACGCTGCCATCGCGCATGGTGGCGGGTATCCATGGGTCGATGATCAGATTTAAGGACATGGTTGTATGCAAGTGATTAGCTGGGACCGTCGTGAGTGTAGACCTTTTCTATATCGTATCCCCCTCCCCTATCTCCACCCGTAACACCGAAGCTTTTTATATACATGACTAACTTATAGAAATCCCCGCTTGAGCGGGGAACGTTTCGTTTCAAGTGTTCTGATGCACCCGTACCACCGAAGCGGTTCATCCCCGGCCAGCAGGGAACTCAGGCCGACGCCTCACGCTATGGATCGGCGGCAAACTCCAGGCCCGTCGCGACATCGTAGCGCAGGCCGGCAACCATCCGGCCATCTTCCGCTACGGGGCAAACCGTCACCGATTGACGCCGCCAATCGGGCCACGCCACCGTAAAGGCTCGGATCATCGGATCGTCCTGCGACGGTAGCGCCAAGGACTTGCAACGATTTTCGGCCGCACGCACTTCGGACAGGAACTCTGCATCAGTACGTTCCAGATCGACCTGCGTCGCCGCTGCCCAAGGCAGCAGCGCACCAT
This sequence comes from Burkholderiaceae bacterium, assembly GCA_004299095.1. Lineage (GTDB taxonomy): Bacteria > Pseudomonadota > Gammaproteobacteria > Burkholderiales > Burkholderiaceae_C > Ottowia. The sequence continues at coordinate 17,571 of SCQQ01000087.1, read as the reverse complement.
CCCGCAGCACGGCCAGCATCAGCGTCCGCTGCTTCTGGCCGAGCCGCGTCGGGTAATCCACATCGGCGCTGCCGCCACCTCCCTGCCGATAACCCTGCTCCAGCTTGATCAGGTTGTTGCGCGCCTGATTGGCGGCCGCATAGCCTTTGCCCATGCGATCCTTCTCAGCCCGTTCCAGCGGTTCAGGCAAAGCGACCGAGTTCACATCGCCGTCCGCTCCGTGCACGGCTTCGATCAGCGTGCGCAGGCTGCTCGGCGCATCAATGGCGCCGGCCCGGAACAGTACCTGCGCCGTGCGCCACTGCCAGTCCAGCGGATACACCCAGGCACCGCGATCCAGCACGCGGCGCAGCCATTTCTCGTCGTCCACTCGCACCGGATCGGGCGACAGAACATACAGCACCGGCGCCGGCACGGCGCGTGAGTTTGTGGGCCGCAAAGCCATGTGCCGCCACAGGCGGCCAGCGCGCTGGATCAGCGCCGCCATGGGCGCCAGATCACTCACCATGACGTCGAAATCGAGATCAAGCGAACTCTCCAACACCTGCGTGCCGACGAGCACCCGGCCCGCCCGGCCCTGTCCGGACTTGCCGAAGCGCGTGAGCGCCGCCTGCTCATGGCGCAGACGATCGACCAGTGCAAAACGGGCGTGCAGCAAATCGGCAGCCACGCCACGCACGCGCAAGGCACGCACGGCGGCAATGGCATCGTCCACCGCGTTGCGGATCCAGACACAAGCCGCGCCTTGATTGGCTTTGTCGACCAGCAGACCGAGCGCGGCATCGACGCTCTCCAGGCGCTGCGCTGCCACCGGCCCGCGCGTAATCGCCGCGGGAGCAAAGTCGACCCGGCTCGCGCCACCAGCGATGGTCAAGGCCGGATAGGCCCTGTCGGACGACTCCGCTTCCGCCCCAAAGGCCCGCGTCAGCGCAGCACGTTGGCCAAGCGGCAGTGTCGCCGACAGCAGGATGGCCGAACCGCCCGCCATGCGATGCGCGTGCAGCAGCTGTTGCAGTTCCTGCTGCATATAGGGCTCGCCCATTTCGTGCACCTCATCGACGATGAGGATTTTCGACGCCAGGCCGTAGTGGCGCAGCGTGGCATAGCGCGTGGGGAGCACCGAGAGCAGCGCCTGATCGATGGTGCCCACGCCCACTTGCGCGAGCAGCGCGCGGCGCCGGTTGTCGGCCAGCCAATCAGTACAGCCGGGCGCGTCCTCTTGCGCCGCGCCGTGGCGGCGCAACTCGCGAAAATCCTGTGAATGCGCCGCGCGGCCATGCGCCAACGCTAGGTTGGGCGGCCCGGCGAACAGGCGCGCGACCATATCGCGCACACGCCCGAACATCGCATCGGCCGTTGCGGTGGTGGGCAGCGCCACGAACAAACCACTGCCCTTGCCCGCCAGCATCATGCGTTGCGCCAGCAACAGCGCCGCTTCGGTCTTGCCGGCGCCGGTCTCATCCTCGATGAACGCCAGCATCGGCCCGTCGGGCAGCTCGATCTCAACGCATGCCGCCTGCATCGGCCGCAGCGCAAAACCGAACAGCGGCGTGCCGGCCGGTGCGACCGGGTCCAGTCCCGCACACCGCACCGCGGCAGGCGCCAATGAGCGAGCACGCTCCAAGTAGTCTGCCAGCGGCAATTCTGGTACCCGGGGTGCAAACCAGTCCTGGTTCGAGCCGATCCAGTCGGCAGTTGCGGTCAAGCCTGGGAGCCACCACGACAGGCGAATGAAATCCTCTTTGCCGAGTTCGGCCAGCGATGCGCCGGGCCAAAGATCGCAAAACGCCTCGACTAACGCCGCCGCGTCGCGTCGCGCCGCTTCTCCCTGCGCATTGAGCAAGCGCGCGGCCGCATTGCCTTCCTTGTCGGGTGGCCGCCCATGATGTCCCGCCGTCGCCGCGTACAGACGCGCCCGCCGGCGCGGTGTTCCACCCAAACGGGCCAGCAAGCTGTCGTATTCGTGCAGGAGCAGCTCGGTCGCTTCCCAGTGGCGACCGGCCCCTTGCGGCACACCTTCGAGCAGCATGCGGCGAAACGGGATTCCGATCTTGCCCAAGTCGTGCAAGGCCACCAGCAGTACGAGCGCGTCGCGCAGCGCAGCGCTGACGGGGGACATTGTCAACAGGCATTCCGCCACCGCCGCCACGTCCAGCATGTGATAGGCCGCCGGGTGCGGGAGACCGCCCGGTTCGCGCGCACTCTTGCCGGGCCAGGGGGCAATCCAAGGTTCAATCGGCGTTTTGAAGCCCGCAGGCATGTCGGTGCCCCACTACGCTCCGCTCACAAACTCAAGTTCGGCGCCAACGCCCGCTCCACCTCGTCCACCGGCGCGCCGCTGCGCGCGGCCATGTCCTTCACCTGCTCCATGTCGATGGCACCGGCGCGGAAGTAGGTGCTGGCGGGGTGGCTGAAGTAGAAGGCGCTCACGCTCGCGCCCGGGAACATGGCGTAGCCGTCGGTGCATTCCATGCCGATTTTGTCGCAGCGCAGCAGCGCAAACATCGGCTTCTTCACGCGGTGGTCGGGGCACGACGGGTAGCCGGGCGCGGGGCGGCGGCCCTGGTACTTCTCGGCGATCAGCTCTTCGTTCGTCAGTTTCTCGCCGGGCATGTAGCCCCACAGGTCGGTGCGCACGCGGTGGTGCAGCCATTCGGCCGTGCCTTCGGCCAAGCGGTCGGTGAGCGCTTCGAAGACGATGGCGCTGTAGTCGTCGCCCGCTTTCACGAACTCGGCGATTTTTTCCCTCGCGCCGATGCCGGCGGTGCAGGCGAAGGCGCCGCTGTAGTCCGCGATGCCGGTATCTTTGGGCGCGATGAAGTCGGACAGGCAGCGGCTCGGGCGCTGCTCGCCGGTCTTGGCGTCTTTCGGGCGCTCGGTCTGCTGGCGCAGGCCGTACCAAGTCAGCACGACCTGGTCGCGCTTCTCGTCGGCGTAGAGCTCGATATCGTCGTCATGCACGGTGTTGGCGGGCCAGAAGCCCACCGCCGCGTTGGCGGAAATCCAGCGACCGGCGATCATTTTCTTCAGCATGGCCTGTGCGTCGTCGTAGACCTTGGTCGCTTCGACGCCCACCACGGCGTCGCTCAGGATGTCGGGAAAGTGGCCGGCCAGGTCCCAGGTCTGAAAGTACGGCGTCCAGTCCAGGAACGGGACGATCTCGTTCAGGTCGATGTTCTTGAAGTGACGCACGCCGAAGAACTTCGGCTTGGGCGGCGTGTAGTTTTTCCAATCGATCGCCGTCTTGTTGGCGCGCGCCTGCGCGAGCGGCCACATCGGCGTCTTGCGTTTCTTGGCGTGCAGTTCGCGCACGTGCTCGTATTCGGCGTGCGTCTCCGCGACGAACGCGGCCTTGTTCTCCCCGATCAGGCTTTGCGCGATGCCGACGCTGCGCGAAGCGTCGGCCACCCAGATCACCGGGCCATCGTACTTGGGCTCGATCTTGACTGCGGTGTGCACCCGGCTGGTGGTGGCGCCGCCGATCAAGAGGGGCACGTTGCGCTCGCGGAACCACGGGTCCTTCTGCATTTCGGCCGCGACGTGCTGCATTTCTTCCAGGCTGGGCGTGATCAGGCCGCTCACGCCCACCATGTCGGCGTTCACTTCCTTGGCTTTCGCCAGCAACTCGTGCGCGGGCACCATCACGCCCATGTTGACCACGTCGAAGTTGTTGCACTGCAGGACCACGCCGACGATGTTCTTGCCGATGTCGTGCACGTCGCCCTTGACGGTGCACACCACCAGCTTGCCCTTGGACTGGATGTCGCCGCCGGCGGCTTTCAACTGCTCCTTCTCGGCTTCCATGTAGGGCATGAGGTGGGCCACGGCCTGCTTCATCACGCGCGCGCTTTTCACCACCTGTGGCAAGAACATCTTGCCCGCGCCGAACAGGTCGCCGACTACGTTCATGCCATCCATGAGCGGGCCTTCGATCACGTGCAGTGGGCGGCCGCCCTTGGCCTTGATCTGCTGCCAGCATTCCTCGGTGTCTGCCACCACGAAGTCGGTCACGCCGTGCACCAGCGCGTGTTTCAGGCGCTCTTCCACCGGCGCCGGGTGATCCGGCGTGCCGCGCCATTCCAGTTTCTTGCTGTCGTCCTTGGCGGCGCCTTTGGCGCCTTCGGCGATTTCCAGCAGGCGCTCGGTGGCGTCGGCGCGGCGGTTCAGCACCACGTCTTCGACGCGCTCGCGCAATTCGGGGTCGAGGTCGTCGTACACGCCGATCTGGCCCGCGTTGACGATGCCCATGTCCATGCCGGCCTGGATCGCGTGGTACAGGAACACGGTGTGGATGGCCGCGCGCACCGGCTCGTTGCCGCGGAAGCTGAAAGAGACGTTGCTCACGCCGCCCGACACCTTGGCACCCGGCAGGTTGTGCTTGATCCAGCGCGTGGCCTCGATGAAATCGACCGCGTAATTGGCGTGTTCTTCGATCCCGGTGCCGATCGGGAAGATGTTGGGGTCGAAGATGATGTCCTCGCGCGGGAAGCCAACTTCGTTCACCAGGATGTCGTAGGCGCGCTGGCAGATGTCGATCCGCCGCTGCAAGGTGTCGCCCTGCCCTTTTTCGTCAAACGCCATCACCACCGCCGCCGCGCCATAGCGCTGAACCAGGTGCGCCTCGCGCTTGAAGAGCTCGACGCCCTCCTTCATGCTGATCGAGTTGACGATGCTCTTGCCCTGCAGGCAGCGCAGGCCGGCTTCGATCACCTCCCACTTGGAGCTGTCGATCATGATCGGCAGGCGCGCGATGTCGGGCTCGCTCGCGATCAACTTCAGGAAGCGCACCATGGCTTCCTTGGCGTCCAGCATGCCCTCGTCCATGTTGACGTCGATCACCTGCGCGCCGCTTTCCACCTGCTGCCGCGCGACCGCGAGCGCTTCCTCGTACTGGCCCGCGACGATCAGGCGCTTGAACGCCGCCGAGCCGGTGACGTTGGTGCGCTCGCCGATGTTGACGAAGAGCGAGCTATCGTCGATCAGTACCGGCTCCAGGCCGGAGAGGCGCAGGGGTGGGATCGAGGTGATGGGGAGATCGGGTGCGTTCATGGTGGTATGCGACAACGGCGCGTAATCCGCGCCTGTAGAAAATGTTCAGCCGGGCGCCCAAAGAAAGCGGCGCGTGCGGACCCAAAGACTGGGTTTCGGAATGCGAGTTATCCGCCTCAGCGCCAAGATAAATCCGGCTGGCGCTTGTTGGTCATGCAGTCCCGGAGGTAAAGATTGATGAGGCTCTGGTATGCAATGCCCGTGTCTTCCGACATGCCCTTGAAATACTCGATCACGTCGTCTCGCATGCGGATCGTGACCTGGCGTTTCAGTGCCGACGCGTACGGGTTCTTGCGTGACTTCATCTTGGAAAAATCGTATTCGTCTTTCATGGCGTCGGTCCTTCGTAGTAGTTGCGTTCGCCCGCAGTCGCTTTCCGAGCGGAAATGATCCGGATCACATGACCACCGGTTCGCTCGCAGTGGCAAACCACCAGAATGCGCGAGCAATCGCTCAGGCCGAGCAGGATGAAGCGCTCCTCCATCTCCGAGTGCTCGTCGTCGAAAAATTGCCGCGCAAACTCATCGTAAAAGACAGACTTCGCTTCCTCGAATGAAACCCCGTGCTTTTTCAGGTTCGCCTGCGCTTTGTCTGGATCCCATTCGAATTCGATCATACATACATTGTATGTTTTCCCACGTCCACGCCTTCAGCAAGCACGGGACGGCAAACGCCCGCCATCCAAACTGCATCAGGCAGCATCGCGTCGGAACGAATCCGAGGACAAAGTACGCGGCTTGAGCGCACCCACCGCCTCCACGATCGCCCGGATGTGCTCCGGCGTGGTGCCGCAGCAGCCACCCACCAGGTTGACGAAGCCTTCCTCCGCAAATTCGTGCAGCAGCCGGCTCGTCACTTCCGGCGTTTCGTCGAAACCAGTTTCCGCCATCGGATTGGGCAGGCCGGCATTGGGATAGCAACTGATGAAGGTGTCGGGCGCGATCTGTGCCAGCTCCTGGATATAGGGACGCATCAGCGCCGCGCCCAGCGCGCAATTGAGGCCCACGGCCAGCGGCTTCGCGTGGCGCACGCTGTGCCAGAACGCGGGCACCGTTTGGCCCGAAAGGATGCGGCCCGACGCATCGGTCACCGTGCCGCTGATGACGATGGGCAGGCGCTCGCCGCTCGCTTCGAAGAACTCGTCGATGGCAAACAGCGCCGCCTTGGCGTTGAGCGTGTCGAAGATGGTTTCGACCAGCAGCAGGTCGGCGCCGCCTTTCACCAAGCCTTCGACCTGTTCGTAATACGCCGCGCGCAGCGTTTCGAAATCGATGTTGCGGGCGCCGGGGTCATTCACGTCGGGGCTGATGCTCGCGGTCTTGGGCGTAGGGCCGAGCGATCCCGCCACGAAGCGCGGGCGCTCCGGCGTGGAAAACTTGTCGCAGGCGGCGCGCGCGATGCGGGCAGCGGCCTCGTTCATTTCGCCCGCCAGATCGGACAAGTCGTAATCGGCCTGCGCCACGGCGGTGGCGCCAAACGTGTCGGTCTCGACCATATCGGCGCCGGCAGTGAGGTAGGCCTCGTGGATGCCGCGGATGGCGTCGGGCCGGGTCAATACCAGCAGCTCGTTGTCGCCCTTCAGATCCTTGTGAAAATCCTTGAAACGCTCGCCGCGGAACTGTTCTTCGGTCAGCTTGAGCTGCTGAATCATGGTGCCCATGGCGCCATCGAGCACGAGCAGGCGTTGGCGCAACAGTTCCGGCAACTGCGCGCCGCGGGTGTAGGCGGGTGAAATCATGCTCGCCATTGTAGGAACCGAGATGCGCGCGACGCCTCGGCCTCGTGCGGCGGCGCCGAAGAGCACGCACCAATGCACCCGCCTCTAAACGCACTCCGGCAGATACGATGACGCCATCGTGTTGCGCTCCCTTGCCCTCCGCATCCTGACGCTGTCGCTGCCGCTGGTGCTGGCCGTCCCGTCGCAGGCCGCCGATCGCGTTCAGATCCAGGCGTTTGCCCGCAGCGTGCTGCAAGCGGGCGATGCCGGCGGGCGCGCGTTCGCGGTCGTGGACAAGCCTTCCGCCACGCTCTGGGTGTTCGGCCGTTCGGGTGTGCTGATTGGCAAAACACCGGTGCTGGTGGGCGAGGCGGTGGGCGACGTGGCGCCCTCTGACATCGGCACGCGGCCGCTCTCGAAGATTGCCAAAAGCGAAAAAATCACTGCGGCGGGACGCTACCTAACCGAGCCGGGAGTCAACGCGCAAGGCGAAGACATCGTCTGGCTGGATTACGACGCGGCGCTTTCCATGCACCGCGTGCGCCACGTGCGCGGCGAGCACCGGCCCGAACGCCTGGCCGCGCCGGGCACCTCGGCCAAGCGCATTTCGTTTGGCTGCATCAACCTGCCGCCGGCGTTTTACGACCGCACCGTGGCGCCGCTTTTCGGCCGACACGAGGGCGTGGTGTATGTGCTGCCCGAGCAGCACGCCATCGGCGACTTCTTCCCGTTTGCGCGAGACAGCAACCCAAACGACGAATAGCGTGCCGCGACCGTCTATGCGAATCACCGGCAGGCGGTCGCAGGCGCGGGGTCACGCGGGAATCTTGAAATAGCGCCGCTGCAGCTCGCGAATCTCGGCCGTGAGTTCGGGCGCCGGGCCGTCCACCCGCACGCCGCTGATCACGTCCTGGATCGCAAGCGGCCGCACCGCGCCCGCCGCGATGCCCCATTCGCGCATCCAGGCCGTGAACTGCGCGGCGGAGCTCGCATACACTATGCGACCCAGGCCGGCCCAGCCGTGCGCGGCCGAGCACATCGGGCAATGTTCGCCCGAGGTGTAGACCGTTGCGGCACGCCGCTTGGCCGCGCTCAGGTTCTTGCTGGCCCAGCGCGCCACTTCGATTTCCGGGTGCAGCGTGGCATCGCCGTGGCGCGTTTCGTTGTGCGCTTCGAACAGCACGCCGCCTTCGCCCGTCATCAGCAGCGAGCCGAACGGCGGGTTGCCTCCGGCCAGCGTCTCGCGCGCCAGTTCGACGCAGCGTCGCAAGTGGCGCAGATCGGCGGCGCTCAGCATGATGGCCGCCACGTCAGGCTTTCACGCCCGGCAGCAGCATGTGCGTGGCAATCGCCATGCGGTTCCACGAATTGATGGCGCAAATCCCCATGATGAGGTGCACGATTTCCTTGTCCTCGAACGCCGCCTTCACGTGCGCCCAGGTGGCGTCGGACACGCCATCCTCGCCGATCAGCGTGACTTCCTCGGCCAGTGCGATCGCCGCCTGCTCACGCTCCGAATAGAGGTATGGCGCTTCCCGCCAGGCCGACAGCACGTCGAGCCGGCGCTGCTCGACGCCCGCCTTGCGCGATTCCTCGCCATGCATTTGCAGGCAATAGGCGCAGCCGTTGATTTGCGACACACGCATCTTCACCAAGCCGATCAACGCCTCGCCCAGCGTGCCGCCGTGCACGTATTTCTCCAGCGCCATCATCGGCGCGTAGGCGGCCGCGTCCACCGCGTGCATGTCCAGCCGGGGCTTGAGTTGAATGCTTGCCATTCTTGTGTTCCTTTCACGATTCTTGTTCGCGTCGATTGTGCGACGCTTGGACGCAAACTGCCCGTCGGCGCTGCCAGAGACGCCACGGAACGCGTGTGTTTCGGCACCGCGCGGCAACAAGCCGCGGCCGATAATCGCCGCTCACGCCGCGCGCCAAGCAACCGAACCATCGCGGGCGCCGCAGCCACGTGCGCCTGTCCAGAAACCCTCCTTGCCATGAATTCATCCGCCTTTCCCGCCGCCGGCATCGTCCTGCGCGGCATCGCCCGTCCGCTGGCGCTGGCCGACTACAAGCTGATCGCTTTCGACATGGATTCCACGCTCATCAACATCGAATGCGTGGATGAAATCGCCGACGCCGCCGGACGCAAGGCCGAGGTCGCCGCCATCACCGCGGCGGCGATGCACGGCGAAATCACCGATTACAAGGAAAGCCTGCGCCAGCGCGTGGCGCTGCTGAACGGCGTGACGGTCGATCACTTGGAACACGTGTACCGCGATCGCCTGCGCCTCAATCCCGGCGCGGCCGCGCTGGTCGCGACGTGCCAGAAAGCGGGGCTGAAAACGCTGCTGGTGTCGGGCGGCTTCACTTTCTTCACCGACCGCGTGCGCGACCGGCTGAAACTCGATTTCACGCGCTCCAACGTGCTCGGCATCGAGAACGGCGTCCTCACCGGCCGTCTGGTCGACCAACCCTGGGGCGACATTTGCGACGGCGCGGAGAAGCGCCGCATGTTCCTGCAAACCTGCGAGCAGCTCGGCATCACGCCCAGGCAAGCCATCGCCATGGGCGACGGCGCCAATGACTTGCCGATGATGGGCGAAGCGGGCCTGTCGGTCGCCTACCACGCCAAACCCACCGTGCGCGCGCAGGCGATGGTGGCGATCAACGAGGGCGGCCTCGATCGGCTGCTGGAAATCGTGCGGCCCTGACCGCGCGGGCGCCCCCCTTCAGGAAAAGAACGGTACGTTGCGGAACACCACGTACAGCGCGGTCGCGATCAGGATGCTGAAAAGCGGCTGGCGCGTGCGCCCCTGCAGCACGATGGCGACGACAATCGCCACCAATTCCTGCCACGCCCCGGCGGCGTTGTGCGCCATGGCGCCGCGCAGCGTGTCGAGCAGCAGCAGCGTCATGATGGCCGACGGCAGGAAGCGGCCGAGCCGGCCGATCAGCGGATAGCGCTTCAGCCACGGCGCGCCGAGAAACGGCAGCGCGCGCAGGAAGACCGTCACCGCTGCCATGGCCACGATGGCTTCGACGGCATAGCCGGATTCGATCACCGTGCGTGGCCTCCATCAGAAAACTGCTGGCGCATCCCGGCTCTCCTTCAGATCTTGGCTTCAGGCGCCGCTTCGCGCCGCGCCAGCAGTACGCCGGCAATCACGCAGAGCGCAATCGAGATCGCCAGCGCCTGCGACGGAATGACCCAACTCGCGACAAAGTAAGCGCCGACCGCCACCGCAATCGGTACCAGCGTGCGCGTGGCGCGCCACTGTTCCACCACCAGCACTGCGAACAGCGCGGCCAGCGCGAAGTCGATGCCGGTGTAGACAGTGCTCACGCGCGCGCCCACGGCGGTGCCGATGAAGGTGCCCAGAATCCACCAGAAGTGATTCAGCGTCGCCACGCCCACGATTTGCCCCGTCGTTGCCGTGGGCGGCAGCGCCGTGATCACCGAATAAGTCTCATCGGTCAAGGCCCAGATCAGATAACCCCGGGCCCAGCGGTTGGCTGGCGCGCGCTGCAACAGCGACAACCCATAAAAAATGTGGCGCAGGTTGATCACCAGCGTCGCCACCGCAATCGGGATAAGCGGCACGCCCGCCGCCAGCAGGGGCACGGCCATGAATTGCGCCGCGCCGGCAAACACCAGCACGCTCATGAACGGCCCGATCCACCAGGCTGCGCCGGCCTGCACCAGCAGGAAACCGAACACCGCGCCGAGCGGCACGTAGCCCATCGCGACCGGCAGCGAGAGCGACAGCAGAGAGAACACCGAGACGCGACCGCCCGGTGTATCGGCGCGCGCGGTCATTGCGACGACTCGGGCGCCAGTTGCTCGGCCCAGTCGTACAGCGCCGACAGCACGTCCTGCTGGTGCGCGTCGTCTCCCGCGTTGTCCGCGAGCGCGTCGATGCGGTCGAAAAACGCCGGGATGGTGACCGCACCACCCTCGCCCTGCAGCAGCCGCGCGCTGCGATGCGCTTCCCACTGCACGCGCTCGGCGTCGTTCAGGCTGTCCGGGAAATTGCGCGCGCGGTAGCGGAACAGCAGGGTGGCCAAGCGCTCGTCGTCGAAACCCGGCTTGGCCAGCGCCAGTTCCGCAGGGTTCAAGGCGCGCAAGCGTTCCAGGCGCCGGCGGTCGTCGTCGTTCAGGAAGCCACCGTACAAATCCTCGTCGACATCGACGGGTTCCGCAGGCGCCGGCCGCGCAAATACCTGGGACCAGAGCGCGCTCAAGTCGGGCAGCGCGCGCAGTTTCTCCAGATTCACCGCCGCCGCGCCCAGATCAACGCCCCAGCGCGCAGCCAAGTCCGGGCGCAGGGTCTTCAAATTGCGAATGACGATGGGCGATTTGTTCAGGTGCACGCTTTTCAGCGCGAGGCGCTGCACGCCTTCAGGCAAGTCGCCAGTCGCCGTGAACAGGCGCTCGCGCGCACCGACCGCGTCCAGCGTCGTCAGCACGCTCGGGTCGGCGCTCAGGTCCCATGCGAGCAATTCGTTCTTGTTGCCCGGGTGCATGGCGAGCGGCGCCATCACGGCGAGACAGCCGCGTTCGGCGCTGAAGCGGCCGCTCACGTGCAGGAACGGCCGCGCATCGCGCAGCGTGGTCGGCAGCCCCAGTTCTTCCGCCACGCGGTCTTTCTTGCGCAGCGCCAGGCAGAACGCGAACAGCTTGGGGTTCTTCTGGCGAATCAGCCGCGCCAGTGCAATGGTGGCGCGCACGTCGGAAAGCGCGTCGTGCGCGCTTTCGTGCTCCAGCCCATTGGCGGCGGTGAGGCGCTCCAGCCGGAACGTCGGCTGGCCGTTGTCGCCCTGCGGCCACGCGATGCCTTCCGGCCGCAGCGCGTGCGCGCAGCGCACCACGTCGAGCAGATCCCAGCGGCTGCAGCCGTCGCGCCATTCGCGCGCGTACGGTTCGATCAGGTTGCGCCACAGCAGGAAGCGCGTGACTTCATCGTCGAAGCGGATCGAGTTGTAGCCCGCGCCGATGGTGCCGGGCTGCGAGAAAGCGGCGTTGATGCGCTCGGCAAAAACGTGCTCGGCCACACCTTTGGCCACGCATTCCTGCGGCGTGATGCCCGTGATCAGGCACGCTTCAGGCGCCGGCAAACGGTCGTTGGGCGGCTGGCAATACAGCACCAGCGGATCGTCGATTTCATTCAGCTCGGCATCGGTGCGCACTGCCGCGAACTGCGCTGGCCAGTCGCGCCGCGGATGCGTGCCAAAGGTCTCGTAGTCGTACCAGAGAAGGGACGTTTCAGCCATGGAGCGGGAGCATAACGGCTGCCCGGTGCCAGCGCGGTCTGCGCACGGGAATCATCGGCGCGCACTGCCGAGCGAGCAGCGGCCATGCACGCCCGTATGCCCGGGCGATCCGGTTGAGACGGCCCCCCAAAAAGCCGACCACGCCCGCCATGTCGCACTGGCACAATGACTGCATGAGAATCCTGCACACCATGCTGCGCGTCGGCGACCTGCAGCGGTCGATTGATTTCTACACCGACGTACTCGGCATGCAGTTGCTGCGCCGCTCGGAAAACCCGGCGTACAAGTACTCGCTGGCATTCGTCGGCTACGACGGCGGCAATCCCGGCCAAGCCGAAATCGAACTCACCTACAACTGGGGCAAGACCGAGTACGACCGGGGCGACGCCTACGGCCACATCGCCATTGGTGTGCCCGATGCCTACACCGCATGCGCGAAGATCAAGGCCGCCGGCGGCCAGGTCACGCGCGAGCCGGGGCCGGTCAAGGGCGGGAAAACGGTGATCGCGTTCGTCACCGACCCGGACGGCTACCAGATCGAAATCATCCAGCGCGTGGGCGCGGCGAGCGGCGCCGGGCTGCGCTGAGCGCACTTGGGCACAGACGCGGGGTCCGCGAGACGATCGATACGAAAGCGAATGAACGCCGCTTGCGCGCGAGGCCTGCCTCGTGCGCGCCGGCCGACGTCGAACCGTGCAAGCGACGCGTAGCCTGTCGCTCGCGGCCCAGACAACCATGACGTTCGACACGGAACCATCCCGAGAACGCCGGGCGGAGGGTGCGCGGACCTCATCTCCGGCACCCGTGTTCTCGGAACCGCCGATACGCCGCGTCCTGGTGTTCGTGATCGTGGCGCTGGCGCTCATCATGTCGGCGATCGACTCGACCATCGTCGCCACGGCGCTGCACGCGCTGCAGCATGGCCTCCACACCACCATCAACTGGGCCGGCTGGACGCTCACTGGTTATGCCTTTGGCCTGGTGATCATGCTGCCCATCACCGGCAAGCTGGGCGAGCGCTACGGCGGGCGGCGGATATTCATCGCATCGGTGGCGATGTTCACGCTGTCGTCGCTGCTGTGCGGTCTCACGGACAACATTTACCTGCTGATCGCGCTGCGCGTGGTGCAGGCAGCCGGCGGCGCCGGCTTCACGCCCTCAGCCACCAGCATCATCGTGAACCACTTCGGCGGCGAGCGCGACCGCGCCGTCAGCCTGTTCGGCGCGATCTTTCCGATCGGCGCCATGATCGGCCCGATTTTCGGCGGCATCCTGGTCACGTACTGGTCGTGGCGGGCGGTGTTTTTCGTCAATGTGCCGATCGGCCTCGTGATTTTTACGCTCGCCTGGCGTTACATCCCGCACGACCACAAACGTGCGCCGGCGCAGGAACGTCCGACCGACCTGGCCGGCATGGGCTTGATGGCCATCGGTCTGCTGGCCGGCATGCTGGCGATCAGCGCGCTGGCGGAACGCAGCATCCATCTCTACTCGGTGCTGTTCCTCGCGCCGCTGGCGATCTCGCTGGCGGGCGGCACGCTGTTTTGGCGCCACACGCGGCGCAGCGCGCACCCGTTCATTCCGGCGCGGCTGCTGACCGGGCCGGGTTTCGGCTCGGTCAATCTGGTGAATGCGATTTATTCCGGCATGGCCGTCGGCTGCGTGGCGCTGGCGCCGCTCTACGCCACCAACCGCTACGGCATCAACGCACTGCAGTCGGGCACGCTGCTGGTGGCGCAAGGCATCGCCCAAACCGTGTTTTCGGTGCTGGCCGTGATGGCGCTGCGGCGCACCGGCTACCACGCGCCGCTGTACGTGGGTGGCGTGCTGATCGGCGCCGGCATCCTGCTGTTCGCGCTGCCGCCGCTCGCGCCGCTGTCGCCCTATGTCTGGCTGGCATCGGCCGCGTTCCTGGTGGGTATCGGCAAGGGCATCACCAATCCCGCCAGCCGCAACGCCGGCCTGCATTTGGCGCCCGACCACTCGGCCACGATCGCCGCCATTCGCACGCTGTTCATCCAGGTGGGCAGCATCGCCACCGTGGCCGTGGCCACCGCGATCCTGGCCGACGTGCGCGATCCGGGCCTCTCGCAGGCCTGGGTGTACGTGGCCGCGGCGCTGCTCTTCATCGCCGCGCTGCCGGTGATCCCGCACGTGCCGGAGCACCGCGGCGCGTGGTAGCCATGGCGCCTCGCCGCGCCAGCGGCACCCGCTCAGCGCGGCACGAAAGCGCCGGCAAAGCCGCGCACCGGGTCGCCGTACACAGCCGTCAAACCTTGGCGCGGCACCCACTCATGCATGAACGCCATCACCTGCGCCGGACTGCCGACCAGGCAGCCGATCTTGGTGCGCCCATCGCGCGCGGTGACGGCAGAAATGCAGCACTGGCCCTCGTGCGCTGCAGCAATCAGCAGCTCGGCGTCGGGCCGGCCGCGCATATCGGCGGCGTGGATCCCCGGCGCCAATTCCATCCGTGGCGCCCGGCGCAACTGGTCGCGCGTGGCTTGGACATCAATCAGGACAGCGTCCACGGAACGCTTTTCAAACGCGGCGCGCGACGCGACGTGCCAGCGCAGCAGCGCGTCGGGGTCGATGCCGGGGCAGTCGCCGCGATAGGCCGCGCCCAAGCAATGATCCGCGGCGGCCACCAGGCGCATTTCGGGCGTGATCTCGACCTCCAGCCCGATCTCGTTCCGCAGCACAGCAACCGCCTGCCCCAGGCTGGACGCGCGCCAGAATTCGGCCGGCGGATGGCCGTAGCCCGGGTCGCCGGGGCGATGGTGGTCGATACGCGAAGCGCCCTCGGGCACGTCGCCCACGCATTCCACCAGCCAGACCCGGCCGCCGCGCGCCAGCACATCCACGGCCTGCGGCGGCACGGATGCGCGATAGGCGTTGGCGGGGTATACGCGCTTGCCGCCCACCCGGACGCGAATGGCGGGCACGGCGTAATCCGCCAGCAAGTGCTCGATCGTCACCATTTCGGGATCGCCCGCGCCCAATACAAAAAGAACGTCTTGCATGAGACCTCGATACCTGGCGCTAGCGCAGCAGAATCAGCCGTGGAATCCCTTCAGGGCCGCTCCAGAGCACGGCGTTCTGCCGGAACCGCCGGCCCAGCAGACGTGCGCCAGCAAGGTCCAGGCCGAAAACCAGATCACTCTCTTCGTCCGGCCATTCGCCGTCAGCGCCTTCGCCCACGCCGGGTAGGGTTTGCAGACCCCGCCGCTCGATTTCTTGCCGCAACTCGCGCCGGCGCAGCCGATTGGCCGCGACATCCCCGATACGCCCCAGCGGATTGCACGCCGTCACGAATGCGCTGCAACCGGCCCCGTGCTGCCGCTGCGCCGCGAGCAATTCAGGGCTCGCGCAATCCACCCGCATCACCCATGGCGGCATGGCGCACACGCGGTAGCGCGCGTCTCGATATGCTTGAACGGTTTGGCGGCTAATCGTCGAATTCATCAAAATCAAAATTCGGGATCGGCCCTTGCTCAAACCGCCCCGTCCGTATGGCTACTGCAACACAAGAACAACAACCCGCGCCCGGCTCCGTCGGTAGCAGCGCCGCCACGCTGGCCGACCAGCCGGCGCGCCGGTTTCTGGTGTTCGTGATCATCGCACTGGCGCTCATCATGGTGGCGATCGATTCGACCATCGTCTCGACCGCTCTCGACGCACTGCAAAAAGGCCTCGACACCACCATCAACTGGGCCGGCTGGACGCTCACCGCGTACGCGTTCGGCCTGACCCTCATGCTGCCGATCAGCGGCAAGCTCGGCGAGCGCTACGGCGGCCGGCGCGTTTTCATCGGCTCGGTGCTGGTGTTCACGCTGGCATCGCTGCTCTGCGGGCTGACCAGCAACATCTACGTGCTGATCGTGCTGCGCGTGCTGCAGGCCGCGGGCGGCGCCGGTTTCACGCCGGCAGCGACGGGCATCATCGTCGACCATTTCGGCAATGCGCGCGACCGCGCGGTGAGCCTGTTCGGTACGATGTTCCCGATCGGTGCCATGATCGGGCCGATTTTCGGCGGCTTCTTCGTCACCTACTGGTCGTGGCGCGCGGTGTTTTTCGTCAACGTGCCAATCGGCCTGGCAATCCTCGCGCTGGCGTTCCATTACATCCCGCACGACCGCCACAAGACGCGCGAGCGGCGTTCCATGGACCTGCCGGGGCTGGCGCTGCTGGGCGCCTGCATCCTCTGCGCCATGCTGGCCGTCAACTTCCTCGCGGAACCGGGCGTACACCTCTGGTCGCCGCGATTCGTCATTCCGGCGCTGGTGGCGCTGGCCAGCGGCCCGTTGTTCTGGCGGCACATCACCCGGAGCGCGCAACCGTTCATCCTGCCGCGCCTGCTGTCCGAATCCAAATTCAGCTCGGTGAATCTCATCAACGCCATCTTCGGCGGCGTGACCATCGGCTCGGTCGCGCTGATTCCGCTCTACGCCATCAACCGCTACGGCATGAACGCGCTGCAATCGGGCAGCCTGCTGATTGCCCAAGGCATCGGCACCATCGTGATTTCGATCGTCGCCGTGGCGCTGTTGCGGCGCACCGGCTACCGGCGGCCGCTCTATCTGGGCGGCAGCCTCATCGGGCTTGGTTTTCTGCTGGTGGCGCTGCCGCCGGTTGGGGGTGTTTCGCCGTACGCGTGGCTGGTGATCGGCGCGCTCGTGGTCGGCGCGGGCAACGGCATCGCCAACCCGGCCAGCCGCAACGCGGGGCTGCAACTCGCGCCCCAGCACTCGGCCACGCTGGCCGCGCTGCGCACACTGTTCATCCAGTTCGGCAGCATCGCCACGATTTCGATCGCCACGGCCATCCTGGCGAGCGTGGCGCATCCAGCCAGCGCACAACCGTGGATCTACGTCGCCGCCGCGCTCGTTTACCTGGCCGCGATTCCCGCCGTCATGAAGGTGCCCGAGCACCACGGCGCCTGGTGACAGCGGCGCGACTGGGCGGGCAGCGCACGCCGGTCATGCGCCCGCTTTGGAAGAGTGGCCCGCCTACACTCGGTCCGTACTTTTCCCGCGCCCACCCCTGCTGATGCACCTCATCGTCGTCCTCACCACCGGCACGCTCTGGCTCTACACGGTGGCGCGCTTCGTCGCGCTGCTGCCGCTCTCGCTCGGGCTGCGCGTCGCCATCGCGCTGGCGTTCCTGCTGGTCGCCGAATACCACGCCATCCTGAATTTCGCGTTCGGGTCGTTTGCCGCGGTCGAACTGCCACGCAGCGTGTTGATCGTGATCGCCTGGCTGTTCGGCACGTTCTTCCTGCTCGCGCTGCTGCTGATCGTGCGCGATCTGGTGGGCATCCTGGTATTCGTTTTTGCGCGCACTGCCGGCCGATTCTGGTTCACCGCGCGCGGCGTGACGCTCGGTGTCGGCGCGCTCGCCGCCATCCTGGGGACCTATGGCGTGTGGCAAGGGGTGAAGGTACCTGCCGTCAAGACGATCGCCATCACCCTGACCCGCTTGCCGCCCGCGTTCGACGGCTACCGCATCGTGCAGCTCACCGACATCCATGCCAA
>SCQQ01000086.1 GCA_004299095.1 Burkholderiaceae bacterium | reverse complement strand
CGTCGACGAAATGAGTTGGGACGACCTGAACGACAAGCACTACGACTGGCCCGCGATCGACCAAGTGAAGG
This sequence comes from Burkholderiaceae bacterium, assembly GCA_004299095.1. Lineage (GTDB taxonomy): Bacteria > Pseudomonadota > Gammaproteobacteria > Burkholderiales > Burkholderiaceae_C > Ottowia. The sequence continues at coordinate 64,311 of SCQQ01000086.1, read as the reverse complement.
CCTATCGCGCACAGGTGCGCGAGCTGGTCATCGGCCTGATCGACAAGGCGCCGCTGGAACTGCCGGTACGTTGGGACAACCCCTGGTGGGCGATCGTCATGGGCGTGGAGCACGAGCGCATCCACATCGAAACCTCGTCGGTGCTGATCCGCCAGCACAAGCTCGAATACGTGAGCTCGCAGCCCGATTGGCCGGTGTGCACGATGAGCGGTCCGGCACCCGAGAACGCCTTGGTCAAGGTGCCCGCGGGCCACGTCACGCTCGGCAAGCCGTTTGATTGCGAGCGCTACGGCTGGGACAACGAATATGTGCACCACGAAGCCGACGTGGGCGCGTTCCAGGCCGCGAAGATGCTCGTGAGCAACGGCGAATTCAAGGCGTTCGTCGACGCCGGCGGCTACGCCAACGACGCTTGGTGGGACGACGAGGGACGCCGCTGGCGCGACTATGCCAAGGCCACGCGCCCGACGTTCTGGGTGCCTGACGGCCACGACTGGAAGCTGCGCCTGCTGACGCAGGAGGTCGCCATGCCGTGGAATTGGCCGGTGGAAACCAACCACCTGGAAGCCGCCGCGTTCTGCCGCTGGAAAGCCGCCGAAACGAGGCAGTCGGTGCGCCTGCCGACCGAAGACGAATGGCACCGCATGCTGGCGGCAAGCGGCTGGCACCTGACCGACGTGGCCGAAGGCGGCGCAGTCAACGCGAACATGTACCTGGAGCACTGGGCCTCGTCGTGTCCGGTGGATACCTTCAAGCACGGGCCGTTCTACGACGTCGTCGGCAACGTCTGGCAATGGACCGAAACGCCCACGTATCCGTTCGAAGGGTTCAAGACGCACCCGATCTATGACGACTTCACCACGCCGACCTTCGACGGCCGGCACAACCTGATGAAAGGCGGCTCGTGGATCGCCACCGGCAATGAAGCCGAGCCCGAATCGCGCTATGCCTTCCGGCGCCACTTCTTCCAGCACGCGGGCTTCCGCTACATCGTCACCGACACGCCGGTGGGCGCCATTCCGTCGCGCTACGAAACCGACGATCTCGTGACCGAGTACATGGACTTCCACTACGGCGCGACTTACTGGGGCGTGCCCAACTTCCCGAAGGCGGTGGCGGAACTGGCCATCAAGACCGTGGGCGACGGACCGCATCGCCTCGCCATGGACCTGGGCTGCGCCACCGGCCGCGGCGTGTTCGAGCTGGCGCGTACCTTCGACAAGGTGATCGGCGTCGATTTTTCGGCGCGCTTCATCGAACAGGGCGTGGCGCTGGCGCGTGGCGACACCGTGCGCTATACCGTGCCCGACGAAGGCGAACTGGTCGAATACAAGGGCGTGAAGCTCACCGACCTGGGGCTGCGCGACACCGCCGGCAGCGTCGAGTTCTGGCAAGGCGACGCCTGCAATCTGAAGCCGCAGTTCACCGGCTACGACCTGATCGTCGCCGCCAACCTGATCGACCGGCTGTACGATCCGGCGAAGTTCGTGAATTCCATCCACGAACGCCTGAACGTCGGCGGCATGCTGATGATCACCTCACCCTACACCTGGCTTGCCGAGCACACGCCGCGCGCCAAGTGGCTGGGCGGTTTCAAGAAGGACGGCGAAACCTGGCGCACGCTCGACGCCTTGAAGCAGATGCTCGGCAAGCACTTCGAGCTGGTGGGCGCGCCGCAGGACGTGCCGTTCGTCATCCGCGAGACGCGGCGCAAGTTCCAGCACACGCTGGCGCAGGCGACGTTCTGGCGGCGCCTGCGCTGAGCGATCACAGCCAACGATGACGATGATCCGCCGGCGCTTCGCTTCCTTCCTGAACACCGGCATCGTGGCCGGCGTGCTGGCGACGCTGGGCACCGTGCTGCCCGCGGGTTCGACGGCGGCGCCCACGACGGCCGCCATCCACGCGGCGCCGTCGCCGTCAGCGCACCTTGCCGTGCTACAGCACCCCCTGCGCTACAAGATGGAATCACCGCAAGTGCGCGAACTGCAGATCCGCCTGCGCCACGCCAAATACCTGGCGGCGTACGACGCCAACGACCGCTTCGGCCAGCAAACGCGCGCTGCGGTGGAGAAATTCCAGCGCGACCATGACTTGAAACCGACCGGCGTGGTCGACCAGAAAACGTGGGACGTGTTGCTGGCGAAATCACGCGCACCGACCGCCGCCGAACTCGACAACACCGACGTCGGCGCCTGGTTCACGAGCCCGACGCAAGCGGGCTACGTGATGGAGCTGCAGCACCGGCTGAAGCAGGCCGGCGCCTATCAGGGACCGATCAACGGCGCACTCGACCATCCGACGCAAGCCGCCATCGCCGCGTACCGCCGCAAGGTCGGTCTGCCGGCCAGCGACGTGATGGACGAGCGCACCTGGGCCCGGCTCATCGGCGAAACACGCAGCCCGCGCTATGCGCAGCTCTTCGACGCGCCGCCCGCGAGCACGCTCACGCAAGCGCTCGATACCCGCTGCCTCACGGGCAAGGTGGTGTGCATTTCCAAGCGCCAGAAGAAGATGTCGTACGTGGTGAATGGCCAGGCGCAGCTCACGCGCGCAGCGCGCTTTTCCCGGCCCGGCTACGACAGCCCGGTGGGCGAATTCCGCATCTGGTACATGAACCAGGACACGATTTCCAAAATCTTCGGCGAGCGCACGCCCATGCCGTACGCCATCTTCTATCTGGGCAACGTGGCGATTCACTATTCCGACGATTTCGCCCGAACCGGCTACGCCAGCGGTTCGCACGGCTGCAGCCAACTGAACGACTACCAGAGCGCCAAGTGGCTGTACGAGCAAGTGAAAGTGGGCGATCGCGTGGTGGTGTACGACTAGGCCCGGACACACCTCGCTGCGCGCTGGCGCGGATCGACCCGCGCGCGGCCGGCAACGACGCACGCAGGAGTACGCCGGAGCAACGGAAGCCGCTTGAATCGCGCCGCGATCCGCGCCACATCCCAATGCATGAAGACTGAAGTGCCGCAGGCGATCGGCAATGCGCGCGCGCCGGCGGGCACGGGTCTCAGCACCCGCACGGCATCGCATGTGCGGGCGGCGCTGGATGGGCGTGGCGGGCCGTTCGCCTTTCTGTTGTTCCTCGGCCCGGCGGTCATCGCCTCGATCGCCTATGTCGATCCCGGCAACTACGTGACCAACATCCAGGCGGGGGCGCGCTACGGCTTCTCGCTGCTCTGGGTGGTGGTGGCGGCCAACCTGATCGCCATGCTGTTCCAGGCGCTTTCGGCGCGCCTCGGGATCGCCACCGGGAAGAACCTGGCCGAAGTCAGCCGCGACCGGTTGCCACGGCCGCTGGTGCAGGTCATGTGGATCGTCTCGGAAATCGCGGCGATGGCCACCGACCTGGCGGAATTCCTCGGCGGCGCGATCGGCTTGTCGCTGCTCTTCGGCGTGCCGCTGCTCTGGAGCATGGGGATAACGGCCGCCGTGACCTATGCGCTGCTGGTGCTGGGCGATCGCGGTTTCCGGCCGATGGAGCTGCTGATCGGCGGTTTCGTCGTCATCATCAGCCTGTGCTACCTGATCGAGCTGTTCATCGCGCCGGTCGACTGGCCCGCTGCGGCACGGGGCGCGGTAACGCCGGCCTTGGCCGACAGCGGCGCGCTGGTGCTCGCGGTCGGTATCGTCGGCGCCACCATCATGCCGCATGCGCTGTTCCTGCATTCGGGGCTGACGGCCGAGCGCATGCCCGACGCCACGCTGTCCGAGCGGCGGCGGCTGCTGCACTATTCGAACCTCGAGGTGGTGGGTGCCCTCAGCGTCGCCGGGCTGGTGAACGTCGCCATGGTGATCATGGCCGCCGCGGCGTTCCACCGCGGCCACCCCGAGGTGGCCGACCTCGGCACGGCCTACCACTCGCTCGCGCCGCTGCTCGGCGGGCTGGCTGCGGGCGCGTTCCTGACCTCGCTGATCGCCTCGGGCATCTCCAGTTCGGTGGTCGGGACGATGGCCGGGCAACTGGTCATGCAGGGTTTCATCCACCGGCGCATCCCGCTGTGGCTGCGGCGCGCCGTCACCATGGCGCCGGCGTTCGTCGTCATCGCCCTCGGCATGGATACCACGCGTGCGCTGGTGCTCAGCCAGGTGGTGCTCGCCGTTTCGCTGCCGGTGCCGATGCTGCCCCTGCTGTGGTTCGTCGCGCGCCGCGACGTAATGGGCGAATTCGCCATCGGCTGGCGCCTGCGAGGGATCGCCTGGGCCGGCGCGGCAGCAGTCATGGCGCTCAACCTCATGCTCCTGCTGGACGCCTTCGGGCTGCCCTTCGCCGGGTTCCGCACTTGAACCGGGCGCCTCTGCAATGGCGCCCGGCACGAACTACAGTCGCTCCATGACAACCACCACCACTTTCGAAGACCGCGCCGCCGGCGCCCTGATGGGCGCGCTCGTGGCCGACGCGCTCGGCGTCGGCCCGCACTGGTACTACAACCTGGACGAGCTGCACGCCGCTTACGGCCCGTGGATCAGCGACTACACCACGCCGAAGCCCGGGCGCTATCACGAAGGATTGAAAGCCGGGCAATCGTCGCAATCGGGCTGGCTGCTGGCGCTCACCATGCGCTCGCTGGCCGAGCACGGCAAGTACGACGAAGCCGATTTCTGCGCGCGTCTGGACAAAGAATTCTTCCCGCTGATCAACGGCTCGCCCAAGAACGGCCCCGGCGGCTATACCAGCCAGTCAATGCGCGAGGCCTATCGCTTGCGCGTGCAGCAGCACAAGCCTTGGGGCCAGGTGGGCGGCTATGCGGACAATACGGAAGCGGCCGAGCGCGTGCTGGCGATTGCGGTGCGCTACGCGAAAGACCTGAGCCAGCTCGCGCGCCACGTGAGCGGCAACACGGCCCTCACGCAAATCGACGCCACCGTGGGCGCCATGACCACGGCGTACTGCGCGGCGCTCGGGTTGCTGGTGCAGGGCGAGCATTTCGACGGCCAGATCACCGACAAACTGATGGCGCGCGTACACGACGGCACGCTGCCGTTTCACAGCGTGACCACACCGGGGCTCGACAGCGTGGCGCCGGGCCCCGAACGGGTGCACGTGGCGGGCAATTTCGCGTCGCCCGATGCGCTCATCGGCATGGGCTACATCGCCGGTGCCGCGCTCGATCCGGCGGTGCGCATCGAGCCGGCGTGGAAGGTGTCGCAGGTCTACGGCATGCCGTGCGCCGTGTACCACCAGTTCCCGGCTGCATATCACCTGGCGGCGCGCTTTGCGGACGACTATGAAACCGCCGTGCTGAGCGCCATCAACGGCGGCGGCCAGAACCAGGCGCGTGCGATCCTGACCGGTGCGTTGGTCGGCGCCATGGTGGGCGTTCAGGGGATCCCGAAGCGCTTCATGGACGGCCTGGAAAAACACGACGACTACCTGAAGCTGGCGCGCCGGATCGCCAGCCAGGCGGCGCACGGGTAAAGACCAACGGGCGCGACCTCTGAACGCGCCATGGCACTGAACAACGGTCGACCAGCGGGTGCCGGCGTCACAAAGCCCGACCTCCCGTCATCCAAGAGACGAGTCCGCGAAACCGGTTGTTCCGCGCGGCCGCCCTGTGCACGAAACCCCGGGTTCCGCGTTTGCCGGCATCCCGGTTGTCCCTGTGCCCATCGCCAAGAGGCGACAAAGACGCACACCGATGCCAGTTATGCGGCGCACGCAATAATCGAAACGACCATTGAAATTCTGAAGGAGTTCAACCCATGCCTGACAGTTACAACGTCAAGTTGCTGCACAAAAAAGAAGTGGCGCAAGGCACCTTGGAGTTCACGCTGGAAAAACCCAAGGGCTTCCAGTACCGCGCCGGCCAGTACGGCGACTTGGTGCTGCCGGCTTCCACCGGACTGGATGACAGCAACAACAAGCACGGCTTTTCGTTCGTGAGCGCGCCATTCGAGGACACGCTGCGCATGGCCACGCGCATGCGCGCGCAAAGCAAATACAAGCAGGCCGCGGCCAAGGTGCCCGAAGCCACGATGGTCAAGCTGCTGGCGCTCTGGGGCGATTTCACGCTGCAGAAGAACGACAAGATCCCGGCGGTGTTCCTGATCGGCGGCATCGGCATCACGCCGGTGCGCAGCATCATCGCGCAGGCCACGCACGACAAAACCAATCACAAGATCACGCTGCTGTATTCCAACCGCAACCCGGCGCAGGCGGCGTATCTGGATGAACTCAAGCACTTGGCCGAAGTGAACAAGAATTTCACCTTCGTTCCGAGCTTCAGCGATACCGACGGCTTCATCGATGCCAAGATGGTGCGCGCGCACGTACCCGACATCGGTGCGCCCAAGTACTACCTCTCCGGCCCCGAAGGCATGGTGAAAGCCATGCGCAAGCTGCTGGTCGACGTGGGCGCCGACGAAGACAACATCAAGACGGAAGAGTTCGAGGGCTATTGAGCCGCGCCGCCCTCTGACTTCGCCCACGGTTTCCACCGTTCATGACCATTCTGATCACCGGCGCCACCGGCCAGGTGGGCGGCGCCACGGCCCGCGCATTGCTGGCACAAGGCGCGCCAGTGCGGGCGCTGGTGCGCAACCTGGCATTTGCGCAAAGGCTGGAAGGCGCCGAAATCGTCCAAGGCAGCTTCGAAGATGGCGCATCGCTGGACCGAGCGCTCACCGGCGTGGACGCGCTGCTGCTGGTCTGCGCCGACCACCCCGATGCCGTGCCGCACTACGTGGGTGTGCTGGAGCGCGCCTGGGCCGCGGGCGTGCGCCACATCGTCAAGCTGTCGGCGATCGGCGCATCCGCCTATTCGCCGGTGCACCTCATGGCCGATCACCACGCGCTGGACGAGCGCCTGCGGGCGGGGCCGTCGGGCTGGACGCTGCTGCAGCCGCACCTCTACCTGCAAAACCTGCTGCGTGCGGCCGCTGCCATCCGCAAGACCGGGCGTCTCTCGGCACCGATGGCGCACGACAGCCTGCCGCTCGTGGACGCGCGTGACGTAGGAGCGGCCGCCGCTGCCGTGCTCATGGACCCGGCTGCGCACCGGGGCAAGACCTACCGTCTGACCGGACCGAAAGCCATCAGCTACGACCAGGTGGCCGCCGCGCTCTCCGAATTGCTTGGCCGGCCGGTGGAGTACGAAGCGGTCGATCCGCACGACTGGGAAGCGCGGCTGCGCGTGCGCGACGTGCCCGGCTGGCGCGCCTTCGACTTGGCGCACATCCTGTACGCCTACGAGCCGCCGGACAACGCGGTATCAGCGGATTTCGAGCAGCTCACCGGACGCCCGCCAACCGCACTGGCCACGTTCCTGCAGGACTACCGCGCCGATTTCACGGGCGCCTGAGCCCGCGCTACCACGGCGCCCAGTGGTCGGGCGTGGCGGAAATGCGGTGAATGCTCAAGTCCGCGCCGCGGTACTCGTCGTTCGGGCTCAGGCGTATGCCCATGGTGCGCTTGAGAATGCCGTACACCACGAAGCCGCCCGCCAGCGCGATCATGATCCCGAGCACGGTGCCAAGCAATTGCGAAACGAAGCTCACGCCGCCTTCGCCGCCCAGCGCCTGCAAGCCGAAGATGCCGGCGGCCAGGCCGCCCCAAGTGCCGCACAGCCCGTGCAGCGGCCAGACGCCCAGCACATCGTCGATCTTCCAGCGGTTCTGCGTGAGCGTGAAGAGGAATACGAACAGCACGCCGGCCACCGCACCGGTCACCAGCGCACCGAGCGGATTCATGATGTCGGAGCCCGCGCACACCGCCACCAGACCCGCAAGCGCGCCGTTGTGGACAAAACCGGGGTCGCTGCGCCCGGCCACCAGCGCGGCCAGCGTACCGCCGACCATGGCCATGAGCGAATTCACCGCCACCAGGCCGGAAATCCGGTCGAGCCCCTGCGCACTCATGACGTTGAAGCCGAACCAGCCGATCACCAGGATCCAGGTGCCCAGCGCCAGGAACGGAATGGATGACGGCGGGTGCGCCGAGCCGCCACCTTCGGCGTAGCGCCCGTAGCGCGGGCCGAGCAGCAGCACTGCAACCAGCCCCATCCAGCCGCCGACGGCGTGCACCACCACCGAGCCTGCGAAGTCGTGGAACGGCGCGCCGAACACGTGCGTAAGCCAGGCCTGGATGCCGAAGTTGCCGTTCCAGGCGATGCCCTCGAACAGCGGGTAGAAGAACGCCACCAGACAGAACGTGGCGATCAATTGCGGATAGAAGCGCGCGCGCTCGGCGATGCCGCCGGAAATGATGGCCGGCACCGCGGCGGCGAACATCAGCAAGAAGAAGAAGCGGGTAAGGGCAAAACCGTTGTCGTGTGCGAGCAAGTCGGCGCCTTCGAAGAAATGCGTGCCGTAGGCAATGCCGTAGCCGATGAAGAAATAGGCCAGCGTAGAGACGCCGAAATCGCTCAGGATCTTGACCAGCGCGTTCACCTGGTTTTTCTTGTGCACCGTACCCAGCTCGAGAAAAGCAAAGCCGGCGTGCATCGCCAGGATCAGGACGCCGCCAATGAAAATGAACAAGACGTCAGCCGGGCTGTGCAGCGGATTCATCACGAACTTCCTTTCGCGGCGCCGAAAAATGGCCATCGGGCCGATCAAACGGGGCGCGATTATCGGCCGATCGGGCGTGCCGCACGCCGGCATCGGTATTGCCGTTGCGGCTGACGCGCGGGGCTTCGGATGCTGTGGCTGCCTCCCGGATCGCCGGCCGGAAGCCATCGATCCGGTGCCGCCTGCGGACGGCCAAGCGCCAGCGCAATAAGATCGCGGCACACGAAAGCAAGCAGGGGCAACGCAAATGAAATGGCTGGTGGTGGGCGCGGGCGCGATTGGCGGGTACTTTGGCGGACGGCTCGCGCAAGCCGGGCGCGACGTGACTTTTCTGGTGCATGCCAAGCGCCAAGGTCAATTGCAAAGCGCCGGGCTTTCGATCGAGAGCCCGCACGGGCCGGCGCATGTGGCGCACCCGTCCACGCTGCTCGCCGAACAACTGTCCGCCCCGTACGACGTCGTCCTGGTGAGTTGCAAGGCGTACGACCTGCCTTCAGCGATGGACGCCTTCGCGCCCGCCGTCGGGCCGCGCACCGCCATCCTGCCCCTGCTCAACGGCTTGAGCCACGTGGGCGCGCTGCAACAGCGTTTCGGCGCGGACCACGTGCTGGGCGGCATGTGCGTGATCTCCGTCGCGCTGGATGGAAACGGCACCGTGCGCCACCTGAATCAGGCACACCGGCTGGTCTATGGCGAGCTGGACGGCAAGCGCTCGGACCGGGCCAGCGCCATCCAAAGCGATTTTTCGGGTGCCGCGTTCGACGCGCAGTTGAGCGCCAACGTGCAGCAGGAGATGTGGGAGAAATGGGTGCTGATCGCCACCGTGGCGGGCGCCACCTGCCTGATGCGCGCCGCCATTTGCGACATCGTCAAGGCGGGTTCCAAAGACTTCATCACCGGGCTGTTCGAAGAATGCAGCGCCGTGGCCGCGGTCAACGGCTTCGCCCCGCGCCCGGCGGCGCGCGAGCGCCTGCTGGCGTTCAGCACCAACCCGGAATCGACGCTCACGGCCTCCATGATGAAGGACATGGAACACGGCGCGCGCATCGAGGGCGAGCACATCATTGGCGAGCTGATCCGCCACGCGGGCGCAGACACGGCCAAGCTGCGTCTGCTGCCCATCGTCCACACGCACCTGTGCGCCTATGAAGCGCGGCGCAGCCGAGAGAACACTTGAGCCCTTGAGGCCACCAGACACCTGGTCGACCCCGGCGCGCTTACCGGGAGCGGCCGCTCCCTCGCCAGTGCGGCGGAACCCGGAACCACAGCGCGACGACGTACGCGAACACCACCACGTAGCCGGTCGCGAACACCGCGAGCGGCAGCGGCCAGTAAATCAAGTGGTTGATCCAGCCGGCGATCAGCGGCTGCGCCTGCGAATGGCCCGACAGGTCGCCCTGCCAGATCGTCAGAAAGCAGGCACGCCCGAGCAGCGCCTGCAGCGCCACGACCGCCAGGCTCAGCAGATGCGCGAGGCGCCACCAGAATTCATGCACCCAGCGCCAGCGGCGCCAGGCGCCCAGCGGGATCAGTACGCAACCGGCGACATTGAAGACAATGACGCCGAAGTGCAGCGCAAGGATCAGAGTCGCGGCCATGGGCCATTGTGGTCACGCTCGGGCGCCACCGCCACCAAGGAACCACCCATGCCACTACAGAACCGGGTCACCCCGTGGGGCCAGCTCGAAGCCGCGACGGCGCGCGGCGCGTGGATGGGCAACCGCGGCATCCTGCACGACGACCAGAAGCGCATCGTGGCGCCGTGGCGCACCAAGGCCTGGATCACCTGTCGGCTGGACTACAAGGGCGTGCACCGCGTGGTGTTCAGCCCGCATACGTGGACAGAGCTGTTCTTCCTGGACGAAGCCACCGCGTTCGCGGCGGGCCATCGCCCGTGCTCGTTTTGCCGGCACACGCGCTTCGATGAGTTCAAGACGGCGTGGGGCGCCGCCAACCATCCCGAAGTGGCCGCCCGTGCGCTGCGCGTGGCGCAGATCGACGCCCAACTGCACGCCGAGCGCGCGCTCCGGGGCGGCGGCAAGGTCACGTGGACCGAATCCTATGGAAAGCTGCCGCCCGGCACGTTCATCGCGCTGGACGGTGCGCCTTGCCTGATCTGGAACGGCGCGCTCTGGCCGTGGACGCACACCGGCTACCACCCGGCCCGCAACACCCCCGGCGCGGCCGCGATGGTCACCGTGCTCACGCCGCGCTCCATCGTGGCCGCGTTCCGCTGCGGATTGACGCCCCAGGTTCACGCTTCGGCAACGAACGTCTCCTGAAGGCCGCGTTCGGGCGCTCACTCTCCCTGCACAGCCCGCCGAAGGCGGCCACACCGCCCCTTTAAAATCGCAAGGGCCTACCCGCTGTCTTCAACAGCGCTTCCCCGCCGTGCTCCAACCCGCGCACGCCATCCCGGTGTCGCCCCTTCGTCTTCCCGCCGCGAACTGAACCATTCCCCATGCAAATACTGATCCTGGGCGCCGGACGAGTCGGTGAAAGCGTGGCCGAAACGCTGGTATCGGAAGCCAACGACATCACGGTGATCGACGTCGATTCGCGGCGCCTGCAAGTGCTGGAAGAGCGCTTCGACCTGCGCGGCGTGCGCGGCGACGGCGTGCACCCCTCGGTGCTGCGCGACGCCGGAGCGCCGGGTTGCGACCTGTTCATCGCCTGCACCGGCCGCGACGAAACCAACCTGGTGGCGTGCAAGATCGCGCACGACGTGTTCGGCGTGGCCACGACCATTGCCCGCCTGCGCTCGTCCGAATTCCGCGAGGCCGGGCTGCTGGGCCAGAACGGCTTTGCCGTCAACCGCATGATCTGCCCGGAGGAATCGGTCACGCGCTACATCCAGTTGCTGATCGATTACCCGCAGGCGCTGCAAGTGGTGCGCTTCTCGCAGGGCCAAGCGCACCTGGCGGTGGTGCGCGTGGCGCCGGCGAGCGGCCTGGTCGGCCACAGCATCGGCGAATTTCACGCGCAATACCCGGCCTTGCCGCTGCACATCGTGGCGGTCTATCGCAACGACGTGGAGCTGCCGTGCAACGCCAACACGCGCGTGCAGACCGGCGACGAGGTGTACGTCGCCGTCGGCCGGGAAAACCTGCGCGCCGCGCTCAACGTGATTGGCGATGCCGGGCGCAAGGTGCGCCGCATCATGATTGCCGGCGGCGGCCGCGTCGGCCTGCGCCTGGCGCGCCAGTTGCGCGGCAACTTCGAAGTCAAGCTGCTGGAGCGCGACGCCGAGCGCTGCGACTATCTGGCGTCCAAGCTGGCGCCCGACATGCTGGTGCTGCAGGGCGACGGCTCGGACGAAGAGCTGCTGCTGACCGAAGGCGTGGGCGAAATGGACATGTTCATCGCGCTCACCAACGACGACGAGGACAACATCATGGCGGCGATGCTGGCCAAGCGCATGGGCGCGCGCCGCGTGGCCGCGCTGATCACGCGCCGCGCCTACGCCGAAATGCTGCACGGCAGCGCCATCGACATCGCCATTTCGCCCGCGCAGGCGGTGATCGGCGAACTGCTGACGCACGTGCGCCGCGGCGCAGTGGCGGCGGTGCACAGCCTGCGCCGCGGCCTGTCCGAAACACTCGAAGGCATTGCCCACGGCGATGCCAAGACGTCGCGCCTGGTGGGCAAGACCGTGGCGGAAATCAAGCTGCCCGACGGCGCACGCATCGGCGCCATCGTGCGCGGCGAAGGCAGCGCGGCGCGCACGCTGATACCGGATGCAACGACCACGGTCGAGTCTGAAGACCACGTGATCATCTTCGTGCCGCGCAGGCGCACGATGCGCGACGTGGAAAAGCTGTTCCAGGTGCGCGCCACCTTCTTCTGATGCTGCGGCCGCCCGCCCATGCACCCAATCGCATCCCGTTTTCCATCCGCCGGTTCGCACGGTCAATGCGTCGGGCGGCGCAGCGCAGCGCCGCCCGGCACCACCCCATGAAGCGTTTCAGCGCCGCGTTCTACACGCTCTCCTGGGTCATCATGGGGTTCGCGTTTGCCTTCCTGGTGCCGATGGCTTGGGCCTGGGTGGGCGAAAGCCCGGCGCATGCGCTCACCTGGCTGGAGTGCGCGATCTTCACGTTCGCCACCGGCTGCTGGCTGTGGCTGCGCACGCGCGAGCAGCGCCACGAGCTGTCCATCCACGACGGTTTTCTGCTGGTCAACCTGGTGTGGATCGTGCTGCCCGCCTACGCGGCGCTGCCGCTCGTGTTTACCGTCCACGGCATCGGCTGGAGCCACGCCTACTTCGAGGCCATGAGCGGCCTCACCGCCAGCGGCGCCACCGGCCTGTCGGGCCTCGACGTGCTGGCGCCGTCGGTCAACGTCTGGCGCTGCTTCCTGCAGTGGATCGGCGGCCTGGGCGTCATGCTGCTGGCCGTGGCCATCCTGCCGTTCCTGGGCCTGGGCGGCATGCAGCTCTACAAGGCCGAAGTGCCGGGACCGATGAAAGACACGCGCCTCACGCCGCGCATCGCGCAGACCGCGCGCGGCCTGTGGACCATCTACTTCGTGCTGTCCGCGAGTTGCCTGCTGGCCTACCGCTGGGGCGGCATGAGCTGGTCGGACGCGTTCATGCACATGTGCGCCACGGTGGCGCTCGGCGGCTTCTCTTCGCACGACCGCAGCTTCGGCTACTGGAACTCGCCGCAACTGGAATGGACGGCGGTGCTCTTCATGCTGCTCTCGGGCATCAGTTTCGCGCGCTACTTCATGGTCTGGCGCAGCCGTTCGCTCAAAGCCATCGCGCGCGATACCGAAGTGCGCGCCTACGTGGGCGTGCTGGCGCTCGCGACCATGCTGGTCGGGCTGGTGCTGCTCTTCAGCCACACCTACGCCGACTATTCCACCGCCATTCGCCAGGCGGCGTTCCAGGTGGTGTCGATTGCCACCACCACGGCCTTTTCCACCACCGATTACCTGCTCTGGCCCGCGTTCGTTCCGGTCTTCATGCTGTTCCTCGGCTGCTTCGTGTCGTGCGCCGGCTCCACCGGCGGCGGCATCAAGATGGTGCGCATGCTGGTGCTCGGCCGCCTGGCGCAGCGCGAACTGGTGCGCATCATCCACCCGCACGCGGTACAACCCGTGACCGTGGGTGGCGCGCCGGTGGCCGATCGCGCCGTGGCCGCCGTCATGGCCTTCATGCTGATCTACGGCGGCGTCATGATCGCGCTGATCCTGCTGATGCTGGCTTCCGGCCAGGACGCGGTCACCGCTTTCGGCGCCATCATCGGCTGCCTGAACAACATCGGTGCCGGCCTTGGCAAAGTGGGCCCGGCCGGCAACTACGGCTCGCTCACCGATTTCCAGATGATGCTGTGTGCCGCCGCCATGCTGCTCGGGCGGCTCGAGCTGCTCTCTGTGCTGGTGCTGTTCACGCCGCAGTTCTGGCGACGCTGAGTGTGGCCGCAACCGCACAGCCCAGGCCGGTTCTGTTACGGTGCATCCATGCTTGACCGTCCGACCACCGCCCACTTGGCTGCCACGCCCGCTATTGATTCCAGTCACCCTGCGGTACAGCAGTTCGCGCGCAAGCACGCATGCGGCGCCACCGAGCGCGAGCGCGCCATCTCGCTGTTCTACGCGGTGCGCGACGGTTTCCGCTACGACCCGTACCGCATCGACCTGTCGCTGGCCGGCATGCGTGCCAGCCGCGTGCTGGAAAACGGCTGGGGCTGGTGCGTGCCCAAGGCAACGCTGCTGGCGGCAGTGGCACGCGCGGCTGGGATCCCGGCGCGACTCGGGTTTGCCGACGTGCGCAACCACCTCTCGACGGAGCGCATGCGCGCGACCATGCACACCGATTTGTTCATCTGGCACGGCTACACCGAGCTGTGGCTGGACGGTGCGTGGCGCAAGGCGACGCCCGCGTTCAATATCGAGCTGTGCGAAAAGTTCGGGCTGCTGCCGCTCGATTTCGACGGCGTGCACGATTCGCTCTATCACGAATTCGACCGCACCGGCCGGCGCCACATGGAATACGTGAATCAGCGCGGCCACTTCGACGATTTGCCGCTGGAGCAGATCACCGCCGATTTCCGCACCGTCTACACCGGCTGGATCGAGAGTGCCGATGTCAGCAGCGCGCTTGGCGCGCACGACTTCCAGGCTGACGTTGAACGCGAAGTCGCGGCGCCGCGTTGACGGCGCGTCCGGCAACGGCCCGCGCCCAGAACGCGCGTGCCGGATCCCGTCTCAGATCGAGTAGTAGAGCTGGTATTCCAGCGGGTGCGTGGCAGCGCGAAACGCGGTCACTTCCTTCATCTTGACGCCGATGTAGGCGTCGATGAAATCGTCGCTCATCACGTCGCCGGCCTTAAGGAACGCGCGATCCTGGTCGAGCGCCTCGAGTGCCCGGTCGAGCGACGAGCACACTTGCGGAATGTTGTGCTCTTCTTCCGGCGGCAAGTCGTACAAGTCCTTGTCCATGGGCGCACCCGGATCGATCTTGTTCAGGATGCCGTCGAGCCCCGCCATCATCAGCGCGGTGAACGTGAGGTAGCCGGAGTTCATCGCATCGGGGAAGCGCACTTCGATGCGGCGCGCTTTCGGGCTGTTGACGAACGGAATGCGGCACGAGGCCGAGCGGTTGCGCGCCGAATAGGCCAGCATCACCGGCGCTTCGAAGCCCGGTACCAGGCGCTTGTACGAGTTGGTGGTGGAATTCGAGAACGCGTTGATGGCGCGCGCGTGCTTGAAGATGCCGCCGATGTAGTTGAGCGCGAGTTGCGACAGGCCGCCGTAGAGCTCGCCCGTGAACAGGTTGGTACCGCCCTTGGCAATCGACTGGTGCACGTGCATGCCGGAACCGTTGTCGCCCACCAGCGGCTTGGGCATGAAGGTGACCGTCTTGCCGGCCGCGTGCGCCACGTTGCGCAGCACGTACTTCATGTTCTGCAGTTGATCGGCCTTGCCCAGCAGCGTGTCGAAACGCACGCCGATTTCGCACTGGCCGGCATTGGCGACTTCGTGGTGGTGCACTTCCACACCCATGCCCAGTTGCGCCAGCACCTTGCACATCTGCGCGCGCAGGTCGGCCAGCGAATCCACCGGCGGCACGGGGAAATAGCCGCCCTTGACGTCGGGGCGATGGCCGCGGTTGCCTTCCTCGTATTCGTAGCCCGAACTCCACGCGGCTTCGTGCGAGCGGATTTCGTAGAACACGCGGCCCATGTCGTTGCGCCAGCGCACTTCGTCGAATACGAAGAATTCCGGCTCAGGCCCGAAAAACGCGGTGTCGCCCACGCCGGTGGACTGCAGGTAAGCCTCGGCGCGGCGCGCGATGGAACGCGGATCGCGCTTATAGGCTTGCATGGTCGACGGCTCCAGCACGTCGCACACCATGTTGAGCTGCTTTTGCGCCGCGAACGGGTCGATGAAGGCCGTCGCCGGGTCAGGCATGAGCACCATGTCCGATTCCTGGATGCCTTTCCAGCCCACAATGGAGGAGCCATCGAACATCTTGCCTTCATCGAAGATGCCGGGGCCGACCGCTTCGGCGGGGAAGCTCATGTGGTGCTGCACGCCGCGCATGTCGGTGAAGCGCAGATCAACGAATTCGACCGCTTCCTTCTGGAGGGTCGCAAGGACTTCTTTGGGCGTCATGATGGTGCCAGATTGTGGGTGATGAAACCGGGGGTGGAAACGCGGAATTTGCGCACCACGTGGCGTTGTTTCGGCGGCCGCGGATTATGCGCGCGTCAGCCTTCGCTGCCAACTGTTTTACCACGCGCGCACGTGCGCCCGGCGAATCCGCGGCTTCACGCAGTCGTCCGGCTGCCGCGTCGGCGGTTCCGGTCCGCTCGCTGCGGCGCCCGGCGGATTTCGGTAAAAAAACCACGTTGCCGGGAAAACTTTTTTCATCGTTGCAAGCGCGGCCGCGGCGTCGCGGCAAAACTTGCGTCCGCGGCGCTCACGCAGGTGATGTAGCCCGCAACCCAAGCGTTTCTGTTGATTTTTTTCGCGCTCGCGCGCACGATACAAGGTTCGCTCTTTTTTCGCGTGCGCCACGGTGCTGAATGCCAAAGCGAAAGCGTTGGATTCGGTACCAAAAGCAAGATGCGCGTTCAGTTTTCGACTGTTTTTCCCGTTGCAGGTCCAAGATCATGACGATGCGCCCACCCCACCAGCGAGGTTTGTACAACCCCGAGAATGAGCACGATGCCTGCGGCGTCGGCCTCGTGGCCCACATCAAGGGCAAGAAAAGCCACGACATCATCCAGAACGGCCTGGAAATCCTGCGCAACCTGAACCACCGCGGCGCGGTCGGTGCCGATCCGCTGATGGGCGACGGCGCCGGCATCCTGATCCAGATTCCCGACGCGCTCTATCGCGAAGACATGGCGCGCCAGGGCGTGACGCTGCCGCCGCCGGGCGAATACGGCGTCGGCATGATTTTTCTGCCCACCGAGCACGCCGCGCGCCTGGCGTGCGAGCAGGAACTGGAGCGCAAGGTGCGCGCGGCGGGTCAGGTGCTGCTGGGTTGGCGCGACGTGCCGGTGGATCACGCCATGGAAATGTCGCCCGCGGTCAAGGAGCGCGAGCCGGTGATGCGGCAGATTTTCATTGGCCGCGGCGCCGACGTGATGGTGCCCGATGCGCTCGAGCGCAAGCTCTACGTGATCCGCAAGACCGCCAGCCATGCCATCCTGGCGCTGGGCCTGAAGCACGGCAGCGACTATTTCGTGCCCTCGATGTCGACGCGCACCGTGGTTTACAAGGGCCTGCTGCTGGCGGGCCAACTGGGGCGCTACTACAAAGACCTGACCGATCCGCGCACGGTGTCGGCGCTGGCGCTGGTGCACCAGCGCTTTTCCACCAACACGTTCCCGGCGTGGGAGCTGGCGCACCCCTACCGCATGATCGCGCACAACGGCGAAATCAACACCGTGCGCGGCAACGTCAACTGGATCAACGCGCGCACCAAAGCGATCGCCTCGCCGGTGCTGGGCGACGACCTGCAAACGCTGTGGCCGCTGATCTACCCCGGCCAATCCGACACCGCCTCGTTCGACAACTGCCTGGAACTGCTCACCATGGCGGGCTACTCGCTCGCGCACGCGATGGTGATGATGATTCCGGAAGCGTGGGAGCAGAACACGCTGATGGACGCGAGCCGCCGCGCGTTCTACGAATACCACGCCGCCATGATGGAGCCGTGGGATGGCCCGGCCGCGATCGCCTTTACCGACGGCCGCCAGATCGGCGCCATGCTGGATCGCAACGGCCTGCGTCCGGCGCGCTACCTGGTCACCGACGACGACTTCGTCGTGCTGGCCTCCGAAGCCGGCGTGCTGCCGGTGCCGCAGGAGCACATCGTCAAGAAATGGCGCCTGCAGCCCGGCAAGATGCTGCTGATCGACACCGAAGCCGGCCGCATCATCGAGGACCAGGAACTGAAGGACCAACTGGCCAGCGCGCGCCCGTACCAGCGCTGGATCGAGCGCATCAGCGTGCACCTCGCCGACTTGCCCGAGCCGGAAGTCCGCATGCCGGGCGGCACCGACTTGCTGCAACGCCAGGAAGCGTTCGGCTACAGCAAGGAAGACCTGAAGTTCCAGTTGCTGCCCATGGCCGAGTTCGGCCAGGAAGCCATCGGCTCCATGGGCGACGACACGCCGATGGCGGTGCTCTCCAGCAAGAACCGCTCGCTCTACCACTACTTCCGCCAGACGTTCGCGCAGGTCACGAACCCGCCGATCGATCCGATCCGCGAGCAACTGGTGATGTCGCTCACGTCGTTCATCGGCCCGAAGCCGAACCTGCTTGACATCAACAACATCAACCCGCCGCTGCGCCTGGAAGTGGCGCAACCGGTGCTGAGCGTGGCCGACATGGCGCGGCTGCGCGACATCGGCCGCTATTCGCGCGAGCGTTTCCGCAGCCACGAACTCGACATCACCTACCCGGTGGAGTGGGGCAGCGCGGCGATCGAGGCGCGCCTGGCGTCGCTTTGCGCCGAAGCGGTCGACGCGATCGAGCAGGGCCACAACATCCTGATCTTGTCCGACCGCCAGTCGAACCGCGAGCGCTTTGCCATTCCGGCGCTGCTCGCCACCTCGGCCATCCACCACCACCTGGTGGCGCGCGGCCTGCGCACTTCCACCGGGCTGGTAGTCGAGACCGGCTCGGCGCGTGAAGTGCATCACTTCGCGCTGCTGGCAGGCTATGGCGCGGAAGCCGTGCACCCGTATCTGGCGCTGCAAACGCTGGCGCACGAATACGCCGGCGCGCCGCGCGGCATCACGGTCGAAAAAGCAATCGACAATTACGTTCACGCGCTCAACAAGGGCCTGCAGAAAGTGATGTCCAAGATGGGCATCTCGACCTACATGTCGTACACCGGCGCGCAGATTTTCGAGGCCGTCGGGCTGTCGCGCGAACTGGTGGACAAATACTTCACCGGCACCACCAGCAACATCGAAGGCATCGGCCTGTTCCAGTTGGCCGAGGAAGCGCTGCGCTGGCATCAGGCGGCATGGAGCGACGACGACCCAGTGGTCCGCGACACGCTGGAAGACGGCGGCAGCTATGCCTGGCGCGTGCGTGGTGAAGAGCACATGTGGACGCCCGACGCCATCGCCAAGCTGCAGCACGCCACGCGCGCCAACAACGCCGGAACCTACGCGGAATACGCGCACATCATCAACGACCAGACCAAGCGCCACATGACGCTGCGCGGCCTGTTCGAGTTCAAGATCGACCCGGCGAAATCCATTCCGCTGGACGACGTCGAGCCCGCGAGCGAGATCGTCAAGCGCTTTGCCACCGGCGCGATGTCGCTGGGGTCGATCTCCACCGAAGCGCACACCACGCTGGCGCTCGCCATGAACCGCCTGGGCGGCAAGTCCAACACCGGCGAAGGCGGCGAGGACGAGAACCGCTACCAGAACGAAATGGGTGGCGGCTCGTTCAAAGAGGGCGACACGCTCGCCAGCGTCCTCGGCAAACGCGCCGACATCCAGGCCGACATCGCGCTGAAACCCGGCGATTCGCTGCGCTCGCGCATCAAGCAAGTGGCGTCGGCGCGCTTCGGCGTGACTGCGGCCTACCTGAATTCGGCCGACCAGATCCAGATCAAGATGGCGCAGGGCGCCAAGCCGGGCGAAGGCGGACAGTTGCCCGGCCACAAGGTGTCGGACTACATCGCGCAACTGCGCTTCTCGGTGCCGGGCGTGGGGCTGGTGTCGCCGCCGCCGCACCACGACATCTATTCCATCGAAGACCTGGCGCAACTGATTTACGACTTGAAGAGCTGCAACCCGCGCGCCTCCATTTCGGTCAAGCTGGTGTCCGAAATCGGCGTCGGCACGGTGGCCGCGGGCGTGGCCAAGTGCAAGGCCGACCACGTGGTGATCGCCGGGCACGATGGCGGCACTGGCGCGTCGCCCTGGTCGTCGATCCGCCACGCCGGCACGCCGTGGGAACTGGGCCTGGCGGAAACCCAGCAGACGCTGGTGCTGAAGCACTTGCGCGGCCGCATCCGGGTGCAGGCCGACGGCCAGATGAAAACCGGCCGCGACGTGGTGATCGCGGCGCTGCTGGGCGCCGACGAAATGGGTTTTGCGACGGCGCCGCTGGTGGTGGAAGGCTGCATCCAGATGCGCAAGGGGCAGCTCAACACCTGCCCGGTCGGCATCGCCACGCAGGATCCGGTGCTGCGCAAGCGCTTTACCGGCAAGCCGGAACACGTGGTGCATTACTTCCTGTTCGTGGCCGAGGAAGCCCGCAAGATCATGGCGCAGCTCGGCATCGCCAAGTTCGACGACCTGGTCGGGCGCGCCGACCTGCTCGACACGCGCGCCGGCATCGCGCACTGGAAAGCGCGCGGGCTGGATTTCTCGCGCATTTTCGAGCTGCCCGACGAGCCCGCCAACATCGCGCGCCGCCATGCGGAAGTGCAGGACCACGGCCTGGAAAAAGCGCTGGACCACAAGCTGATCGCGCAGGCCGCGCCGGCGCTGGAACGCGGCGAGAAAGTGCGCTTCAGCCTGGCCGTGCGCAACGGCAACCGCGCCGTGGGCGCCATGCTTTCCGGCGAAGTGGCGCGCCGTTTCGGCCATGCCGGGCTGCCCGACGACACCATCCACATCGAATTCCAGGGATCCGCCGGGCAGAGCTTCGGCGCGTTCCTGGCGCGTGGCATCACGCTCGAACTCGCCGGCGAAAGCAACGACTACGTCGGCAAGAGCCTGTCGGGCGGCCGCATCATCGTGCGTCCGCCGCAAGGCTTCCGCGGCTTCGGCCCGGACCACATCATCATCGGCAACACCGTGCTCTACGGCGCGACCGAAGGCGAAGCGTATTTCAGCGGCGTGGCGGGCGAGCGCTTTGCCGTGCGCAATTCCGGCGCGCGCACCGTGGTCGAAGGCGTGGGCGACCACGGCTGCGAATACATGACCGGCGGCACCGTGGTGGTGCTGGGCGATACCGGGCGCAACTTCGCCGCCGGCATGTCGGGCGGCGTGGCCTACGTGTACGACCCGCACCACACGTTTACGCGCAAATGCAACCAGGCCAGCGTGGCGCTCGAGCCCGTGCTGGCCCGCGCCGATCAGGAAACGCGCGTTCCGCGCAGCCATTGGCATTTGCCGGTACGCGGCGGCGCACCGACGGCCGACGAAATCATCCTGCGCGACCTGCTGGAAGCGCACCGGCGCACCACCGGCAGCCTGCGCGCGCGCGAGATCCTGCAGAACTGGAACGCGGCGCGCGAGCTGTTCGTAAAAGTTATGCCGCACGAATACCAGCGCGCGCTGATCGACGCTGCCCGCAAGCGCACGGCCGAACCTGCCGCCGCGCGCGCCACCGTCTGAAACCGTTTATTGCCATCCATCGCAGTTAGGTCTAACCATGGGAAAAATTACCGGTTTTCTCGAATTCCAGCGCCTGGAGGAGCCGCACGAGCCCCCCGCGGACCGCAAGCACCATTGGCACGAATTCATCCAGCACCTGAGCGACGAAGACGCCAAGGTGCAAGCGGCTCGCTGCATGGATTGCGGTATTCCGTTCTGCCAGCACGGCTGCCCGGTGAACAACATCATTCCGGACTGGAACGACCTGGTCTACAAATCCGACTGGAAAAAAGCGCTCGATTCGCTGCTGTCCACCAACAACTTCCCCGAATTCACCGGCCGCATTTGCCCGGCGCCGTGCGAAGCCGCGTGCACGCTCGGCATCGGCGACAACCCGGTGGGCATCAAGTCGCTGGAACACAAGATCATCGACAAGGGCTGGGAAGAAGGCTGGGTGGTGCCGCAGCCGCCCGAGCACATGACCGGCAAACGCGTGGCCATCATCGGCTCCGGCCCGTCGGGCCTGGCGGCGGCGCAGCAACTGGCGCGCACCGGCCACGCCGTGACGGTGTTCGAGAAGAACGACCGCCCGGGCGGGCTGCTGCGCTACGGCATCCCCGACTTCAAGCTGGAAAAAAGCCACATCGACCGCCGCGTGCAACAAATGCAGGCTGAAGGCGTGACGTTCCGCTGCAACACGGCGGTGGCGTTGACTTGGGATGGCGCGGCATCCATCAGCGCCGATGACCTGGTGGCCGAATTCGACGCCGTGGTGCTCGCCGGCGGCTCCGAGACGCCGCGCGATCTGCCAATTCCGGGGCGCGAGCTCGACGGCGTGCACTTCGCGCTGGAATTCCTGCCGCAGCAAAACCACGTGAACGCGGGCGACAAGGTGCGCCAGCAGATCCATGCCAGCGGCAAGCACGTGGTGGTGATCGGCGGCGGCGACACCGGCTCGGACTGCATCGGCACGTCGAACCGCCAGGGCGCCCAATCGGTGGCCAACTTCGAGCTGTTCCCGATGCCGCCCGAGCACGAGAACAAGCCGCTCATCTGGCCGTACTGGCCGTTGAAATTGCGCACCTCCAGCTCGCACGAAGAGGGTTGCCTGCGCGACTGGGCCATCGGTACCAAGCGCTTCAACGACGACGGGCACGGCAAAGTCAAGAGCCTGACGGCGTCGCGACTGAAGCTCGAACACGGCCGGATGGTCGAAATTCCGGGCACCGATTTCGACGTCCCGGCCGAGCTCATCCTGCTGGCCATGGGCTTCGTCTCGCCGCGGCAATCGATGCTGGAAGCGTTCAACGTCGAGCGCACGCCGCGCGGGACCGTCAAGGCCACGGACGACATCATCAACGGCTACCGCACCAACGTGGACAAGATCTTCGCCGCGGGCGACATGCGCCGCGGCCAGTCGCTGGTGGTCTGGGGCATCCGCGAAGGCCGGCAATGCGCGCGCGCCGTGGACGAATACCTGATGGGCTACAGCGAACTGCCGCGCTGATCCGGCACGCGCGAAGCGGCCCGTGCCGCGCCGCGATCCGCGAGCCGTTGCGGCGGCTTCCGGATCGTTTTTGATTGTTTCATTCCGCATTTTTCTGGCCTCTCATGATCACCATCAACGACAACTACCTGAAGCTGCAGTCCAGCTACCTGTTCGCCGGCATCAGCCAGCGCGTGCAGACGTTTCAGAAAGAACATCCGGAGCGCGAACTGGTGTGGATGGGGATCGGCGACGTCACGCGCCCGTTGCCGGACGCCTGCATCACGGCCTTCCACAAGGCGGTGGACGAAATGGCCGATGCACGCACGTTCCGCGGCTACGGCCCGTCCGAGGGCTACGACTTTCTGCGCGACGCCATTGCCCAGCACGACTTTCAAGCGCGCGGCGCGGATATTTCGGCCGACGAGATTTTCGTGAGCGACGGCGCCAAGTGCGATACCGCCAACATCCAGGAAATCTTTGCGCAAGACATCCGCCTGGCGATTCCCGATCCGGTGTACCCGGTGTACCTGGATACCAACGTGATGGCCGGACGCACCGGACCGCAGCAGGACGGCCGCTACCAGGGCGTGACCTACCTCGATTCGACCCCCGCCAACGGCTACGTGCCGGCGTTGCCCACGGAACCGGTCGACCTGATTTACCTGTGCTTTCCCAACAACCCGACTGGTGCCACCGCGACGCGCGAGCAACTGAAAGCCTGGGTCGACTGGGCGCGCGAGAACAAGGCACTGATCCTGTTCGACGCGGCGTACGAGGCCTACATCCGCGACGAACACCTGCCGCATTCGATTTACGAAATCCCGGGCGCGCAAGAGGTGGCGATCGAGTTCCGCAGCTACTCCAAGACCGCCGGCTTCACCGGCGTGCGCTGCGCCTACGCCGTAGTACCCAAGGCATGCACCGCGTGGACTGCCGCCGGCAAACCCGTGGCGGTACGCGACCTGTGGAGCCGTCGCCACAACACCAAGTTCAACGGCGTGTCCTATCCGGTGCAGCGCGCGGCCGCGGCGGTGTACGGCGCCGACGGCCAGCGCCAGGTGCGGGCGCTCACCGACTACTACCTCGCCAACGCCGCCTGCGCGCGCACGGCGCTGCAGGAAATGGGATTCAAGTGCACCGGCGGCGACAACTCGCCCTACATCTGGGTGCAAATCAAAGGCGATTCATGGGCGTTCTTCGACCGGTTGCTGCAAAAGGCAGGCGTGGTGTGCACCCCCGGCGCCGGCTTCGGCCGCTGCGGCGAAGGCCACATCCGCATGAGCGCCTTCAACAGCCTGGAAAACACCCAGGAAGCCATGCGCCGCATCGCGGCCACGCTGTAAAGTTGCACCGGCCTCGCTGCGGTACGCCGCGCTTTTTCCAACCACGAACCAAGTCTTCACCATGCCCATGTCCCCGGGTTTCCATTCACGCCTGCGACCCATCCTGAGAGACGTGGCGGCAAACTTCGGCACGCCGTTTCACATTTACGACGAAGTCGGCATCCGCGAGACCGCGCAGTTGCTGAAAACCGCGTTTGCCGACGTGCCGGGGTTCCGCGAATATTTCGCCGTCAAGGCGCTGCCGAACCCGCGCATCCTGGACATCATGAAAGACGTGGGCTTCGGCTTCGACTGCAGCTCGGTGGCTGAACTGATCCTGTCCCGGCAAGCCGGCGCGCGCGGTGAAGACATCATGTTCACCTCCAACAACACCACGCCGGAGGAATTCGCGGCGGCGCTGGGTGACGGGGGCTGCATCCTGAACCTGGACGACATCAGCCTGATCGCCAAAGTGCCGCGCCTGCCCGAGCTGCTGTGCTTCCGCTACAACCCGGGTCCGGCGCGCACCGGCAACGAAATCATCGGCGCGCCGGAGAAAGCCAAGTTCGGCGTGGCCGATTCGCAAATCGTGCCCGCCTTCAGGACGGTGAAGGCGCGCGGCGTCCAGCGCTTCGGCTTGCACTGCATGCTGGCCTCCAACGAGCGCAATGCCGACTACGTGATCGAAACGGTCCACATGATGCTGGAGCTGATCGCCCGCATCGGCCAGGCGCTTTCGATCCGCTTCGAATTCATCAACATGGGCGGCGGCCTCGGCATTCCGTACCGGCCGGGCGATTCGGCTTTCGACGTGATGAAGCTCGGCCGCGAAACCACGCGCCTGCTGCGCGAGTTTGCGGGGCACAACGGCTACCAGCCCAAGATTTTCATGGAAAGCGGGCGCTACATCGCCGGCCCGCACGGTGCGCTGGTCACCACCGCCATCAACCGCAAGGACATCTACCGCATCCACATCGGCGTGGACGCGTGCATGTCGGCGCTGATGCGGCCCGGCATGTACGGCGCCTACCACCACATCGAAGTGTTCGGCAAGAGCGCCAGCGCGAACGACCGGCCGGTCGACGTGGTGGGATCGCTGTGCGAGAACAACGACAAGTTTGCCGAGCAGCGCCCGCTCCCCGCCATTGCCGACGGCGACCTGCTCCTGATCCACGACACCGGCGCGCACGGCCATTCGATGGGTTTCAACTACAACGGCCGCCTGCGGCCGAAGGAGCTGCTGTTGCGCGCCGACGGCCAAGTCGAACTGATCCGGCGCGAGCAGACGCTGGACGACTATTTCGCGACGCTCACCTACACGCCCAAAATCATGACGCCGGCAGCTGGCTGAAGACTGGCCGGCCGGGTGACCGGCGCGTGGCGCCGCCCGGAGACCGGGCGACAACCACACTCACCCGACGAAACGATAGCCCACGCCCGCCTCGGTCAGCAAATGGCGCGGGCGCGCCGGATCGGCTTCGATTTTTTTTCGCAGATTGGCCATGTGCACGCGTACGTAGTGCGTGTCCTCGACGTGGGCCGGACCCCAAACGGCCAGCAGCAACTGTTTGTGCGTCAGCACGCGCTCGGGGTGGCTCGCCAGATGCGTCAGCAGACGGTATTCGATGGGCGTCAGGTGCAGCGCCTCGCCCGCGCGCCGGATGCTGTGCCCGGTCAAGTCGACGGTCACATCGCCGAAACTGATCAACGGCTCGCCGCCCGGGGTTTGCTCGCGCCAGCGGCGCAGTTGCGCGCGCACGCGCGCCAACAACTCACCGGCGCCAAAAGGCTTGACCAGGTAGTCGTCGGCGCCGGCGTCGAGCGCCGCGATCTTGTCGGCCTCGCTCACGCGCGCGGACAGCACGATGATGGGCGCGGCCGACCAGGTGCGCACGTCGCGGATCAGATCGATCCCGTCGCCGTCGGGCAGGCCGAGATCCAGCACCACGGCGTCGGGCCTGCGCGTGCCGGCTTCGATCAGGCCGCGCTGCAGGCTCGCCGCCTCGAACACCTCATAGCCCTCGGCGGCCAGCGTGAGCCGCACGAAGCGGCGGATGTTGGCCTCGTCCTCGACGATCAGGATGCGTTCGTTCATGGCGCATCCGGCACGGGCACGAGTTGGCTGCCATCGTCTTGCGGCGGCTCGCCGCGCGGCAGCGTGATGACGAAACGCGCGCCCGCGACGCGGTCGTTCTCGATCCGGTTCTCGCCATGGATTCGCCCCCCATGCGCCTGCACGATGGCGCGGCAGATCGCGAGCCCCAGTCCGACGCCCGGGGCCGCAGCCTCCTTGCTGCCACGTTCGAATTTTTCGAACACGGCCTCCTCGCGCCCGGTTGGCAGGCCGGGGCCGTCGTCGTCCAGGGTGATGCGCACCGTGTCGCCCTCGACCTCGGCGGCGATGCGCAGGGGGGTGCCTGCCGGCGTGTACTTGGCGGCGTTTTCCAGCAGATTGGCGAACACGCGCTCGAACAGCGCCGCGTCCAGGTGAAGCAGCGGCAGGTCGGGCGCCAGCTTCACGTCCACTTGCCGGCCGTCGACGGCCTGCGCGCAGGCCGCAAGCGCGCTGCCCACCACCTCCTCCAGCGGTTGCCACTCGCGCCGCAACCGGACCGCGCCCGATTCCAGTCGCGCCATGTCAAGCAGGTTGTTCACCAGCTCGCTCATGCGTTGCGCCGAGGCGCGGATGGCCTGCGCGACGCCGGCCTGCGGCTCGCCGAGCGGCGGCCGCGCCAGCGCCAGCGTGTCGGCCAAGCCCACCATGGCCGCGAGCGGCGTGCGCAAATCGTGCGAAATCGCCGCCAGCAGCGAATTGCGCAGGCGTTCGGATTCGATTTGCACGGTGCTGCGTTGCGCCACCCGGACGTAATGGATGCGCTCCAGCGAGATCGCCAGCAACGACGCGCAGGTGTCCAGCAACTGGCGCTGCTCGGGCGTGAGCAGCGTGGTCTGCGCCGGCTGCACCGCCAGCACGCCGCGCAGCCGCATCGGCGCCTTCAGCGGCAGCGTCAGGCAAGCGCTCGCCGGCAGCGTGTCGGTGTCGCGTCCGGCCGCACGGCCTTTGTCGAAGCACCATTGCGCCACCGCCATGTCGAGCTCGGCGTTGGCGCCGGGCTGGGCGTGCAGATGGCCCTCGTCGTCGGCCACCAGCAGCCCCGAGCGGGCCGAGAATTCGGCCGACAGGAAACGCGCGCTGATTTCGCCGACCTGTTCCGGCAGCAGCGCGGCCGACAACTCGCGCGCCATCTGGTAGAGCTCGCGCATGCGCCGCTCCTGGCCACGGGCGGCACGCGCCTGCGCGCGCAGGCCCGCCGTGAGCTGGCCGATCACCAGCGCCACCGCCAGCATGACGGCAAAAGTGATCAGGTATTGCACGTCGCCGACCGCGAATGACAGGACCGGTGGCACGAAAAAGAAGTCGAACAGCGCCACGCCCAGGAAAGCCGCGAGCAGCGCCGGCCCGCGACCATGGCGCAGCGCCACGCCCACGGTCGGCAACAGGAACAGCATCACCACGTTGGTCACCGCAAGGGCACCGTTCAGAAGCGTCGCGATCAGGGTCACAAGGCCGCAAGCGACCACCGCGGCGGCGTAGCCCCGCCAGGGAACACCGGCCGAACGCCCCTCGACCGCCTCGCGGCCGAACCCGTCCCACCCGGTTCTTGCGAGCGGCACCTGCAGCACGTCCATGTCGGGCGTCAACTCGGCCAGGCGTTCGGTCAGCGCCGCCCGCCAGCGGCGTCGCCCGGGGCGGCGGCCCAACACGAAGCGCGACAGGTTGCGCTCGCGCGCGTAATGCACCAGCGTTTCCACCACGTCGACGCCCGAAGGGGTGGCCGTGGTTGCACCCAATTCCCGCGCCAGTTCGAGCGCTTGCAGCGCCTGCTGACGCTCCGCGGCACGCACGTGCTGCCCTGCCGGCGCGTCGACGAACACGGCGTGCCACCGCAGTTCGGTGCGTGCCGCAAGCCGCGCCGCGGTGCGCACCACCACCTCGCCGCCCGCGCCGGGGCCGACGCAGGCCAGCAGCGCATCGCGCGTGGCCCAGACCGGTTGACCCACCGCACCGCCGCGGCCGGTGCGGCGCCAGTGCTGCATCTGGCTGTCCACGCGATCGGCCGTGCGGCGCAGCGCCAGTTCGCGCAGCGCGATCAGATTGCCTTTGCGAAAGAAGTGGGCGGCGGCGTGCTCGACCTGCGCCGCGATGTAAACCTTGCCGGCCGCGAGCCGCGCCAGCAGTTCGTCCGGCGGCAGATCGACCACCACCACCTCTGCGGCCGCGTCGAACAGCGTGTCGGGCACCGTCTCCCAAACGTGAATCCCGGTGATGCCGCCGACCACGTCGTTCAGGCTTTCGAGGTGCTGCACGTTCATCGTGCTCCACACGTCGATGCCAGCGGCCAGCAGTTCCTGCGCATCCTGCCAGCGCTTGGGATGGCGCGAGCCGGGCGCGTTGCTGTGCGCCAGCTCGTCCAGCAGCACCAGCGGCGCCTGCGGGCCACCGGCATGAGCGGCGCCGAAGGCCAGGGCGGCGTCGAGGTCGAATTCCTGCAGCACGCGGCCGCGGTGCGGCAGTTCCTTGAGCGGCAGTCGCGGCAAACCAACAAGCAAGGCCTGGGTTTCGGCGCGGCCGTGCGTCTCGGCCAGCCCGACGATCAGCGGCGTCCCCTGCGCCAGGGAGGCGTGCGCCGCCGACAACATGGCATAGGTCTTGCCCACGCCGGCCGAAGCGCCGAAAAAGATCTTCAGCCGCCCGCGCTGCGGTTCCTCCTGCTGCGCGCGCGCGACCAGGGCGTCCGGATCGGGGCGCTGCTCGGCGTCGCGCGTGGGGTCGGGGGTGGCCATGATCTGCACTCGGTTCGACGCCGTGGATTCTGCACGCGACAAGCGGCCCGCCGGTCACGCCAGCCCCAGCGCGGCGAGCACCACGTCGATCCCCTTGATGCCGACGAACGGGACGATCAGGCCGCCGACGCCGTAGAGGAGCACGTTGCGCCGCAGCAGGGCCGCCGCGCCGACGGCGCGATAAGCCACCCCTTTGAGCGCCAGCGGGATCAGGAGCACGATGATGAGCGCGTTGAAGACCACCGCCGACAGGATGGCCGACTCGGGGCTCGCGAGCCGCATCACGTTCAACGCGTCCAGTTGCGGGTAGGTGCTGACGAACGCCGCCGGAACGATGGCGAAGTACTTGGCCACGTCGTTGGCGACACTGAAGACGGTGAGCGCGCCGCGCGTCATCAGCATCTGCTTGCCGGTCTCGACGATCTCGATCAGCTTGGTCGGGTTGCTGTCCAGATCGACCATGTTGCCGGCTTCCTTGGCGGCTTGGGTGCCGGTGTTCATGGCCACGGCCACGTCGGCTTGCGCCAGCGCCGGCGCGTCGTTGGTGCCGTCTCCGGTCATGGCCACCAGCTGGCCCCGCGCCTGATAGTCGCGGATCAGCGCCAGCTTGGCTTCCGGCGTGGCTTCGGCCAGAAAGTCGTCGACGCCTGCCTCGGCGGCGATGGCCGCCGCCGTGAGGCGGTTGTCGCCGGTGATCATCACCGTCTTGATCCCCATCCGGCGCAACTCGGCAAAGCGCTCGTTGATGCCGCCCTTGACGACGTCTTTCAGTTCCACCACGCCGAGCGCGCGCCGGCCTTCGGCCACCACCAGCGGGGTGGCGCCGCGGCGCGCCACCGCGTCGACGATTTGCTGCAACTCGGGCGCCAGGCGGCCGTCGAGCGCTTCGACGTGCCTGCGGATGGCGTCGGCCGCGCCCTTGCGGATGACGCGGCCGCCCGCCAGGTCGACGCCACTCATGCGGGTTTGCGCCGTGAAATGCACGAAATGCGCGCCCAGCTTCTCCACGTCGCGCTCGCGCAAATTGAACTTCCGCTTGGCCAGCACCACGATGCTGCGGCCCTCGGGCGTTTCGTCGGCCAGCGAAGCGAGCTGCGCCGCGTCGGCCAGTTGCTGCTCGCTCACCCCCCGGGCGGGCAAAAAGGCACTGGCCTGGCGATTGCCCAAGGTGATGGTGCCGGTCTTGTCCAGCAGCAGCACGTCCACGTCGCCCGCCGCCTCCACCGCGCGGCCCGACGTGGCGATGACGTTGGCCTGCATCATGCGGCTCATCCCGGCCACGCCGATGGCACTCAGGAGCCCGCCGATGGTGGTCGGGATCAGGCACACCAGCAGCGCCACCAGCACCGTCACGCTGACCACGCTGCCCGCGCCCGCCTGCGCCACGGCAAACGATGAAAACGGCCGCAGGGTGACGATGACCAGCAGAAACACCAGCGTCAGCCCCACCAGCAGGATGGTGAGCGCGATTTCGTTGGGCGTTTTACGGCGGCTCGCGCTCTCGACCATGGCGATCATGCGATCGACGAAGGTTTCGCCCGGGTTCGCCGTCACACGCGCCGCGATCCAGTCCGAGAGCACGCGCGTGCCGCCGGTCACGGCCGAGAAATCGCCGCCCGCTTCGCGGATCACCGGCGCCGATTCGCCGGTGATGGCCGATTCATCGACCGAGGCGACGCCATCGATGACTTCGCCGTCGGCCGGGATCACGTCGCCCGCCTCGATCAGCACGATGTCGCTCTGGCGCAAGCTGTCGGCCGCGACCCGCGCCCAGCCGGATGGATCACGCACGCGCCCGCCGGTGTATTCGCCGCCCTGCAGCTTCTTGGCCCAGGTTTGCGTCTTCAGGCGGCGCAGGTTGGCCGCCTGGGCCTTGCTGCGCCCCTCGGCCAGCGCCTCGGCGAAGTTGGCAAACAGCACCGTGAACCACAGCCACAGCGCGATCGCCAGGATGAATCCGGCCGGCGCCTCCCCGTGGCCGCCCAGCGCCTGGAAAAACAGCACCGAGGTCAGGATGGCGCCCAGGTACACCACGAACATCACCGGATTGCGCCACTGCGCTTGCGGGGCAAGCTTGCGCAGCGCATCGCGCAGCGCCGGGCGCACGAGGGCGCGATCGAACAGCGCGCGCACTTTCTTGTCAGCCATGGCGCGTCTCTCCCATCATGTCATTGGGCCGCGACCACGCCATGGCCCGAACGGGCGGCCAGCCGGTCCAGCGCCAGGTTCAGGCGCAACACATTGACGCGCGGCTCACCGAGCAGACCGAGCACGCGCGGCTCGACAAGCATCTGCACCAGGTGCCGCACCTGGGCGGGCTGCAACCGGCGCGCCCGGGCGACACGACCGACCTGCAGCTCGGCGTTGGCCACCGAGATGTCCGGGTCCAGCCCCGAGGCGGACGCCGTCACCGCATCCACCGGCACGGGCGCATCGGCCGCAAGGCCGTTGCTTTGGCGGTAGTGCGCGACGCGCTGCCGCACCGCATCGATCAGCGCCTGGCTGGTCGGCCCCAGGTTGCTGCCGGACGAAGCGTCGGCGTCGTACGGCGACGCGACGGTCTTGCTCGCGTCTTCGGGGTCGGGCGCCGTGGTCGCGCTGGGACGCGGATGGAAATAGCGTTCGGCGGTGAACGGCTGGCCGATGAGCGCGGAGCCCACGACCCGCGAGTTCTCGCGAATCAGGCTGCCGTTGGCTTGATACGGCAGGGCGAGTTGCGCCACGCCGGTGGCGAGCAAGGGATAGGCCAGACCGGTGATCAAGGCCACGAACAGGGCGCCGCGCAGACAAGGGCCCAGCAAGCCGCTGACGGGCGATGCCTCGGGCGGTGCCGTGGGCGCAGCGGAACTGGGGTTCGAGGGATCCATCGTGTGCCTCGCTTCAGGGATAAACGTGGCCGGCCAGCATCTGCAACTGCTCGACCACGGGTCCGAGCGCCAGCGCCGGCAGGAAGGTGAGCCCGCCCACCACCAGCACCACGAACACCAGCAGCCCCATGAAGAGCGGCGTGGCGGTGGGAAAGGTCCCGGCGCCGGCCGCCACCGTTTTCTTGGCTGCAAGCGCGCCGGCCACGGCCAGCATGGGCAACAGCGTCAGGTAGCGGCCCACCAGCATCGCCAGGCCGATGGTGGTGTTGAAAAACGGCGTATCGGCGTTCAGGCCGGCGAACGCCGAACCATTGTTGGCCGTGCCTGAGGCGTAGGCGTAAAGCACTTCGGAAAACCCGTGCGGGCCGTGGTTGCCGAGGCTCGCCGCCGTTTCGGGCCATAAACAGGCCAGCGCCGTCAAACCAAGGATGGCCGCGGGGTGTACGAGCACCGAGAGCATCACCAGCTTGATTTCGCGCGCCTCGATCTTCTTGCCCAGGAATTCCGGCGTGCGGCCGATCATCATGCCGGCCAGAAACACCGTGAGGATGGCGTACTGGATGAGGTTGACGAAGCCCACGCCGTCGCCGCCGAACCCGCTGTTGAGCATCATCTGCGCCAGGGGTGCCAGGCCGCCCAACGGGGTGAGCGAGTCATGCATGGCGTTCACCGAGCCGGCGGTCGTCGCCGTGGTGGCGGCGACGAATAGCGCGCTGTCGGCAATGCCGAAGCGCAGTTCCTTGCCCTCCATGTTGCCGCCGGGCTGCGCGCCGCTGACCACCTGGTCGGCACCGGCGCGCGCGAGCAGGGGATTGCCGGCCTGCTCCGCGCCGTAGACCAGCGCCAGGAAGCCGACGAGCATGATCAGGAAGGCGCCGAAGAAGATCCAACCCTGCTTTTTCCGCGCCAGCATCGTGCCGAAGGTGACGGTGAGCGCCGC
This sequence comes from Burkholderiaceae bacterium, assembly GCA_004299095.1. Classification (GTDB taxonomy): domain Bacteria; phylum Pseudomonadota; class Gammaproteobacteria; order Burkholderiales; family Burkholderiaceae_C; genus Ottowia. The sequence goes on along the minus strand of SCQQ01000086.1, from coordinate 31,522 downwards.
AGGAATCAGCAGCATCGACAGGATGTGCAGCAGGTTGACCAGCGGCGTGGGATTCTCGAACGGGTGCGCGGCGTTCGCGTTGAAAAAACCGCCGCCATTGGTGCCGATGTGCTTGATGGTCTCGAGGCTCGCCACCGGCCCCAGGACGATCTGTTGGCGTGCGCCCTCGACCGTGGCGGCGAGGGTCTGACTGTCGAGCGTCTGCGGAATGCCCTGCCACACATAAACCAGCGCCAGGATGAAGCTGAGCGGCAGCATCACGCGCCACAGCACACGCATGAAATCCACCCAGTAATTGCCCAGGTCCTGGCTGCCCGCGCGCGCCAGCGCGCGGATGAAGCCGCCCGCGGCCGCCACGCCCGTGGTGGCGCCGCAGAACATCAGGAAAGTGATCGCCACCATTTGCGTGGCGTTCGACAGACTGCTCTCGCCCGCGTAGGCCTGCCAGTTGGTGTTGGTGATGAACGAAGCGGCGGTGTTGAACGCCAGATCGGGTGTTTGCGCCGGGTTGCCCAGGTCATTCAAGGGCAGCACGCCCTGCAGGCGCAACAGCAGATAGCCCAGCGCCATCATCGCGGCGTTCGACAGCAGCAGCGCGAGGCCATAGCGCGCCCAGCCCATGCGCTCGGCCGGATCGATGCCCAGCGCCCGGTACGAGAGGCGCTCGACTGCCCAATGGCGGGTATCGCCGAACGCGCGCGCCAACCAGCGGCCCATGAGTACCGCGGCCCCGGTCATCGTGGCCAGAACGACGACAAACTCGACGATCTTGAGCTCCATGCGAGACCTTCAAAGCCGTCGCAGCGCCAGCAGCAGCCAGGCGGTGGCGACGAAAAAACCAGCCGCAAGGCCGACGAACAACAGGTCTTGCATCGCTACCGCGCCTCAGAATTTCTCGGGCCGCAGCAAGGCGTAGCCCAGATAAACGAAGAGGCCGATCGCGCCGGCGCCGGCCAGCCAGTAAATGACGATGAGGGAATCCATGCGATATGCCCCTTTGCGCGCATCCCGGCGCCAGCCGCCCGGAACAACGCCACGCCGTCCGATGATCCGGTATGAAATGTTAGAAACCGCGGCGTCAAATTGCCGCCAAGATTGACGGCACCGATATCAAGTACGCATCAAGACGGACAAGCGCCTGGCGTTCCGCTCCCCCGAGTCAAGGCTGGGGCAACGCGCGCTTCGGTGCACCAGCGTGCAGTGCAGCACGGCGTGCGAACCATTCGGGTCGAGCCGGCGGCGCCGAGCGACAACGTCAGCCGGCCACGCGACGGCTCGTCCGGTCACCCGCCGCCGAGGCAACTTTCGACGCCCAGGCCCAGGGCCAGGATGTCCCGATCGGTCCCGGCAATGCCCGCCAGCATCAGCCCGACCGGCGCCTCGCCGGCGCTCCCGCACGGCAGCGACAGCGCGCAGCCATCGAGGAAATTGATGATCGTGGTGTTGCGCAGGATCAGGCGGTTGGCGGCCCAGTAGGCGTCGTCGTGCGGCGGTTCCAGCGCGGCGACCTTGGGCGCCACGCACGCCACCGTGGGCATGAGCAGCGCGTCGAACGCCGCGGTGCGCGCTGCCATGGCCGCGATCCAGCGCTTGCGCCCCGCCAGCAAATCGATGTAATCAGCGGCATTCATTTTTTCGCCGCGCCGGATGCGATGCGACACGTGCGGGTCATATTGGCCTTCGGCGCGCGCCAGCAGCGCCCGGTGCCAGGCCCAGGATTCGGCCGCGGGCAAGGTACCGTGCCGGTGCAATTCAGAAAACTCGGCCAGTTCGGGAACGGCCTGATGCGTGATGCGCGCGCCGGCGGCCGACAGGCGCGAAAGGGCGCGCTCGAACGCCGCGGCCACGTCGGCATCGAGTTCATCCAACACGACGTTCTCGGGTACCAGGAAGCGCGCGTCCTTCACCGGGCGCATGGCCGGCGGCACCGGTTCCTCGCCCGCGAGAATCGCATCGACGATGGCGCAGCAGCGCACGCTCGCGGTCAGCCCACCGATGGAATCGAGCGACGTGGAGAGCGGCAGCACGCCCGTGGTCGGCACGCGCCGCTGCGTGGGCTTGAAGCCGGTCAACCCGCACAGCGCGGACGGGATGCGCACCGAACCGCCGGTATCCGTGCCGATCCCGACGACCGCCATGCCGTCGGCCACGGACACCGCGGCACCGCTGCTGGAGCCGCCCGGGATGCGGCCGCCGCCCGCCCGATCCCACGGATTGCGCGGCGTGCCGTAGTGCGGGTTGATGCCCAGGCCGGAAAAGGCGAACTCGCTCATGTTGGTGCGGCCGACGATCACCGCGCCCGCGGCGATCAGGCGATCGACCACCGGCGCGTTGCGCGCGGCCGGTGCCGCGTCTTTCAGCACCGCCGAACCCGCGGTGGTGACCTGGCCCGCGATGTCGAAGCAGTCCTTGACGGACACCGGAAGGCCTTCGAGCGGCGAGCGCACGATGCCGGCGGAGCGCAGCGCGTCGGAGGCGCGCGCGGCGGCCAGCGCCCGCGCCTCGTCCAGCCGCGTGAACACGCGTGCGCCTTCGCCGGCGGGATCACGGGCTCGCGCAAGCGCTGCCTGTGCGAGCGCGAGCGCTGTGGTCTTGCCGGCCGCCAGAGCGGCGGCGTGCTGGTCGATGGTGTTCAAAGTCGTGCTCCCGTCATTTCCGTTCAAAAGGATCGTGGCGCAAGCATAAAACGGCGGCCGCGGCGGCGCAGGAATCGCGGGCGAGTCGAAACCTTCCGCCCGGCGCGCGCCAGCGTCACCGCGGCGTTTCCCGACAGGCCGTCCAGGGCGCTGGGCACCGAAAAACCCTGGCGCGGCCGGGCCGCGGCAGGCTGCACTCGGCGCAGAAGTTCCCCGCATCAACGGAACGCCGATCAAACACGCCATGCCGGCCGAACGGCGGGGAAAGCGCTACAACCGCATCATTCATGCGGCACACGGCGCGCTGTCCTCCGGCGGCCTGCCGCTGACCCAACACTGAAACGGAGACGCCCAGAATGCCGCTCTCACCCCACTCGCTGCCGGTCGATCACGACGCCTGCCTAGCGCCGCTGGCAGAGGTCGAACCCGCCACCTTCGACGTGCCGGAGGGCGCCTGCGACACCCACGCACACCTCATTGGCGACGGCGTGCGCTACCCCTTTGTCAGCGAGCGCAGCTATACCCCGCCGCCGGCGCCGGAACAGGCCTACCTCGCGATGCTTGCCGCCTGCGGCATGGCGCGCGGCGTGCTGGTCCAGGTGAGCGTGCACGGCACCGACAACCGCCTGCTGCTCGAAGCGCTGCGCCGGCATCCGGACCGATTGTGCGGCGTGGCCGTGGTCGCTGCCGACGTTTCCGACCGCGAACTCGAAGCGCTGCACGCGGCCGGCGTGCGCGGCTTGCGTATCAACGTGCTGTTTGGCGGCGGCGTGGGATTTGCCGCGCTCGAAACGCTGGCCCAGCGCATCGCCCCACTGGGCTGGCATTTGCAGTTTCTGGTGGACGCGCGCGACCTGCCGCCGCTCATGCCCCGGCTCGAAAAGCTCACGCTGCCGTGCGTCATCGACCACATGGGCCACATGCCCGTCGCCGAGGGGCTGCAAAGCGCCGGTTTTCGCGCCCTGATGCAGTGCGTGCGTGACCTGGGCTGGTGGGTGAAACTGTCCGGCGCCTATCGCATCAGCACGCGCTTCGACCAGGACTTCGACGACGTCGTGCCGTGGGCTCAGACGCTGATCGCAGCGGCGCCCGACCGCATGCTGTGGGGCAGCGACTGGCCGCACGTCGCCATTCCGCGCATGCCCAACACGGGGCGGCTGCGCAATCTGCTTGCCACGTGGGCACCCGATCCGTTGCAACGGCAGCGGATTCTGGTGAACAATCCCGAGCGTTTGTACGGCTTTCCGCCCGCACAGGCGCCCAAAGCAACGAGGTGACAACCATGGCTCTCGATTGGTACAAGGAACTCGACACCAACGGCAAGCGCGTTTTCAAGGCGTCGTTCCTGGGCTGGGGCATCGACGCGCTGGACTACATGGTCTACACGTTCGTCATCGCTACCCTGATGAAGCTGTGGGGCATGAGTGCCGGCGAGGCCGGCATCCTGGGAACGGTGACGCTGCTGTTCTCGGCCATCGGCGGCTGGGGCGCGGGCATTCTGGCCGACCGCTACGGCCGCGTGCGCGTGCTCGAGGCCACGGTGCTGTGGTTTTCGCTCTGCACGGTGGCCACCGGCTTCACGCAGAACTTCGAGCAGATCTTCATTACCCGCGCGCTGCAGGGCCTGGGCTTCGGCGGCGAATGGGCGGTGGGCTCCGTACTGATGGGCGAAGTCATTAGCTCCGCGCACCGTGGCAAGGCCGTGGGCACGGTGCAAAGCGGCTGGGCCATTGGCTGGGGGGTCGCGGCCATCCTGTTCGCGCTCTTCTTCACCGTCTTCCCGGAACAGTGGGCCTGGCGCGCGCTGTTCTGGGTGGGCGCGATTCCGGCGCTGCTTGCGCTCTACATCCGCCTGCACGTGCGCGACCCGGAAATCTTCACGGCGGCCAAGGCGCGGGAAGAGAAAACCGCGACGAGATACTCGTTCTGGACCATTTTTTCGCCCTCGGTGCTGAAAACCACGGTGCTGGCAGCGCTGCTCTGCACCGGCATTCAGGGCGGCTACTACGGCGTGACCACCTGGTTGCCCACCTACGTAAAGACGGTGCGGCACCTGTCCGTGATCGGCACCGGCGGCTACCTGCTGGTGATCATCCTGGGCTCGTTCTGCGGCTATCTGGTGGGCGCGTGGCTCACCGACAAGCTCGGCCGGCGCGCCAACGTCATCATTTTCGCCATCCTGTGCTGCTTGGCGGTTTACTTCTATACCCAGGTACCCCTGAATGACACCTCCATGCTGATCATGGGCTTCCCGCTGGGGTTTGCCGCGTCCGGCATCTTCAGCGGCATGGGCGCCTATCTGACCGAGTTGTTTCCGACCGAGATCCGCGCCAATGGGCAGGGGTTCACCTACAACTTCGGCCGAGGCGTTGGCGCGCTGTTTCCCACGCTGATCGGTTTCCTCAGCCAGCGAATGGGGCTCGGCATGGCCATCGGCGTATTCGCGGGTGGGGCCTATGTGCTGGCGCTGATTTGCATCGTGATGCTGCCGGAAACCAAGGGGCGCGCGTTGATCAGCCTGGGCGACCTCAAACGCAATCCCGCCGTCGCCGCCAGCGCCGTGCAACAGGCCAAGTAGCGGCGGAGGCAGGTCTTCTCCCCGGCTCGGGCGCTGCGGACGAGCCACGAAAGGCAGGACACCATGGACATCAACAGCGACTTGGGCGAGAGCTTCGGCGCCTGGCGCATGGGCGACGACGCCGCCATGCTGGACGTGGTCACCAGCGCCAACGTGGCGTGCGGCTTCCATGCCGGTGATCCGGCGGGCATCCTCGATACCTTGCGCGCTGCCGCGCAACGTGGCGTGGTGATCGGCGCGCACGTGGCGTACCGCGACCTGGCGGGTTTTGGCCGGCGCAACATGGACCCCACCAGCCGCGAACTGGTGGGCGACGTGATCTACCAGATCGGCGCGCTGCAAGGGCTGGCGGCAGCGGCCGGCACCGCGGTGCGCTACGTCAAGCCGCACGGCGCGCTCTACAACACCATCGCGCACAATGAGCGCCAGGCAGACGACGTGATCGATGCGCTGCTGGCCCTGGGCGGAAAGCTCGCCTTGGTGGTGCTGGCCGGCGCCCCGCTGGTCGAACGCGCGCGCCAGCGCGGCCTGCGGGTCATATCGGAAGCCTTCGCCGATCGCGGCTACAACGACGACGGCACGCTGGTCTCGCGCCGCCTGCCGGGCGCCGTGCTGCACGATCCCGAGGCGATCGCCGAGCGCATGCTGCGCCTGGTGCGCACCGGCACCCTGCCGTCGATCAATGGCAACGCCGTGGCGCTGCAGGCCGATTCGATCTGCGTGCACGGCGACAGCCCCGGCGCCGTGCACATGGCGCAGCGCCTGCGCCAGCGCTTCGAGCAGGAGGGCATCGAGTTGCGGCCCTTTGCCGCGCCTGCCGACGCCTGACGCCATGCGTTTCCTCTCCGCCGGCGACTGCGCGCTGCTGGTCGAACTGGACGACCTGGACCAGGCGCTGGCGCTGTACCGCGCCATCGGCGCGCAGTCGATTGCGGGCGTCGAGGAATGCATTCCGGCCGCGCGTACGGTGTTGGTGCGCCACGACCCCGCCGCGATCACGCGCGCGCGGTTGCTGGCCGCGCTCACGGATCGCGGCCGCGCCGCGGCTGCTCCTGCGGCCGCTGCCAGCGCGGCGCAGCGCAGCGTCGAAATTCCCGTGCATTACCGCGGAGACGATCTGGCCGAGGTGGCGCGGCTGCTGCACCTGTCCGAACGTGAAGTCGCCGCGCGCCACACCGGCCAGCCCTGGCAAGCGGCCTTTGCCGGCTTTGCGCCCGGTTTCGTCTACCTGGCCGACGGCGACCCGTGCTTTGCCTCTATCCCGCGCCGCGCCACGCCGCGCGTGCAGGTGCCTGCCGGGTCGGTCGCGCTGGCCGGGAATTTGAGCGGCGTTTATCCGCACGACAGCCCCGGCGGCTGGCAATTGATCGGCATGACCGATCTGGCGATGTGGGACATGGCGCGCGCCGAGCCGGCGCTGATCCAGCCGGGTATGCAGGTGCAATTCGTCGACGCGGACGCGCCGGGCGGACGGGTCAACCTCCCGCCATCGGTTGCAGCCAAGGCACCCCAGAAAAAGCGCGTGCTCGCGCTGCCACGCGCCAGGCAAGTGATCGAAATCGTCCAACCGGGCCTGCAAACGCTGGTCCAGGACGGGGGCCGGCCGGGTCAGGCGCAACTCGGCGTTTCGGCTTCCGGCGCGCTCGACCGGAGCGCCCTGCGCGAGGCCAATCGGTTGGTCGGCAATCCCGCCGATGCGGCGGTGCTCGAAAACGCCTTGGGCGGCTTGACGCTGCGGGCGCACGGCGACGGCGTCCTGCTGGCCGCAAGCGGCGCCAGCGTCGCCTTGAGCGTGACCGCAGCGGATGGGCGCGAACGCGTGGCCTCGCCAGCGCAGGCCATCCCCCTGGCGGACGGCGATGTGCTGAAACTCGGCCACGCCAGCGCCGGCGTGCGCTGCTACGTCGCCGCGCGCGGCGGCTGGCGCGTCGGCGCCGTGCTCGGAAGCTGCAGCACCGACACGCTGGCAAAAATCGGGCCGCCGCCATTGCGCGCCAAAGCACACATCGCGGTGGGCGATGCCATCGCGGCGCGCGCGCTGCGCAAGCCCGGACAGCCGACCGAAGCGCCCCGAACACTGCCCCAACGGGGCGACACCGTGGTGCTGGATGTCGCACTCGGCCCGCGCACCGACTGGTTTTCCCCCGACGCGATCGATTTGCTCACGCAACAGCCGTGGCGCGTCACGCCGCGCTGCGACCGGGTCGGCATGCGACTTGAGGGCCTGGCGCCGCTGCAACGCGCGCGGCACGATGAGTTGCCGAGCGAAGGCACGATGACCGGCGCCATTCAAGTGCCCGCGAGCGGGCAGCCGGTGCTGTTCTTGGCCGACCATCCGCTCACCGGCGGCTATCCAGTGATCGCGGTGGTCGCGCGGCCCCACCTTGATCTGGCGGCGCAAATTCCGATCGGCTGCAACATCCGCTTCCGGGTGATCGGCCCGTTCTTTGACCAAAACCGGGACTGAAGCACCGGCTGTTGACCGCCAGGGCGCCGCCCTGTGCAGCCATCGCACTGGAAAACTGAACGAATGCTGCGAAACCTTTGTCCAACCCATTGATTTGAGCCGCACTCGACTCAAGGCAGGTCGAAGTGAACGAAGCGAAAAACTCAAGCGGGTGGGATCGTCTGGAGGTTATCGAATCAGCAGGCGGGCGGCCGCAACGGCCGCGCGGAGACGTGTGCTAAGTCCCGGCGCCGCACGCCCGATGGTTGCCGGCGAGCGGGCACGCACGTTCGGGCTGGCCGCAGGCGCGAGGCGTGGCTGCGCAAGCCGGAGCGGCCTACACGCGGGACACGCGCTGGAATTGGCGTGGCAGGCATCCCGGCCGCCGCGGCAAACGAACTGGAAGAGGTGAGGGTAGCCGCGCGCCGTGTTCAAGCAACGCGGCCCGCAAGGAGACAAAATGAGCCAAGCAGGAAACGATCAGGGCGCCAACATCATCGGGCGACTGGAGCGAATACCGTTCACGCACACGCACCGCAACTTCATTTTCATGGTGGCCGGCGGCGAGTTCGTGGAATCGATGATGCTGCTGGGCAACGGCGCCATGCTCGCCATCATGGCGCACGTGCTGCACCTCTCGGCGGCCGAGAGCGCCTACATCGTGCCGAGCGCATTCTTCGTCGGCGAATTCGTCGGCAGCTTTTCCATCGGCTATCTGGCCGACCGCTTTGGCCGACGCACCCTGTTTTCTTGGGATCTGCTGATTTTCGCGGCCGGGCTGATCGTTGCCGGCTTCCTGTCGCACCCGCTGTGGATTGCGCTCTTCATCTTCATTGCCGGCATCGGCGTGGGCGGTGAATTCCCGCTGGTCGATACCTACACCGCCGAGATTTTCCCGGGCAAGCAACGCGGCAAGCGCATCGCGTCGGTGTACACGCTCGCGGTGCTGGCGGCGCCGATCCTGGTGGGCATGGCGTACCTGGTCTCGCACCCCGAACCAGGCGCGTACTCCTGGCGCGCGCTCTTTTGGATCATCGGCGTGCTGGCGCTGATCGCCTGGTATTTCCGGCTGCGCATTCCCGAGTCGCCGCGTTGGTTGGCGGCGCAAGGCCGGCACGATGAAGCCGAGCAGATCGTCGCCAGCATGGAGCAGCAGGCCTTGCAGCAATACAACCTCACCGAGTTGCCCGAACCGCGGCTGCGGCTGGCCTCCAACCTGCAGCGCGGCAAGTGGCGCGAGCTGTTCGGTCCGCAACTCCGCAGCCGCACCATCATGATGCTGGTATTCGAGTTCTTCCAGACCGGCATCTTCTACGGTTTCACCGCCCTGGCGCCGACGTTCCTGGTGCACAAGGGCATCACCCTCGCGCACTCGCTGCTGTTCACGATGATCATTTTTCTCGGCTTCTTCCTCGGCAGCATCGTCAACATGTCGTTCATCGACAAGGTCGACCGCAAGTGGGGCATCGTCGGCACGACCATCCTGGCCGGCATATTCGGCACGCTGTTTGCCACCGCGAACAGCGAAACGGCCACCGTGATCTTCGGCTTCCTGACGGCGTTCTGCCTGTGGAATTTCTCCAACTTCGAGCACACCTTCGAGTCCGAACTGTTCCCGACGCGCGTGCGCTCTATGGCCGCGGGCACGGTCTACTCGGTCAGCCGCATCTCGACCTCGCTCTGGGTCGCGATCATCGCCACGTACTTCCTGCCCAAGGGGCTGGTGCCGACGTTCACGTTCATCTGGTTCTTCGTTCTCGTCGTGGTGCTCGCGGTCGGCATCTGGGGGCCGAAGACCGTGGGCCGGCACCTCGAAGAAATCGCGCACTGAAGCGCGCGATGCGACCCGTCGGCTGCAACAGGCAACCGGACTGCAGTGAGCAACGCCTCGTCGGTTTTGCTCACCCGTTCCCGGAACAGATGGGCCGCGCAACAGCGCGGCGCGTCAGCGCGGCGTGCGATGGCCGTCGGCGCGCCGGTAGTCGTGCCCAAGGGCGTCCTCGGCCAAGCGCGCATAGCTCATCACCGTGTCGTAGTTCGCGGCACTGGCCTGCGGACTCCCGTGCGCGGTCTGGGCTCCACCGGGATGAAGCGAAAGCGCCACTTCTGCGAGTTTGGATGCGAGCAGGGTCTTGTCGTGGTGCGTGACCACCAGCGACGAAATCACGAGTTCGAGCGAACTCACATAAGCGCGCAGTTCGGAAACGTCAACTTCGCTGGTCATGACGCTGTCTCCTTTTTTTGCGCCGGGCACGCCGATTGGTGCGCCCCGCGGGTTAGATGCGTCGCGTCGGTCCCGCGTTCAAGGGCCGCGCACCGTCCATCACCTCGAACCCACCCGCACCCGGGCAGAACCGTCAACTGACCGAGCCGAGAATCCATTTCTCCGATTGAGCCGTACCGTTTTCGGTATTGACGGGGTATTGCCCTTTGACCTTTGCTTGGAATGCCATGGAAAACACGCTGGCCATCGCTGAACTCGAGCACCGCCGTGTTGCCGCTCCGGAACAAGGTTTGGAGCGCGGCCCGATTCACGTCATCCAGTGCAACAAAGCGGGGCCACCGCGCGGGATCAACTGGCCTGTCGCGCCAGCTTGAACACCGCTGTGCTGGCGCGCAAGTTCGGCCACTGCCGCACCATCCGGCCGTCCTGCAGGCCGAAGGCATCGAGGACGCGCAAGTTGTGCTTGCGCGCCAGCGCCGCGAAGTCCTTGAAGGTGCCCACGCGAATGTTCGGCGTGTCGTACCACGCGTACGGCATGCGGCGCGTGACCGGCATGTGGCCGCGCGCCACGCTCAGCCGATTCGGCCAGTGGGCAAAGTTGGGGAAGGCGATGATGCCCGTTCGGCCCACGCGCGCCGTCTCCAGCAGCATGGCTTCGGCGTTGCGCAGGTGCTGCAGCGTGTCGATCTGCAGCACCACGTCGAAGCTCTGGTCCTGGAACGCGGCCAGGCCTTGATGCAGGTTGAGCTGCAGCACGTTCACGCCGCGCCGCACGCAGGCCAGCACGTTGGCATCGTCGATTTCGATGCCGTAGCCATTGCAACCCTTGGTGCGCTGCAGCAGCTCCAGCAGCGCGCCGTCGCCGCAGCCCAGATCGAGCACGTGCGCGCCTTGCGGTACCAGCGCGGCAATGGTCTCGACGAGGAAGGGATCGCTCACTGGAACCCCCTCCGCGCCGCGCACCGCGGGATGCGCGCTTGGAAACGACCCGGCGCGCTCATGCCAGCCCCCTTTCAATGCCGTCGAAATAGCTGCGCACCACGTTCAGGTAGCGCTCGTCGGTCAACAGGAACGCGTCGTGGCCGTGCGGCGCGTCGATTTCCGCGTAGCTCACGTCGCGCCGGTTTTCCAGCAGGGCCTTCACGATTTCGCGCGAGCGCGGCGGCGGAAAGCGCCAGTCGGTGCTGAAGCTCGCCAGCAGGAATTTGGCCTGCGTGGGCGCCAGCGTTTTCGTCAGATCGCCACCGTGGACCCGAGCCGGATCGAAGTAGTCGAGCGCGCGCGTGATCAGCAAATACGTGTTGGCGTCGAAATAGGTGCTGAACTTGTCGCCCTGGTGGCGCAGATAGCTCTCGATCTGGAACTCCACGTCCTGCGTGCTGAACTTGTAGCCGTCCGGGTTTTGCGCCACGGCATCGCGCAGCGCGCGGCCGAACTTCTGGTTCATCACGTCGTCGCTCAAGTACGTGATGTGGGCGATCATGCGGGCGATGCGCAAGCCGCGCGCCGGCACCACGCCAAAGCGGTAGAAATCGCCACCGTGAAAATCGGGATCGGTGCTGATGGCGCGCCGTGCCACTTCGTTGAAAGCGATGTTCTCGGCCGACAGGTTCGGTGCGCTGGCCACCACCACGGCATGGCACACGCGGTCGGGGTATTGCAGCGTCCAGGAAAGCGCCTGCATGCCGCCCAGGCTGCCGCCCATGACGGCTGCGAGTTGCGTGATGCCCAGCGTCTCGATCAAGAGCGCTTGCGCGGCCACCCAATCTTCGACCGTCAGCACCGGAAAGTTCGCGCCGTAAATTTCGCCGGTTTCGGGATTGGCATCCATCGGCCCGGTGGAGCCGAAGCAGGAGCCCAGGTTGTTGATGCCGACCACGAAAAAGCGGTTGGTATCGACCGGCTTGCCCGGGCCCACCATGTTGCTCCACCAGCCTTCGTTGCCCGGATCGTCGGCATACACCCCGGCCACGTGGTGCGAGGCGTTGAGCGCGTGGCAAATCAGCACCGCGTTGCTGCGCCCGGCATTGAGCGTGCCGTAGGTTTCATACACCAGGTCGTAGTGCGCGATCGCGGCACCGCTTCGCAGCGCGAGCGGCGCGTCGAAATGCTGGGTGTGCGGCGTGGCGATCAGGGACATGGCAATAAAAAAACCCGGCCTCGTCGAATCGAAACCAGGTTGCCAGCGTCTCGATTTAGCCGTATTTATGCCGGAACGTTTCAACTCGTTCCGCAGCGCCCGCAAGCAGAGGCAAATCGGCGCTGTTCGCGGTCCAGTATAGCGCGGTGGGTCGCCGCAACGGCGTGAAAACCACGCCTGCGTCCCAGCGAAAAGCATCCGCGCGAACCGGGTGATCGGGGACAATCGGCGCGTGCCCGTCCCGTCCATTCCCGCTGCCGATTCATCCGCCGCCAGCGAACTCACCCAGCACATCGCCCGCGCCATCGGCGACGCCGGCGGCTGGCTGCCGTTCGACCGCTTCATGCACTTGGCGCTGTACCAGCCGGGCCTGGGCTATTACGCGCGCCGCTCGCCCAAGTTTGGCTGGTTCGCCGAAGACGGCAGCGACTTCGTGACGGCGCCCGAACTCTCGTCGCTCTTTGGCGCGGCGCTGGCGCGCCAAGTGAGCGAAGCACTGCAGGCCACGCAGACCGACGAGATCTGGGAATTCGGCGCCGGTTCCGGTGCCCTGGCCGAGCAGCTTCTGCGCGCCGCTGAACAGTCCGAAACGGCGGTGCGGCGCTACACCATCGTCGACGTTTCGGGCGCGCTGCGCGGCCTGCAGCAGCAGCGCCTCGCGCCTTTCGGCGATCGCGTGCGCTGGGCCGAGGCCCTGCCCGACGCCATGAGCGGGGTGATCGTCGGCAACGAAGTGCTGGATGCCATGCCCGTCAAGCTGCTGGCGCGCCGCGATGGCGCCTGGTTCGAACGCGGCGTGAGCCTGCAAGCCGCCGAACCGCTTTTTTTCTGGGCCGATCGCCCGACCGCGCTGCGCCCGCCGATCGGGATCGAGGGCGGCGACGACTACGTCACCGAAATCCACCCGCAGGCTGAAGCCTTCATGCGCACCATTGCGGAGCGCCTGCAGCACGGCGCGGCGTTTTTCATCGACTACGGCTTTCCCGAAGCCGAGTACTACCACGCGCAGCGCGCCAGCGGAACGCTGGTGTGCCACCACGCGCACCGCATGGATGACAACCCGCTGGCCGACGTAGGGCAGAAGGACATCACGGCGCACGTCGATTTCACCGGCATCGCGCTGGCCGCGCAGGACGCCGGACTCACGGTGCTGGGCTACACCTCGCAAGGGCGTTTCCTGCTGAATTGCGGCCTGTCGGAGCTGATGCAAAACGCCTCCATCGCGGAGCGCTCGCGCGCGCTGAAGCTGGTGAACGAGCACGAAATGGGCGAGTTGTTCAAGGTCATCGGCGTCGCCGCGCAAGCCGAGTGGGACGCCTGCGGCTTCATCACCGGCGACCGCATTCACCGGCTGTAGCCAGGGACCGCGATGATCCGCTGGCTGCTCGCCATCTTCGTCGCGCTGGTCGCGCTCAATGGCCTTGCGCCATTCCTGCGCAAGCTCGGCATCGGGCGCCTGCCCGGAGACCTCGAATTCCGGTGGTTCGGACGCACATGGTCGATTCCGCTGGCGAGCACCGTGGTGCTGAGCCTGGTGGTCAGCTTGCTCGTCAAGTGGCTGTGACGACGCGGCGGCCAGCCGTCGCCAAGTCAACCGATTGCGTCAGGTGAAGATCGCAATCATTTGCCGCCCCCACAGCACCGAGCGGCCGCTTTCATCCCAGATTTCCATGTCCTGCACGGAATAGCCGGCGCTGCTGTGCCTGCTGAACGCGCGCAGCAGGAACCACTCGCCCTTCAGGTCCGGCTGCAGCAAATCGAACGTCCAGGTGACCGAGCTGATCGGCGCGCGCTCGGTGAAGCTGGTGTAGGCCGCGGGCGGCAAACCATCGGCCAGCGCCACCAGAGCGACCGTCGGGTCCACGCCAGCGGCGTCGACATGTTTCATCCACATCAGCAGTTCCGGGTGCGCGGCGCCCGACATCAGACGCGAGCCACCTGCGGGACGGATGTCGAAATTCTGCGCAAATACCGGGCCCACGCGTCTTTCTTCCGGCGTGAGCGCAGGGTACGCCTGCGGCCCTTCGACCGGTGGCCGCTCGGAGAAGTCGTGCGCGATGCGGCTCGCGCGCGCCTGCCCGAACACCAGCGCCACGCGCGCGGCCAGCACGTCCTCGGAGCGCACGTCGACCGACATCGACGCCACGGACTTGCCGCGGCGCAGCATCTCCGGCCGAAACGTCAGCGCCTCGACTGCTGGCGCGATGAACGAGACATGGCCCGAGCGCAGCGGCGGCAAATCCGGCACCGCGTGCAGCGCCGCCTGCAGCGCCAGCGCCGTGGTGACGCCGCCGTACGCCGTGCGTCCCTGCAGCCAGTTGGACGGCACTCGCAACGGCGTGGACGCATCCACCTGGGTGACGAGTTGAGCCAGAGAAATCATGTGCGCTCCCATGGACGGCCGCGCACGAGGTCACGCGGCCCTGAGGCCTTCGATTAAACCCGACGTCTGGCGCAATGACTGCCGCCGCTGCGCTGCGGCATGACCCCGGGGCGCTTCGATGACGGTCGCCTGCGGCGGCCATGACCCGTCATGGCGGCAAAGCCGCCGTCATGTCGCCGCCGGGCGGCGACGTCGTTCTTCATTGCATCGGGGCTGTGCGGGGTTGACCCGATCAGAAGCCAAGCGCAATGGCCAGTCCGGCCGCGCCCACCCCGAGCGCCACCACGCCGCCCATGAGCAGCGCCAGCTCGGTGCGCCGGAACGACCGATAGACCATGGCAAGCGACGGCAAGCTGATGGGCGGCAAGGTCACCAGCAGCGCCGCCGCGGGCCCGGCCGCCATGCCAAGCGACAGCGCGGCTTGCACGATGGGCACCTCGCCCGCCGTCGGAATCACGAACAGCATGCCGGCAATCGCCAGCCCGACGATCCACAGCAGGCTGTTGTCCACGCCCACGTCCAGCGCCGGGAACAGCCAGGCGCGCGCGGCGCCCAGGAGCAGCACGATCACCAGGTATTCCGGCAACAGTTGCAACGTCATGCGCGTGAGCGAGCGCAGCCAGCGCACGAACATGCCCGGCTCGGCGCCATCCACGAAGGCATCCTTGACCGGGACCCGCGGTGCGCAATCGCCGCGCGCCTGGCTCATGCGGTTGAGGATCCAGCCCAGGCCGAACACCATCACGATGCCCACGCCGAGGCGCAACCCGACCCAGTGCCAGCCCAGCACGAAACCCATGAACACCAGCGTGGCGGGATTGAGCATGGTGTTGCCGAGCCAGAACGCGACCGTGCTGCCGGAGGCGGCGCGCTGCTGGCGCAGGCCGTTGATGACGGGTGCCGAGCAGCAGGTGCACATCATGCTGGGAACCGACAACATGCCGCCGGCCACCACGCTGCCGACGCCGGTGCCGCCGAGCACGCGCATGACCCAGCGGCGCGGCACCAGCGCCTGGATCGCCGAGCCCAGCAACAACCCGAGAACCAGCGCTTTCCAGATCGCCAGCCCGTACGCCCAGGCGTAATCCAGCGCAGCCGCAAGCGACGGCGCGGGCGGCGCCGCATTGGCTCCGGTCAGGATGGAATGGCCGATCGAATGCGTGTCGGCGGCGACGAAAGCGCGCCCGTAATACGGCGCCCATTTGACGTAGAAAAGCCCGACGATGGCGATCAGCGCAAAGATCGCAACGCCCCAGAGCGCTTGAGGAGCCGGGCGAGAGAAATGGGTCATGTGAGCGAGGCGTGGGACAGGTGCCGGCCACGCAACGCGCCGTCGAGTCCGGAAGCCGAAATTATGCGCGAGGCCCCGCGTCGCAGCGCGGTCGGGCGCACTTCAGGCCGCGGTTTGATCGTCTATCGGCGCATCGGGCGCGTTCTTCATGCAGGAGGCAATCCCGCCATCGCGCGCGCTCTCGCTTGCATACATCTGGCTCTGCCCGATCACCTGGCCGTTGGTGGCCTTGAGCGTGAAATAGGGCTGGCCGCTCTTGGCGGTCAATTTGTCGTAATGCGCCGCATCGCCGCCGTTCTTCTTCACCGATTCGATCCCCTTCACAGCGCTGACCTTGGCCTCGTACATTTCGCTGCTGAGAATGATCTGACCGTTGGCGGCGAGCAGCGAAAAATGAAATTGACCGTTCTTGGATTTCTTCAGTTCGTAGCGACCGGGCATGACAGGTGGCCTCCGTGTGAAAAAGCGACCGGCCTATTTTGCACAAATGCTGCGCGCAAGTCATTGCGCCGCGCCACAGCGTTCAACTCGGCATCAAGCGTTTCAATTTGGCAATCGACAACAAAATGCCGAGCGCGATGCCGAGCGTCACCAGGGCCGTGCCGCCGTAACTGACGAAAGGCAAGGGGATGCCGACCACCGGCAGGATGCCGCTCACCATGCCCATGTTCACGAACGCGTAAGTGAAGATGATCGCCGTCAAACCGGCCGCAAGCAAGCGGGTAAACAGCGTCGGCGCTTCGGCCGCGATCTTGAAACCACGATAAATCAGGAGCGTGAAGGCGCCGATCAAAATCAGATTGCCGACCAAGCCGAATTCTTCCGAAAACGCGGCAAAAATGAAATCAGTGGTGCGCTCGGGAACGAATTCCAGATGGGTTTGCGTGCCCTGCATGAAACCCTTGCCATATAGCCCGCCCGAGCCGATGGCAATCATGGCCTGCAAAATGTGAAAACCGCGCCCGAGCGGATCACGGGTGGGATCGAGCAGCGTGCAAATGCGCTGGCGCTGGTATTCGCGCAACACGTGCCAGTTGACGCCATCGGCGCACAACCGCGGCTCGTACATCGTCACCAGCAGCACCGCGATCGCGCCGATGACGAGCGGCGGCAACACCACTTTCCACGGCAGGCCGGCAAAGAAAATCACCGCCAGCCCGGCAGCCAGCACCAGGATCGCCGTGCCCAGGTCGGGCTCGCGCGTGATCAACGCGACCGGAATCGCGAGCAGCAGGAACGCCACCAGAAATTCGGCAAAGCGGGTTTGCCCCTCGCGAATCTGGAACCACCAGGCGAGCATCAGCGGCATGGCGATCTTCAGCAGCTCGCTCGGCTGGATCACGATACCGACATTGATCCAGCGCTGTGCGCCCTTGCGGCTCACGCCGAACAGCGCCACCGCCACCAGCAGGGCGATACCGGCGACGTACAGCGGCACCGCGAGTTCCATCAAGCGCTGCGGCGGAATTTGCGCCACGATCAGCATCACCACGGCCGCCAGCGCCATGTTGCGCGCGTGCTGCTCGAAGCGGCCGCTCTGGTCGAAGCCGGACGAATACATCGCCAGCAACCCGAGCGTCGCCAGTACCAGGATGACCAGCAGCAGCGGGTAATCGAAGCCGCGCAGCATCGGTACGATGCGCTGCCAGGCGGTGGGTTTGTTGATGGTTACGGCCACAGGCTGAATTATCCGGGTGCGCCGCGGCGCACCCGGGCGTTGGTTCACCATTGGGCGCAAAGATTCAACAGGTCCCCACAGCCTGGGGGCGCCACGCGGATCGCGAGCCGCTCCTCGGTGGCGTGCCTGCTCCGCGAGCGCGGCGGAGAATGCCGCGAAAAGCGCCTGGAAACACCATGCCGACCACCCACCTCCTCTACCTGCACGGTTTTCGCTCGTCGCCGCAGTCGCACAAGGCGCAACTGATGCAGGCACACGTCCGCGCCATGTATCCAACCGTGCACTGGTGGTGCCCGCAATTGCCGCCATCGCCGCGCGCCGCGGCGGCATTGATCGAAAGCGGCACCACCGATTGGCCGCGCGAGCGCATGGCGGTCGTGGGATCGTCACTGGGCGGCTACTACGCGACCTGGTGGGCCGAACGGACAGGTGCGCGCGCGGCGCTGCTGAACCCTGCCGTCGATCCGGCGCGCGACTTGGCCGCGGCCATCGGCGAACAAACGGCGTGGCACGACCCGACGCAGCATTTCTTCTTTCGCCCCGAATACATCGCCGAGCTGCGCGCGCTGGCAACCGGTCCTCTTTCGCAACCCGAGCGCACCTTCGCCCTGATCGCGCAAGGCGACGAGGTGCTGGACTGGCGCGAAATGGCAGCGCGCTACCGGGGCGCCACGCTGCGGGTTCTGCCGGGTGGTGATCACGCGCTGAGCGGGTTCGCCACGCACCTCGGCGCCGTTTGCGACTTTCTTCAGTTGGCACGTTGACCCGCCTGCGCGCAGCGGCTGCCATCGGCACAATGAACGAACCCCCGATGGCGCGCGCATCCAGCGCGAATCAACCAGAGGTTCCTGAACGCCCTCCATGACCACCCTGTTCGACCCGTTTGATCTCTCCGGCCTGGCGCTGGCCAACCGCGTCGTGATGGCGCCGCTCACGCGCAGCCGGTCGCCCGGCGCGGTGCCGCCGACCATGGCCGCCACGTACTACGCCCAGCGCGCCGACGCGGGCCTGATCGTGACCGAAGGCGCCGCCATCAGCCCGCAAGGGCAAGGCCACGCCAACGTCCCTGGCCTGTATACCGAAGAAGCGCGCGCCGGCTGGCGCGCCGTCGCCGACGCGGTGCACGCGCGCGGTGGAAAAATCGTGGTGCAGCTGTGGCACGTGGGGCGCATTTCGCACACCGAACTGCAACCGGGCGGCGCGCGGCCGGTGGCGCCGGCGGTCGGGGCGCGCGCCACGATGTACGGCGGCGGCGCGCACGGCTACATCGACTACCCGGCTCTGGAAAAAGCCGCGCCTTGAAGCGCCGGCGTGTGGCCATGGGTGCGGCGCGCCACCTGACCGGCGGACGCCCCGCGCACTGACCGCCAACACGCTTGATGGGACAATCTGCGCCCTCCATGTACGTACTTTTCGACAGCGCCGGCAAGTTTCTGGCCGGCCGCATTCTTTCCGAGACCGATGCCTCGGCCCAGGTCGAGCTGGATTCTGGCAAGCGCGTGAAGGTCAAGCTCGCGCACCAGTTGCTGCACTTCGATGCGCCTGCGGGCGACGCGCTCGTCACGCAAGCCACCAACGAAGCCGCCGGCATCGATCCGGCGCTGGCGTGGGAATTCGCGCCGGCGGCCGAGTTTGGTTTCCAGGACTTGGCGCGCGACTACTTCGGCGGCACACCCACGGCCGTCCAGCAAGCCGCGGCGCTCATTGCGCTACAGGCCGCGCCGCATTACTTTCGCCGCGCCGGCAGCGGCCGCTTTCGCAAGGCGCCCGCGGACATCGTGGCACAAGCGCTCGCCGCCATCGAAAAAAAGAAACAGATCGCCGCGCAAGTGAGTGCCTGGGCCGGTGAGCTGGCCGCAGGGCAATGCCCGGCGCCGATCCGCGAGCAGCTCTACAAAATCCTGTTCAAGCCGGACAAAAACGCGCCCGAATACAAGGCCGTGGTGGAAGCTGCGCGCAGCACGAAGAGCGCGCCGCTGGCGCTGCTCACGCACGCCGGCGCCATCACCTCGGCCTACCAGTTCCACTGGCAGCGCTTTCTGTTCGAGAATTTTCCGCGCGGCACCGGCTTTCCGGAATTGCACGCGCCCGCCAGTACGCTGGCGCTGCCCGAGGCGCCGGTGCAGGCGTTTTCCATCGACGACAACGAAACCACCGAAATCGACGATGCCTTGTCGGTCCAGGGGCTGGGCAGCGGCGCGGTCACGGTCGGCATCCACATCGCTGCGCCGGGCCTGGCGATTCAGCCGGGCGACGCCCTCGACCAGGTGTGCCGCGAACGCCTGTCCACCGTCTACATGCCGGGCTACAAGATCACGATGCTGCCGGCGGACGTGGTCGACACATACACGTTGCTGGCCGGCCGCGCCAATCCGGCCTTGTCGCTGTACGTCACGCTGGACGAAGCCACACTGGAAATCAAGGCCACCGAAACGCGGCTGGAACGCGTTCCGGTCGAGGCCAACTTGCGCCACGAAGCCCTGGACGACGACCTGTCGCTCACCGATCCGTCGGTGGCACCCAACGGTGCGAACCGCAGCGGTTTGCCGGCCAGCCTGCCGACGCAACTGCAGTTTCTCTACCGCCTGGCGGAGCACCTCAAGGCGCAGCGCGAGCAGGTGCGCGGCAAGCCGCTCACCTTCACCCGGCCGGACTACAGCTTTCACCTGAGCGGTCACGCCGCCGGCGCCGAACCCACCGGCGAAGAGCGCGTGGCGATCCATACGCGGGCACGCGGCGCGCCGCTCGACCTGGTGGTGTCGGAGCTGATGATCCTCACCAACGATACCTGGGGCGGCTGGCTCAAGGCCCTGGGCGTCCCGGGGATTTACCGCAGCCAATCCAGTCTGGCGCCGGGCGTCAAGGTGCGCATGGGCACCAAGCCGGCGCCGCACGCCGGCATGGGTGTGGCGCATTACGCCTGGAGCACGTCGCCGCTGCGGCGCTACGTCGACCTGGTGAACCAATGGCAGTTGATCGCCGCGGTGCAGCACGACACCACGGCCGCGCTGGCGGCGCCGTTCAAGCCTCGGGACACCGAGCTGTTGGCCATCGTCAGCGCGTTCGACGCCACCTACGCCGCCTACGCGCGCCACCAGGCCGGCATGGAGCGCTTCTGGGCTTTGCGCTATCTGGAACAGGAGGGCATTCGCGAGCTGCCCGCCACGCTCATCAAGGAGCAGGCCGCGGGCATCTGGCTGGTGCGCGCCGACAATCTGCCCCTGGTGTTCCCGGTGATGGGCGCGCAAAGCGTGGCGCGCGGCATGCACGTGCAGATCCAGCTGGGCGGCGTCGACCTGATCGCGCTGGACGTGCACGGCACGGTCACGACCGTGCTGCAGCCGGAATCGGCCGAAGGCGCTGCCGACAACGAAGGCGACGCCGACGAAACCGAGTCCGCCGGCCCAGTGGCGCTGGCGCTCTCGGTGGACGAACCCGACGCGGGAGCCGAGCCCGCGACGCCCTGATGATCCTGGAAACCGCAGTCGAACCCGTTGGGCAGTGCCGCGATCGGCGTGCCAGGCAAGACGCGAGGACGCGGCCGGCTCGTGCCTGCGAGGACGAGCAACGCCGCATGGCGCGCCGAGCGCGGTGCTGGCGAACGGGTAGCGCTCCCATCTGGGCGGTGAGGCCCAGCGAAGTCAACGCGGTCAATGTTCATGAGACATTCATGAGGTTGCGAAGTGATCAACTGCGGTTTCTAGGATGAAGCGCTGGCTCCGCACCGTCACGCCACTGCAGTGGGCGCTGATCCTGTCGATTGCCGTGCACGCGGCCATCCTGTCGATCCGCTTCGTCCATCCGGACGCGTTCAAGCACGTGTTCCAGGACAACACGCTCGACATCATCCTGGTGAACGCGAAGTCCGACGAGCGCCCGATCAAGGCACAGGCCATCGCCCAGCACGATCTGGCGGGCGGCGGCGAATCGGACCGGAAAGTGATCGCCAGCACGCCGCTGCCGGCCACCAAGGTCGCCAGCGCAGGCGATTCGGCCATCGACCAGAACCAGCGTGAAATCGCGGACATGATGCGGCGCCAACAGGCGCTCATCCTGCAGGTGCGCAAGCAACTCGATGCCTTGCCGCAAACCGCCGTGAACGACAGCGGCGATCCGCGGGCGCAGGCCAATCAGGAGCGGCGCGCGCGGCTCTCCAAGCTGCTGGCCGCGATCGAGAAGCGCGTGCAGGAAGAAAATTCGCGGCCGCGCAAGCGCTACCTGAGCCCCGCCACGCTGGGCGCAACCTACGCTATTTACTATGATGAAATGCGCCACAAGATCGAGCAGGTCGGAACGCAGAACTTTCCCCAGGTTGCCGGCCGCAAGCTGTACGGCGAGTTGCTGATGGCGCTGCTCGTCAATCATGACGGCCAGCTTCTGGATGCGCGCGTGGTGCGCAGCTCCGGCGACCGCCTGCTGGATCGGCTGGCCGAAGCCATCGTGGCCAAGGCCGCGCCGTTTGGACCCTTCACGCCCGCCATGCGCCAGGACACCGACCAGTTCGACGTGACCGCACGTTTCAACTTCACGCACGACGAGCGGCTGGAAACCACGCTGCAGACCGACCCGTTGACGACCGCGCCGCCACCCGCCATGCCGCCCGCTGCCGCGGCGGCGAAACCCTAGCCCGACCGCCACGCCCCCGCCCACCACCACCGCTGCATCGCTCCCATGAGAATCCTCGGCATCGACCCCGGCCTGCGCATCACCGGCTTTGGCGTGCTCGACGTCGAAGGCAGCCAGCTGCGCTATGTGGCGAGCGGCGTGATCCAGACCCGGAACGTCGAGCAGGGCAACCTGCCCGCGCGCCTCAAGGTGCTGTTCGACGGCATCCGGGAAGTGAGCGCGCACTACCGGCCCGACGTGGCTGCCGTGGAAATCGTTTTCGTCAACGTGAATCCGCAGTCCACGCTGCTGCTTGGACAGGCGCGTGGCGCGTGCCTGACCGCGCTGGTGGCGTGCGACCTGCCGGTGGCGGAATACACTGCGCTGCAAATGAAACAGGCCGTGGCCGGTTACGGCAAAGCGGCCAAGGAGCAAGTGCAGAGCATGGTGCAGCGCCTGCTGACGCTGCCGCGCGCGCCGCGCGCCGACGCCGCCGACGCGCTCGGCCTGGCGATCACGCACGCGCACGCCGGGCGGGTCGTGGCGCGCCTGCAGGCGGCCGGCCTGGCGCGCAAGACCAGCAGCATGTACCGCGGCGAGCGGGCGCGCGGCGAAAGCGCGCCCAAACCGCACCTCCGGGCTCGCGGAAAAAGCCGGTAGAGCGGGCCGCTCTGGCCTTTGAGATTCGGTGGCACCGAGTCCACAGCCGAGCCGTCGCGTCCCCCCAGGCGTGCTGCGGAGTGCGGCGCTACTTCTTCGCCCTGGAAGGCACTGCCTTCTTGACGGCTTTCGCGCGCGCGGCGGGCTTGCGGCCGGCGCGAGCCGCGGTGCGGGCCTTGACGGCCCCCTTGGCCTTGGGCGTTGCCGCGGGCTTGGGTTCCACGCCCGGCGCCGGGACCTGTTGCGCCACTTCTTTCAGGGTCTGCGCGGCAATTTTCTGGAATTGCTGGGTCAGCGCGCCCCACCACTTGGCCGGATCGAGCACGGCCGGATTGACCGCCGCAGCCCCTGGGCCTTTGTCATCCGGCGGTGTGTCCTTGGCACCGGCTGCCGGCTTCTGCGCCGGAGCCGCTGCGCCCGCCGGGGTGGCTTTCCCCGTCCGATCCACAAACGGCCAACTCGCGGGTGTTTTCCCTGCGGCTCCTTTGGCGCCCGGCAGGGTGAACGCCTTGGCCACGTCCGACAAGCTCAGGTTCATGCTGCGCAGCGTGGCGAGCGTCATTTTCTGCACTTCCAGCGCCTGGACGGTGGCCTTCAGGCCGAGCAGGTTCTGCTCCAGCCAAAACTGCACCGCTTTCATTTCGTTGATGCGCCGATCCAGCTCCTCCACGTTCACGGTGGGCGCGATCCAGTGATTGAATCCCGAGGCATCCGTTGCGCCGCCGGACGCACGGCCACCGCCGGCCAGGCCCTGAAAGAAATTGAAGCCCGGAATCAGGCGGCTCAAATCCATGGGTGTGGAGTCACTCATATTCGCTCCTCGCAAGATGATGAAGACGGCCGCTTGCAGTGTAATGCGCGCTTCTCCCGGCGCAAAGCACGCGACCGGACGGCGTGACCGGGCGACCGAGCGACCCGAACCCCCAAGTCACGTCGGTCGCGTTTCGCTACCATGTTCGTCAAAGCGGCAGCGCCAGCGCCGCCTGTCCCACCCACCATGCCCATCACCCATCCCAACCGCTGGAAGCAGCCGGCCCGCACCGGCGCCGACCGGCAACACGAAGTCGTGACGGCGCTCAAGGCCGTGCTCACCAGCAATGGCGTGCGCTGGACGCCCGAGCAAACCGCCCCCTACGAATGCGACGGCCTGCCCGCGTATCGCCAACGGCCGCTGGCGGTGGCGCTGCCGGAAAACGAAGCGCAAGTGCAGGCAGTGCTGCGCGTCTGCCACCAGTTGAAAGTGCCGGTGGTGGCGCGCGGCGCCGGCACGGGGCTCTCGGGCGGCGCCATGCCGAATGCGCAGGGCGTGACGCTGTCGCTGGCCAAATTCAACCGCATCCTGAAAATCGATCCGCTGGCGCGTACCGCGCGCGTGGAGTGCGGCGTGCGCAACCTGGCGATCAGCGAAGCGGCGGCGCCTTTCGGCCTGTACTACGCGCCTGATCCATCCAGCCAGATCGCCTGCACCATCGGCGGCAACGTGGCCGAGAACTCGGGCGGCGTGCACTGCCTGAAATACGGACTCACGGTGCACAACGTGCTCAAGGTCAAGGGTTTCACGGTCGAGGGCGACCCGGTGGAATTCGGCTCGGAAGCGCTGGACGCGCCAGGCTACGACCTGCTCGCGCTCGTCACCGGCAGCGAAGGCATGCTGGCCGTGACCACCGAAGTCACGGTGAAGCTGCTGCCCAAGCCGAAGTTGGCGCGCTGCATCATGGCGAGCTTCCCAGACATCCAGAGCGCAGGACGGGCCGTGGCCGCGGTGATCGCCGCCGGCATCATTCCCGCTGGGCTGGAGATGATGGACCAGCCGATGACGATCGCGGCCGAAGCCTACGTGCATGCCGGCTACGACCTGGAAGCCGCAGCCATCCTGCTGTGCGAGAGCGATGGCACGCCGGAAGAAGTGGCAGAAGAAATCGGCCGCATGAAGGCGGTGCTGAATGCCGCGGGCGCTTCGCAGTTGGCGGTGAGCCGCAGCGAGGAAGAACGCCTGCGCTTCTGGAGCGGTCGCAAGAACGCCTTTCCGGCAAGCGGCCGCATCAGCCCCGACTACATGTGCATGGACTCGACCATCCCGCGCAAGCGCCTGGCCGACATCCTGCTGGCGATCGGCGAGATGCAGAAGAAATACCAGTTGCGCTGCGTCAACGTGTTCCACGCGGGCGATGGCAACCTGCACCCGTTGATCCTGTTCGACGCGGGCGAGTCCGACCAGATGGAGCGCGCCAAGCGCTTCGGCGCCGACATCCTGGAGACCAGCGTGCGCATGGGCGGCACCATCACCGGCGAGCACGGCGTGGGCGTGGAAAAACTCAACAGCATGTGCGTGCAGTTCTCGCCCGAAGAGCGCGCCGCGATGCTGGCGGTGAAACACGCGTTCGACCCGCTCGGGCTGCTCAACCCCGGCAAAGTCATCCCCACGCTGCACCGCTGCGCCGAGTACGGGCAAATGGTGGTGCACGCCGGCAAAACGGCGTTTCCGGAGCTGGAGCGATTTTGAACACCCCCGTCCGTAGCCGTCGCGCGGCCGAATCAACCCGTCATTTTTTGTTCGGGCCAGGTACTTGGTTTGGCGGCACCCGTACGCTGGCATCCACCCAGTTCGCATAGCCGGCTTCAGCCGCCGTGGCCTGGATCGCCACGATCTGCGGCAATTCATACGGATGGTGCGCGTGCAGCGCGGCTTCAAGCGCCGGATAGCGTCCAGCGGTAGTCTTGAACACGATCCGGTATTCAGGTTCCACAACCAGTTCGTCGTGCCAGCGGTAAACGCTCTCGATCGGCTCAATCTGGACGCACGCGGCCAACCGATGTTCAACGACGCGACGTGCCAGTCCGCGTGCCTGCTCTTGCGTGGCCACCGTGGTTTCGACCCGCCACAGCGCCACGGCGGTCGCTTCAGCAGTCACGCCGTTTGCAGCTTCTTCGCGCCCATCTTGTCGAGTGCGTCGCGAAAACGCTCGACCGTGCCCTCGATATCGCCGAGCTTGTCGAGCCCGAACAAGCCCAATCGGAAGGTATTGAAGCCGGCCGGTTCGTCGCACTGCAGCGGCACGCCGGCAGCGATTTGCAGCCCTTGCGCCAGGAATTTCTTGCCGTTGTGAATGTCAGGATCGGTGGTGTAGCTCACCACCACCCCCGGGGCTTCGAAACCGGGGGCAGCCACGCTCGGAAAGCCGCGCTCGGCCAACAGTGCGCGAATGCGGCGCCCCAGTGCAAATTGCTGCTCGCGCGCCGCGTCAAAGCCCCGCTCGCGCGTTTCCTGCATGGCGCCGCGCAATTCCAGCAGCGCCATGGTCGGCATGGTGGCGTAGTAGGCGTGGCTGCCGCTTTCATACGACGCCATGATCTGGCGCCACTTTTTCAGATCCAGCGCAAAACTGGTGCTGGTGGTCTTTTCCAACGCTTCCAGCGCGCGCGCGGACAGGCCCACCATGGCGCACGCAGGGGCGCTGCTCCAGCCTTTTTGCGGCGCGCTCACCAGCACGTCCACGCCGAGCGCGCGCATGTCGGCCCAGACCGCGCCCGAAGCAATGCAGTCGAGCACGAACAAGCCGCCGTGGCGGTGCAGTGCCGCGCCGATGCGGCGCAAATACTCATCCGGCAGCAAGATGCCGCTCGCGGTTTCGACGTGCGGGACGAACACCACGGCCGGCTGGGTTTTGGCAATGGCCGCTTCCACTTCGACAATCGGTGCCGGTACCCAGGGCGCTTGCGCGCCCGCCCCCGTCGGCCGGGCTTTCAGCACGGTGATGCGGTCCGGCGCGGTGATGCGGCCGGTTTCCAGAATCTGGCTCCAGCGATAACTGAAATAGCCGTTGCGCACGATCAGCACGGATTGATCGGTGGCGAACTGACGCGCCACCGCTTCCATGCCGTATGTGCCGCTGCCGGGCAACACCACGGTTGCGTCGGCGTGATAGACCTCTTTCAGCAGCACCGAAATGTCTTTCATCACGCCCTGGAAGCGCTTCGACATGTGGTTCAGCGAGCGGTCGGTATAGACCACCGAATATTCCAGCAAGCCTTCGGGGTCGATATGAGGCAAAAGTCCAGGCATTCGGAGTCTCCACAAGAACGGATTGGCGCCGCGCGCCAGCGCGCGTACGATTGATTTTTTGAGCTTAGCACGCGTCGCGCGGCTATATTCGCGCCCATGGGTTTTTCCATCCTGTTTCTGGCCACGGGCAAAGGACTGCTGTTCACGCTCGCGGCCATCCTGCCGATCATCAATCCGCTCGCTACGGCGCCGCTGTTCGTCGATTTCACCCACGGGATGGACCGCCACGCGAGCCATCGGCTGGCGTCCAGCATCGGGCGCCACGTGGTGCTGCTGCTGGCGGGCGCGCTACTGATCGGCTCCTACGTCCTACGCTTTTTTGGCGTTTCGCTGCCGGTGGTGCGCGTGGCCGGCGGGCTGATCGTGGCCTCCATGGCTTGGCAGTTGCTCAATACGCAGCGCAGCGCCAACACTGACAAGGCCCACATGGCGCAAACGCTGAGCGACGAAGACGTGAGCATGAGCGCTTTCTACCCCATGACATTCCCGCTCACGTGCGGACCGGGTTCGATTTCGGTCGCCATCGCGGTGGGCGCCAGTCTGCAAACGCCGGTGTGGGGGCAGACCGTGGCCAATTTTGCCGGCGGCCTGGTGGCTGTCGTCCTGCTCGGCCTCATCGTCACACTCACGTTTCGCTACGCCGACAAGCTCCTCGGCCGCTTGGGCGAAGTGGGCCATATCGTTTTTCTGCGGCTGATGGCGTTCATCCTGCTGTGCGTGGGTATCGAGATCATGTGGGAAGGCGTGCGCGCGCTCTGGGGCGAGCTGGCGGTCATGCACTGAGCCGGCGCTGCGCGCGAGACCCCCGGCAGCAACCGTCAAGACTGTGGTCCGCGCAATGTCACTGCACCGTGCCTAAGCTGGACACCATGAAGGATTTGTCAACCGCTCTCGGGCGATGCGCGCAACCGTGAAGCGGCTCACGCGCGCGATTCCCGCCATCAACCTAGACCGCTGCACCGGCTGCGGCTGGTGTGTGGCGGTCTGCCCGCCCCATGTGCTGTTGTTGCACCCGGGCGTTGGCGGCAAGGTATCGGTGTTGGACGACGCGGATGCGTGCACCGGCTGTGCGCTCTGCTATGTGCGCTGCCCGTTCGACGCCATCCGCATGGTGCCGCGAGAGCAGGTGGCGGCGCAATCCGCTGTGCTTCAGCGCAAGTCGGGTATCTGAGCGCGATTCCTGGCGCTGCACTTCTTACCGTTGGCTCAAAGGGCCTGATCAGCGGTGCTGCGGCCCTCTGGACGACCCTGGAGGGCCGCGGCGCTCGAGGTGGCGATAGTTGATGCGCCCCTTGGTCAAATCGTAAGGCGACAGCTCGAGCGTGACCCGGTCACCCGCCAGGATTCGGATGTGGTGCTTGCGCATCTTGCCGGCGGAATAGGCAATCAGTTCGTGACCGTTATCCAGCGTGACGCGAAAGCGCGTGTCGGGCAGCACCTCATCGACCACGCCCTGCATTTCAATCAGTTCTTCCTTGGCCATGCGCCAATTCTCCTTAGCTGGATCATTCCAACGGGCCCAGCACCCGGCGCGACTTGCAGCATCGCATGATCGGTTGGACAAGCACACGACCCGCAGCGCCTGCAACACGCCGCCGGGCAAACCGGTATTTTACGGTCTACACCCACATTCCGCACTGAATCTTGCAGTCAGTGGGCAACATCGGTCGAACGGCTGAACCTGGTTTCGATCAGCCTGGTGAACCGCGTTTACCCAAATCGGAGGTATTTTCCTAACCGCAAGGAACAAACATTCCGTTTTCAATCGGTTGTGCTTTCTTTTTTCTTCAGGCCTTCCGGCAATTCAATTTTGACTTCGAGAACTTCCAGGTCATCCTGCCGTTCCAGATTCACCTTGATATCGTTTTCATCGATTTTGACGTACTTGCTGATGACGGCGATCAGGTCTTTTTGCAAATCTGGCAAATAATCAACTCGCGTGTTACCCGCATGTTCGTGCGCCAAGATGATTTGCAGGCGCTCTTTGGCAATGCTGGCGGTCTTCTTCTTTTCACGCAGAAAGAAATTCAGGAACGACATTGCTATTTGCTCCCGAAAATACGTTTGAAAAAGCCCTTTTTCTCCGCCTCGACATACCGCATCGGCCGCTCTTCGCCAAGAAACCGGTCGACGACATCTTCGTACGCCCCGGCCACATCCGTGCCCTTGAGATAAATGGCCGGCAAGCCCTGGTTGGAAGCCTGCAACACCGCTTCGCTTTCGGGAATGACCCCGAGCAGCTTGATTCTCAGAATGTCCTGAATATCGTCCAGACTGAGCATGTGCCCATCCGCCACCCGATTCGGGTTGTAGCGGGTAATCACCAGATGCTCCTTCACCCGCTCTCCGCCATCCATGGCGCGCTGACTTTTGCTGCTGAGCATGCCGAGAATCCGATCTGAATCGCGCACGCTCGAGACTTCGGGATTGGTTACCACCAGCGCTTCGTCCGCGTAACGCATGGCCAAAAGAGCGCCGGTTTCAATACCCGCCGGTGAATCGCAAACGATATATTCAAACCCCATGTCGGCCAAATCATTCAATACCTTTTTGACGCCATCTTGCGTGAGAGCGTCCTTGTCGCGCGTCTGGCTGGCGGCCAGAATCGACACGTTTTCGCACTGTTTGTCCTTGATCAGCGCCTGGGTCAGATTGGCTTCACCCTGGATCACGTTGATCAGGTCATAAACGACGCGGCGCTCGCATCCCATGACCAGATCGAGATTGCGCAAGCCGACGTCGAAATCGATGACGGCCGTTTTGTGGCCCTTGAGCCCAAGGCCCGATGCAAAGGCCGCGCTGGTCGTGGTTTTTCCAACACCGCCCTTGCCGGAGGTCACGACGACGATTTTTGCCATATCAAGGATCCTGTATTGAATTCAAAAAAGTGCACGAACCGCGGCCTAGCGAGCAGAAAGCGGCTCGAAAACGAGTTGATCCTGATCGCCCGATGATTCCAGCGAGACGACCGCGGTGCGGTGCCAGACGGAATCCGGCAGCGGCTCCTCGCTGGTGCGATAAACGCCGGCAATGGAAACCAGTTCGGGCTCCATGTCAAGGGCAAAGATCCGCGCGTCGGTCCAACCTCGGGCGCCAGCGATGGCGCGACCTCGCAACGGTGCGTAGACGTGGATGTGACCGTCTGCAATCACTTCGGCGCCCGCATTGACCATGGCGCGCAACACCAGATCGCGCCCGCGCGCATAAATCTGCTGGCCCGAGCGCAGCGGCATGTCAACCACCAAAGCGCCGGGGGGCGGCAACTCGGGCGTTGCGGGCTCGACGGTTGCCGTCGTTTGCTGCCGCTCCACGAGATCCCGCGCGGGCAGCAAGCCGGCCGCAGCCGCAGCGGCCATTTGCGCTTCGCTGCCGGCGCGCACCACCAATGGATGCAGCTTGCGCGCCCGCAACAGCGCTTTCAGTTGTTCAAAATCGAACGAACCGGCGTCCGCTGCCACTTCCGTCAAATCGACGACGATAGGATCGTTGTCGAAGAAGTCCGCCACATCGCCGTAGTACGTCTGCAATTCCGCTCCGAGCGCGTCAAGGTCGGTCGACTTGAGCTTCAACATCAGCAGGGGAAGTGTTGCGCTCTTGATCTCGAAAGTGGCAGGGCTTCGACCAGAAACGGAAATGGGCATGAATCCGGATGAACGCGACGGGAGTCAAAGCCGAAAAGGCTCTGCGAATCAGTAAAAAACCAGGATGAATTCTACCAGTGGCACAGCGTCCTTCGGCCGATTCAAAGGAAAGGGAGGAGCCGAAGCGCCGTGTCTGTCACAAGTAGTCCTTATTTACGTTTCTATAGTTCGTAGTGATAGTAAGAGTACCAGCGAAGCCTTGGAAAGCGCAATTTAATCCAGAGAAAACAACGATTTCTACCTTGGACAAGAGGATTGACAACTGTCCCGCCGGCGAGTCACGGATTGTGAACAAGTGCATGCGAACAAGACCGCGTGTGGATAACCGCCTGGTTCCCAGCCACTTGCCCACAGGGTGCCGATACGTTGGCAGGCCTTTCGCGCAGACGGCTCAAGACGGCTCCGGAAGGTCTTGTCACGGTTCCAGTCAGTGCGTGCGATTCATGAGCGTCCGCTGGCGTCAGCAGTCAGACACGCCACCTGCGCCAAAGCATTGACGCGATAGACACTGCTGCCGGTACTGGGCCACCCGAAGAACCCAACGCGAAACAGGAGCGAATTGCCCGTTACTGCGATGAGACCAAGCGAAACGACTGTGCAGGAGAACAACCCAGCGCAAACGAGCCGGAGGCTGAGTCGGGGCGGCTGCGCGGGAGGCCATAAACAGACGCCAAGGCGTGCAATGCCGAACCAACCTGCCATGACAAGCGGCGCCAGAACGGAAGCGGTGGCATGCCCCGCCATGGCGAGCATGCCGCCGGTGAGTGCGAGCCCCATCGGCGACCCGTAGCCCGCGACCAGCGTGTTCGGGACCAGAAGCATGATGGCAATGATGCAGAGTGCGATCGCGTTCGACATCCGATCGCACCGCCGCTTTCACGGCAGGCTCGTACCAGCCAGGTCAGCGCAGTGCCTTGACCTGATCGGCGGTGACGAGTTTGCCCTTGTTGTCCCACGAAGTGCGTTCGTGGTTCGCGATGTCGGCCACGTCGGCATCGCTCAGGGTTCCGCCGAATGCCGGCATCGGGCTCGGGTAGGACACGCCGTCGATCACTTCACCCTGCAAGCCGTGCAGGATGGTCTTGATCTGCTTGGTGGGGTCAGTATCCAGCACGGCGGCGTTGCCTTTTAGCGGCGGGAAGGCGCCCGGCAGGCCCGCGCCGGTGGCTTGGTGGCA
>SCQQ01000012.1 GCA_004299095.1 Burkholderiaceae bacterium | reverse complement strand
CGCCCGCCTGGCGCGCGACATGCACGGGGGCAACGGCATCCACGCGGAGTACCACGTGATGCGCCACCTGGTGAACCTGGAGACGGTGAACACCTACGAGGGCACGCACGACGTGCATGCCCTCATCCTCGGGCGCGCACAGACCGGACTGCAGGCGTTCTCCTGACAAGCCCGCAGCCCACACGCGGCAACACCCGGGCAGCGCCCGCCGCCCTTGAATGCGCAGGGCCTCGAGCGGCCTGAAGGCGAACATTCCGCGGGCGGACCGCTTCGCCGCCGTCGGCAACGGAAACCGCCAGCCACCCTCTTTCACTCGGGGTGGCCTCTTGCCGCCGCGGCCGCCGGCACCTGCACGCAGGTCGCGCGAGAGGCGCAATGAACAACCGATAATGAAACCCCTTTTCTGAACCGATTGGTCACGGAGTTTTGGCAATGGACGTGGAACTGGCGCGCTTCAACATGATCGAGCAGCAAATCCGCCCTTGGGAGGTGTTGGACGCGCAAGTGCTGGACTTGCTCGGCGCCGTGCGGCGCGAGGATTTCGTTCCCGCGGAACAGCGTGCGCTGGCGTTCGTCGACATGCAGATTCCGTTGCGGCGCGGCGATGAAGCCATCGAACGCGGCCAGGTCATGCTGGAGCCGCGCGTGGAAGCGCGCATGCTGCAGGACCTGCAGGTGGCGAAGAACGACAAGGTGCTGGAAATCGGCACCGGCTCGGGCTTCATGGCGGCGCTGCTCGGGCATCAGGCGCAGCGCGTGCTCACGCTGGAAATCGACGAGCAACTGGCGCAGTCCGCGCGCGCCAATCTGCGGAACGCTGGCGTGCAGAACGTGGAAGTGCGCGCGGCTGATGGCGCCCACGCCGACTTCAGCGCCGAGGGGCCGTTCAACGTCATCATCTTGTCCGGATCGGTGGCGCACGTGCCGGAAACCATGCTGGAACTGCTCAACCCGGCCGGCGGCCGCCTGATGGCCATCGTCGGCGACGAGCCCATCATGCGCGCCACGCTGGTCCACCACATGGGCCACGGCCTCGTGAGCTCGCAGCCTTGGGACACCCTGGCACCGCGCCTGCTCAATTTTCCCGAACCGGAACACTTCCAGTTTTGACTGGCGCGGAAGACTTCATTCCGCAAGCCGCGCCGGCCGATGTGGCCGATTGGCTGGCCGCGAATTCCGGCGCGCAACCGCCTGTTCTGTTGGACGTGCGCGAACCCGCCGAGTGCGCCGCGGCCAGCCTCGCGATCCCCGGCGTGGACCTGCTGCAGTGGCCGATGCACACCATCCCGCAACGCCTGGCCGAGCTGGACCCCACCCGGCCGATCGCGGTGTTGTGCCACGCCGGCGAACGCAGCCTGATCGTCGCGCGCTTCCTGGCGCAAAACGGCTTCGAGCGCGTGGTCAACATCGCAGGCGGCATCGACGCCTGGTCGCTGCAAGTCGATCCGAGCGTGCCGCGCTACTGAGCGCCATCGCGGCGGCTGCGCCCGGCCCCGCTTCTTCGTTACACGGCGCTGCGGCCAACTACAGTTCTGAGGATTGCTCCCCGCGGCCAATCATGGGTGCTCCGTGGCGCGCGCCTGCTCCAGACACAGGCGCACGGTCTGCGCCGTGCGCGCCGCGGCGCCCTGGTACTTGCGCGCAAAAATCAGGCTCGCCTTGACCATGACCGCGCGCAGCGGTTCGTTGCCGACCAGGTCGACGGCCGCGCGCACGCCCTGCGCCATGGTGTCCACGCACTGCGCGGCATCGAAGCGCAAGGCTTGCGCGGCCGGCTCGGCGAAATTGAACACGTGCGGTCCCATCACCACCGGGCAGCCGCACGCCGCGGCCTCGATCAGGTTCTGGCCGCCCAGCGGCGCAAAGCTGCCGCCCAGCAGCGCCACGTCGGCCAACGCGTAGTACGCCGTCATTTCGCCCAGGCTGTCGCCCAGCCAGACGTCGGCGGGCGCCGGCCCGTCGGTCCATGCGCTGCGCCGGCTGACGGTAAAGCCGCGCGACCGCACCACGTCAGCCACCGCGTCGAAGCGTTGCGGGTGGCGCGGCACGATCAACCACTGCGGCGCCACGGCCGGCGCGCCAGGAGCGACCGATCGCGGGCCGGTCTCCGCCCACGCTTTGATGGCATCGAGAAATTCGGCTTCCTCGCCTTCGCGTGAACTGGCCAGCATGACGACGGGCCGCGCGCCGGAACGCTCGCGCCAGATGTGTCCCCGGTCGATCAGCGCCGGATCCGGTACCGCATCGAATTTCAGATTGCCCAGAACGCCTTGTATCGGCGCGCCCAGGCGGCGCAAGCGCACCGCGTCTTCGTCGGTTTGCGCCCAGACCGCAGCCAGTCCGGCATACGCCTCTTTCAGCAAACGCCCCACGCGCAACGCGCCCTTGAACGACTTGTCGGACAGGCGCGCGTTCACCAGCATCAGCGGCATGCCGGCCACGCGCGAGGCGCGAACCAGATTCGGCCAAATTTCGGTTTCGATCAGCACGCCGATGTCCGGCCGATAGCGCTGCATGAAGGCGCGCGTCGCCGCGCGTGTGTCCCATGGTTGCCAGACTTGTACGTCGCCCGGCTGGAGCACGGCACGACCGGCCGCACGTCCCGTCGCGGTGCCGTTGGTCAGCAGCAGGCGCATACCCGGCCACTGGGCGCGCAGCGCCTTCAGCAGCAGGCCAGCCGTGCGCGTTTCGCCAAGCGACACCGCATGGATCCACACCAGCGGGTCGCCACGTTCGGACTCGGGCCGCGCGGGCGCTTGGTCATACCGGCCAAAGCGCTCACCCACCGCCTCCAGATAGCCCGGTTCAGCCCGACCGCGGCGGCGCAACTTGCGCCGCACCAGCGGCTGCACGGCCCAGACCGCGCCGTCGTAGAGCGCATGCGGCAGATTCACTTCAGGCCGCCCGGTGCGGCGCTGTGTGCGCCGAAGTCGAATGCGGACAAACCCAGGAACGCGGGGCGCAACGCACGCTTCAGACCTTCGCGCCCGGGACTGCAGCCGGCGGCAACATGCGCTCCAGATAGCGGGCGAACAAATCGATCTCGAGATTCACGGCCGCCCCGGCGGCCAGCGTGCGCAAGGTGGTGCTTTCCACTGTGTGCGGAATCAGGTTGACGCTGATCCGGCAGCCTTCGGGCAGGTCGGCCACTGCGTTCACCGTCAGGCTGACGCCGTTGATGGCAACCGAACCCTTGACTGCCAAATACTTGCCGAGCGCGGTCGGTGCGAGCACGTCCAGCGCCCAGCTCTCGCCCACTGCCTCGAACCGGGTCACGCGCCCCACGCCGTCGACGTGGCCGGACACGACATGGCCGCCCAAGCGGTCGCCGGCGCGCAAGGCCTTCTCCAGGTTGACCGGGCCGGCGCCGTCGAGCCCCGCGGTACGTGCGAGCGATTCCGCCGAAATGTCGAGCGAGAACCGCGCCGCGGCGGCGTCCACCGCGGTCACGGTCATGCAGGCACCGTTGAGGGCGATGCTGTCGCCCACCGCTACGTCGTCGAGGTAGCCCGGCGGCGTATCGACCGCAAGCTGTTTGCCCCAGGCCGCGCCGGACCCGCGCTCGCTCACGGCGGCAATGCGGCCCACGGCCGTGATGATTCCGGTAAACATGGGGCGTGTTTCCGTCATGAAAAAGCGGCAACTCAGAACGTGGCCGCGCTTTGATTGAACGGGTTGCTTGAGAGCGCCGAGATTGACGCTCGTTTCGTATCTGAGCACGTGAACCTCGATTCACCGCATGCCACCCGGCAAGTTTCATGACCGCGCAAAAGCCGCGGACACCCAACAGGGACGAAACCTGACGTGATGGATCCAACGTGACTCCGAGAACCGGCAACGACTGGACCAGCCGAGAGTTGGGCAGCGTGGAGAAAGCGGAAGTGGAGATGCATGGCCTAACGATTTGGCCGTCTCGTGGCGAGGCGGCATCTTGTACGAAAAGTCGGCGGCCAATTATCACCTTGCGATAAACAGTAAAAAGTCGTTTGTCACGAGCCGTCTGGAATGCAGTTGGATCAAGAGTACGTGTGCAAACCTTGGTGCTTGTGTGGGGGGCCAGCCGATCCCGCATGCAGTCGATGCACATGGAGTCTCCCTCGCCGCGGAGCATTCGACACGGTTCCGCTCCGAGCCCCAAACCGAGAGTGTCGGATGCCGGCGGGTATCCCATAATTGCCCTAAACCTGTCGCGCACCAGCGCGAACCATGACTTCCCGATTGAATTGAGCGCTGATATCCCGCCGCTTTTTGCGGTTGTCCCGAACTCGCTGTTTGCGCCGCTCGCGAGCGCCAACCACGCGCGCTACTGGGCGTTGCTGTGTCGGCTGTACGAGGAATTTTTCGGGCCCGACGCGCCTCTGCCGCCGAGCGACGGGTTTCCGCGTCGCGACATCACATCAGCGCTGGAGCGCTACTTGCTTGCCGACGACCCGTGGGAGGAAGAAGACGGCGCCGTGCCTGGTGCCTCGCTGGGCGACCGCGCCAACCAAGTGCATGAACGCCTGCGCAGCGCGGGCTGGCTGCGACAGGAACGTGTAGGCGCGCGCGAGATGGTGACCATGATGCCCATGGTGGCGCAATTCTTTGCCACTCTGGTGGAGTTCGCCGAGCGCGGCCCGGCTTTCGTGTCCGCCAAGATGCGCTCCATCGAACTGCAACTACGCCAGATCTTGAACGGACAGGCCGCCGGCGACGCGCTGGACGAGGCAGCCGATCAGGCGCGTCGCCTGCTGACGCAACTCGCGACCGTGGGCGTGCGCGTGCGCGACCTGATGCCCGAGCTCTCGCGTGCCGAATCCACGGCGCAGTTCGTGCGCGCGTGGTTCGAGCGCTACGTGGCCGAACTCTTCATCGGCGACTACGCCGATCTGCACAAGAGCGATCATCCGCTGGCGCGGCGCAGCGCCGTGCTGGCCATGGTCGACCAGCTTGAAGACGCCCCGCAGCGCGAGCGCCTACTTGGCTGGTACGCCAACCGCATGTACGAGGGCGACACCAGCCGCGCAGCTCAACGTCTTGCGCGCAGCGTAGCGCGGCTGAAAGAATTGAGCCGCATTGATGAATATCTGGGACGGCTGGATGACGACATCCGCCACGCCAACCAGCGCGCGCTGGCGTTTCTGGACTATCGCCTGCGCACGCCTGCGCGTTTTGACCTGTTACTGCGACGCGCTATCGCCGGCGCCGGCGCGGCCACCGAGGACACCTTGCGCCTGCCGGTCCCTAGCGGCGGCCTGATAGATTCAGCGCAATTGCGCGGGCCGCGGCGCAAGCCCGCGGCGATCACGCGCAGCGCAAACGCCCTGCGAGAACCGACTCCCGAGCAGCGCGCGCGCCTCAGCCTGTTGCGGCGAATGAAGCGCGCGCGCCTGGTCACACCCGAGGACTTGGCGCGCTACGTAGCCCGCCATCTGCCGCCAGACGGGCCTATCGATTCCCGCGCCCTCACCATCGCCGGCATCGCCGACCTGCGCGCGTGGCAAACCCTGTTCACGCTGGCGCTGCGCGGCCACCGCTTGGGCGGCCTGCGACGCGACGACCCGCTGGCGCGCCTGGCGCGCGGCTTCCACGTCGAATTGCGGGACGACGCCCCACCGCGCGAGAGCGCGTACCTGCAAGCCCCTCATTTCGCGATCCATCGCAACCGACTCTCTCCATGACCGTTCCCTGGAACCAGCTCAGCCAACGCAGCGACGGACGCGCGAGCGCTGCCGACTTCGAGCGTGCCGCCTACAGGCTCGCAACCGAGCAGGTGCTCTACGCCGCCGATCGCGGCGCACGCGGCGCCTACCACCTGGTCGAGGACCATTTCGACGCTTTCGTAGCCGCGCTGGCGCCACTCGGCATCCGGCTGGAACGCAACGCGCGCTATCGCTACATCGTGGCGCTGCCCGCGCACGCCGAAGGCATACCGGTGACGCTGGACGAAACATTGCTGCTCCTGGTTCTGCGCCAACGCTACGACGAGGCCATACGCCACGGCGCCATCGAAGAACAGGGCGACGCGCTGGTGGAACTGCCCGATCTGCAAGAAGCCTACCAGGCGCTCACCGGCCGTGCCATGCCGGAAGTGGGCGCATTACGGACCCTGGCGCGGAGCGCCAAGCGCTGGGGCGTAGCCCGACTGGAGGCAACCGAGCCCGGTGAGGCACAACCCTTCAGGCTGCGCGTGCAACCCGCCATCGTCGAAATTCTCGACGCGCAATGGCTGCAGCGGCTTGCCCAGCACAGCGAGGCGGAAGATGACGCGCCAGCCGGCATGAATGACGATGACAGCGTGGCAGATGCCGACGACGATCCGGAGGGAGGCGACGATGCAGAAGCTTGAGCGCGTGCACTTGGTGCAGTTCTTCCTGTTCGAGCGCAAGACGCTGGAGCTGGACACCACCACGGCCATCATCGCCCCCAATGGCGCCGGCAAAAGCGCCCTGCTGGACGCGCTGCAAATCGTGCTGCTGGGCGGCGACCGCAACCGCATCCGCTTCAACGCGCAGGCGGGCGGCACCACGCGTGCGCGCACCCTCCGCGACTACTGCCTGGGTGTCTGGCGCAACGACGCCGGCGGGCGCAAGCGCCGTACCGCCACCACCTACATCACCTTGGTGTTCCGCGACGAAGGCACTGGCGTGCCGCTGTCTGCGGGCATGGCGCTGGGCGCTTCGGCCGACGAGCCCGATCACCGCCTCTACGGCCGCTACATCGTGCCCGGCGTGGCGCTCACGCTGGAAGACCATCTGGAGCGCGATGGCGAGCGCGAACTGCCGCTGGCGTGGACCACCTTCCGCGAGCTGATTGCGCAACGCTGCCGCGAGGCCGGCACCCACCCGGAGCTGCACGGCGGCGGCGAGCGCTTCGTCGCGGACTTGCTGTTTCGGCTGCGCCCGACACCGGATGCACATACCGACGTCAACGCCTATCGCAAAGCCTTCGCCAACGCACTCAACCTGCAGCATGTGGACGACGTCGACCTCTTCGTGCGCACGCTGGTCGCCGAGGACCGACCGACCGACGTGGCACGCTTTCGCTCGGTGTTGCTGCAGTTTCGCGAGCTGAAGGAGAAGGTGGAAAAAACCATTGCCCGCATCGCGACGGCGGAAGACGTGGCCGCGCAATACCGCAAGATTGCGACGCATGTGGCGCGCGCTGCCAGCCACCGCGCACTGGGCGCGCAATACGCGCGCGATCTGCTCATGGAACAAGCGGGAAGCGCCGACCGCGCGCACGTCATCGCGGAAAAGGAAACCAAGGCCGCCAAGCGGGTGCTGGACGAAATAGATACAACGCTGGACGCGCTGAAAAAAGAAGTCGAACACGCGCAGGTGCAGTTGTCCGGCATGCCGGGTTACGGCGGTCAGGTCGAATTTAAGGACGCGGTGGAGCGCGGCCGAAAAGAGCTCGCGCGCATCCAGCACCAACTCACGCGCAACATCCAATCTGTCCGCGACGCATGGCAGGCGGTGGTCGAGCTGCAACTGCCCGTGCTGGAGCCGTCGGCGCTGCAAGGCGCGCAAGCAGCGTGGAACGCCTGCTATGCACAGCTCTCCACCCTGCAGGCCGGTGCTGCCTTGCCTTGGAGCGCGGAAGCGCTGTACGCCACCGCACACGAGGCGCTGACCGCTGCGCAGCCCCTGCTCGCCGTCGTGAACGAGCACGCGCGCACCCAGCACACGCTGCTTGGCCAAGCGCAAAAGCGGCGCGACACCGCACGCAGCAACCTCGATCGCCTGGCCGCGGGGCGCGCGGAGCTGAGTACCGACGTGATCCGTTTGATGGCGTGCCTGGAGGAAGCCGACATTCCGGCGCAGCCCGTGTGCGACCTGGTGCGCATCACCGACACGCGCTGGCAAGGTGCCATCGAAGCCTATCTGCGCACCAACGTCGAAGCGCTGCTCGTCGCACCCGAAGACGAAGAGCGCGCCGTGCGCCTGTACCGCGAGCTGCGCGGCCCACGCGCGGTGTACGGCGTCAAGCTTGCGCTCGCGAGCCAGGCGCGCCACCCCATGCGCGCGCCGGAGCCCGGCAGCGTTGCTGCGCTGCTCGCGGGCAGCAACGCGGATGCGCTCGCCTTCCTGCGGCGCCAGCTTGGCGATCTGCAATGCGTGGAAAGCGAGGCGGAACTCATCGCCGCCCGCCGCGGCCTGACGCGCGACGGCCTGCTCGCCAAGGGCGGCAGCGTTGAGCGCCTGCGCCTGCCTGACGCCGCAAGTTGCAAGATCGGCGCGCGCGACGACCGGGAGCGCTTGCGCATCTTGCAAGACGATGTCACGGACGCTGAAAAAGACATCCGCGACCTGAAACCCGAGGTCGAGCGCGCCGACGCCTGCCAACGGCAAATCGCGCAGCTGGCCAATCCCGACAAGGTAGCGCAGACGCTGCATGCGCTGGTGCTTGAGCACACACAGGCCGAGCGCAACTTGCGTGCAATCCGGGAGAAGCATGAGCAAGCTGAGAACCCCGACCTCATCTGCGCAACCGAGCGCATGAGCGCGCTGAAAAAGGAGCTGACGGAGTTAGGTGCACGCCGTGACACGCAGCTCAGCACACACACGCGTTGCGCCGACGGCGAGGTGCAAGCAAGCGATCTCGCCAAGGCACTGCACGCACAAGCCGACCAGGCCAGAGCAGACGCCGAAGAAGCTGTGCGCGCAGCCGATGTGGACCTGATGCTGCTGCCGCGCTTGCGCGAGGAAATCAACGCACTGCCGCTCGACCTGAAAGCGCGCAGCGATCAGTGTGGCCAGCGCGCCGGTCAGAACGACGGCCAGTGGCGCAAGCTGCTGCCCGAGGCCTGGGGCGCGCTCAGCCAGTACGCCCGTGATCATGCCGTCGAGCTGCCGCCGGCCGCCGATGATTGGCGCGCCGCGCAGGCGCTGCTCGCGGGCGAACTGCAGCGTCTGCGGGAAAGCGAGCTCGCGAACTACCAAACGCAAGCCGCCCAAGCGTACGACACGGCCATCGACACCTTCCGCAGCAACGTCGCTTCGGTGCTGCACGACAACTTCGAGCGCCTGCAGCGCCAGATCGCCCACCTGAACCGCACGCTGCGCGCGAGTCCCGCCTTTTCCAACGATGAGCGCTATCAGTTCTGCTACGAGGTGGCGCCCGAGTATCGCGAGCTTCATCGCTTCATCCAGCGCGTGGATGAGATCGGCGGCGCCGACAATCTCTTCGGCAGCGCAGGCGATGTCCCGCCCGCCTTCCGCGACCTCATGGAAGACAGCGCGGGAAACCGCGCGCAGGCGTCGCCGCTGGACGATTACCGCCGCTTCTACCATTTCGAGGTGGACCTGCTGCAGCACGGCGAGCGCGTCGGCACGCTCAGCCAGCGCATGCGCTCGGGTTCGGGCGGCGAGCATCGCGCGCCGCTGTACGTGATCGCTGGCGCGGCGCTGGCCGCGGCCTACGGAAAGAGCACGGCACGCCCAGGCGGCCTCGGCCTCATCCTGCTGGATGAATTCGGCGACAAGATCGACGCGCAAAACGCACGTGCCGTGGTCGACTACTTGCGCTCGCTCCAGTTGCAGCCGGTGCTGGCCGCTCCGGATACGGCGCAGGGCGCCCTCTCCGGAGTGCTCGATAGCTACATCGAAATGTTCCGTGACGGCGACCTGCTGCAAGCCGAGCGCGTGCAAATCGGCCAAGCCGCGCGCGAGCTGCTGCTGAGCGACCAGTTCGACCTACATCCCGAACTGCTCACGGCGGAAATTGCACGCTTGGAGCGCGACGAGGCAGCCTCTTGAGCGCTGCCCGCAGCTTGCTGGAGCACCTGCTGAGTCGGGCCGAAAGCGCCCGCCGGCGCGGAGCCAGCGAGCAGGTCGGGCTCAAGCCCGCAAATCAAGACGACTATCGAGCCTTGGCGTCCTTGATCGAAGTCGAGGCCTTTCGCGCCGAAGTGGCCCTTGCCGAACGCGCTGGCGCCATCCACGTGAGCCGCGACCATTACCGGGGTGACGGCAAGACCATCACGATGTTGCGCGTGGCGAGCGTGGAGGCCCTCGCGCGCCACTTGGGCGTGAGCCTGCACGAAGACCGCGTGCGGGTCGCCGAGCGCACCTTGGCGCCGTGGCGTGAGCGCTTTCCGATACTGATCGACGTCGTGGCCGCGTGGCGCGCCAAGCGCACGGTGCGCCAAGCCGGCCCTGAAGCCGCTCTCGACCTGGCCGACGCTGCGCGCGCAGTGGCCGCGCGTTTGGACGATGCCGGCAGTGAACGCATCCTGCGACGCGAAAGCGTGCGGCTCTTTGGCGACAGCAAGCGCCTGGAGCGCATCACCAAGTGGCTGCACATCCTGGTCACCGGCGAGCTTGCTGCCAGCGGCTTGAGCGACGAGGAAGTGTGGGCCGCCATCGGCCTGCGCCGCGAACCGCAGCCGCTGCTGCTTGCAGGCACCGGCACCGTCACCCTCGCGGGCGCCACGCTGCCGCTCGTGCGCCCCTACCTCGGGCTACCCATGGAAGCGGTACACGCCATAACCACCCCGGCACGCTGGCTGCTCAGCATAGAAAATCTCGCTACCTTCCACGATGCCGCACGGGCACCGCAAGCCGCCGACGGCCTCGTCATCTACACCGGCGGCATGCCCTCGCCCGCATGGCGCGGCGCCTACCAGCACCTGTTGGCGGGGTTGCCGGCACAGGCTGCGGTTTTGCACTGGGGCGACATCGACGAAGGCGGCTTCCGCATTGCCGCTGCCATCGCGGCAAGCGCCCGCTTGACCGGGCACACTTTGCTGCCGTGGTGCATGGCACCCGGCGACTTGCCCGTCGCCATCATTCAGGGGGTCACGCCGCCAAAGCCCGCCACCCTCGCGGCCATGCGCCATTGGGCCGAGCAGGCCGGATGGCATCGGCTCAGCACCGAATTGGCGCATCGCCCCGTCAAGCTGGAGCAAGAACGTCTGGATATCCGCCTGCCGACGTCCGAAGACACTGCCCGCGCACCGTGTTGACGCCACCAACGTGCATGCACGCAACGCACTGACCGAGGCACGCGGACTGCCGCCCATCTCCGTCGCCATGACACGCGTTGGTTTGGCCTTGAACGATTTGACCCGTGTCGCGGTCTCACGGCACAAACAGGCTCGCGGCATTCACGGTTGTGCCCCGGCCAGCGAATGCCGAACTGTTTGCCAGAGGAGCCCAAGCCATGCTGTTTCTGCGTCCGTCCCGTGAAGACGACCTGTCCGGCCTGATGCGGCTGGCCAGCATGACTGGCGCCGGATTCACCTCGATCAGCCCGGACAAGAAGCGCCTACGCAAGCTGCTCGCGCACTCGGCCGCGTCATTTGCCGACACGCTCGAAGCGCCCGAAGACGCGCATTACCTGTTCGCCTTGGAAGACAGCGACAGCGGCCACATGGCCGGCGTTTGCGGCATCCTGGCCGCGACCGGGCGGGTGCGGCCGTTCTACAGCTATCGCGTCGGGTTGATCGTGAACACCTCGCCGCAACTGCGCATCTCCAACGCGATCCAGACGCTCTACCTGTGCAACGACTACACCGGCTGCGCCGAAATCGGCTCGCTGTTCGTCGACCCGGCGTACCGCGGCCAGCGCGCCGGGCGGTTGCTGTCGCGCTCGCGCTTCCTGTTCATGGCCGAGTTCCGCGCGCGCTTTCCGTCCAAAGTGATTTCGGAAATGCGCGGCGTGTCCGATACGCAGGGCTACTCCCCGTTCTGGGAAAACCTGGGCAAGAAATTTTTGGAGATGCCATTCACGCGCGCCGACTACTTGTCGGGCCGGGACGACAACTCGTTCATCGCCGAATTGATGCCACGGCACCCGATTTACGTGCCGCTGCTGAGTCCGGAAGCGCAGGCGGCCATCGCGCAGGTGCACCGCGACACGGTGGCCGCGCGCCACATCCTGGAAGGCGAAGGTTTTCGCTACCAGAACTACGTCGACATCTTCGACGCCGGGCCGACGCTGGAAACGCGAATCGACGACATCCGCACGCTCGCCCGCAGCCGCCGGCTGACGGCGCGCGTGAGCGCCCAGGTCGCAAACGCCAAACCCTGGCTGCTGGCCAACACCTCCTGCGCGGGCTATCGCTGCCTGCGGGCCGAGGCCGCGGTCGATCAGGCGACGGGCAGCGTGCGCCTGGCCGCTCCTGCGGCGAAGTGGCTGCAGGTTGCGGATGGCGACCCGGTACGGGCGAGCGCGGCATGACCCTGTGGAATGCACGGACTGCAACAAAACGCTGGCCGATCTGATCGGACATCAAGGAACACGATGAACACCGAACGCAACAACCTTTTCATCGCCGGCACATGGCAGCCGGGCCGCGGGGAGCCGTTGGCCACGATCGATCCCGCGAGCGGCGCGCCGCGCCAGCACGGCGCGATGGCCGATGGGGCGCAGGTCGAGGCCGCCATCGCGAGCGCACGCGCCGCGTTTCCTGCTTGGGCCGCCAAGCCTTTCGCCGAACGCGAGGCACAGGTGCGGCGCTTCGGCGCGCTGGTGGGCGAGCACGCTGAAGAGCTGGCCCGCATCATCGCCACGGAAACCGGCAAACCCTTGTGGGAAACGCGCGGCGAAGTGCGTTCCATGCGGGCCAAGATCGACATCTCGGTGGCTGCCTACCGCGAGCGCACCGGCGAGAGCAGCGCGCCGCAAGGCGACGGCCGGCGCCGCGTGGTGCATCGGCCGCACGGCGTGATGGCGGTGTTCGGGCCGTACAACTTTCCCGGCCACCTGCCCAACGGCCACATCGTGCCGGCGCTGCTCGCGGGCAACACGGTGGTGTTCAAGCCCAGCGAGTACACGCCCGAGACCGCGCGCCGCACGGTCGAGCTGTGGCAATCCGCAGGCCTCGCGCACGGCGAAATCAACCTGGTGCAGGGCACTGCCGCCACCGGCCAGGCGCTGGCCGGCAGCGCCGCCATCGACGGCCTCCTCTTCACCGGCAGCGCGCGCACCGGCTTCGCG
This sequence comes from Burkholderiaceae bacterium, assembly GCA_004299095.1. Classification (GTDB taxonomy): domain Bacteria; phylum Pseudomonadota; class Gammaproteobacteria; order Burkholderiales; family Burkholderiaceae_C; genus Ottowia. The sequence goes on along the minus strand of SCQQ01000012.1, from coordinate 95 downwards.
CTGCATCGCGCGTTGGCCGAACAGCCGCAGAAAATCCTCGCGCTGGAGATGGGCGGCAACAACCCGCTGGTGGTGGACCGGGTCGCCAACCTCGA
>SCQQ01000085.1 GCA_004299095.1 Burkholderiaceae bacterium | reverse complement strand
TGACGTTCTCTAAGCCGCGAGCGGCACCTATTGAGCGCGCCCGGCTGGTCAAAAATCTGGCGTAGCTTTTAGCGTAGGTTTCATTGAAATAAATGAATTTTCATTGGTGGCTAGATTTCTACCATTGAACTACACCCGCCCGGGGTGCGTCATTTTAGCGGCCGGCGTTCGACCTCCGGAGCGCCAGGGCGAGACTCGCCGCAGCGTGCGGCTGTGGCACGGTGATTGCATTGTGGGTGGGCCGTTCGCACGCTTTCAGAACCGACCCAGCGCCTGCATTTTCCAGGCGAGCCAGGATTTACGCAGAGACGAGAGATCGATGCGCTGGCTCAAGACGTCATAGTTCTCGGCCTCGATTTCCCGTAGCAGGGCGAGGTAAAGACTGATCTGCGTGAGCCCCGGTTTTTGGCGCAGGCGATCGACTTGCGGCAGTTGATCAAGCGCCGCGTCGAACAGGCCGCGGGCACGCTGCACCTGGAATTCCATCAAGCGCGCGAAGCGGTCCGAATAAGTCCCGGCAAGAATCTCGCTCTCCGGCACGCTGAAGCGGTCCAGCTCGTCGGCGGGCAGATAAATGCGATTGCGCCGGCCGTCGCGGCCGACGTTGCGGATCAGGCGCGTGAGTTGCAGCGCACCTCCGGCCTGGCGCGCGTAATCGGCCGTTTGGGCGGCGGTCTGGCCGAAGATGCGGGCGCAAACCACTTCGCGGGCGCCGGCGACCAGATCGCAATAGTGCTGCAGTTCCGGAAAGCTGAAATAGCGCGCCTGCGCCAGGTCCATGCAGCACCCTTCGGTAATCGCCAGCAAATGCTCGCGCGCGATGCCGTAGGTGCGCAGGTGCGGTGCCAGCGATTGCAGCACCGGGTGCGTCGGCTGGCCGTCGAAACACAGGTTGACTTCCTTTTGCCACCACGCCAGTTTGGCTTGTGCCACACCCGGATCACGAACACTTTTTGGGATGGCGCGCAGTTCGCGGCAGAACGCGTCGAACGCATCGACGACTGCGCGCTGTCGCGCCGGCAAGAAGTGCAGCGCGTAGTGGCTGTCCTCCAGAAGAACAGGTTTGGCTTTTGATGCAGTACCGGGATCCGTGACCACGCGGCGATTGTCCCATCGGCCGCTGCCCGGGCACGCGTGAATTCATTACCGCGTGAATGGGGAATGCCGGTTCCGTGGGTCTCGACGGGTATCGGTGTGATTTGACCGGCCGGCATGGCGCGGTGCGTGCGGACCTTTGGAACGATCCTGGCGGCCGGTTGCCTTCGGGGCGTTCAGTCTTGCTTCGGGCTGCCGCAGCCGAAGGACGCGGGCGTGCCGGTAAAATGACGCGCTTGCGTCGAACATCGCTGCGGGCGTCGCTGGTCGGCACGCCCCACTACGCTGTCAACTGAAACTGCATCGCGCGGGTGGCGAAATTGGTAGACGCACCAGGTTTAGGTCCTGACGCCAGAAATGGTGTGGGGGTTCGAGTCCCCCCCCGCGCACCAGACACCGATTCCATTTGAAGAGAGATCAAGCATGGCTGTGAACGTCGAAACCCTTGAAAAACTTGAGCGCAAGATGACGCTGACGCTTCCCAAGGAAGCGATTCAGGGTGAAATCTCGGCGCGCCTGCGCCGCTTGGCGCACACGGTGCGCATGGACGGTTTCCGCCCGGGCAAGGTGCCCATGACCATCGTCGCGCAGCGTTACGGCGCTTCGATTCAGTACGAAGTCATGAACGACAAGGTGGGCGAAGCTTTTTTCAACGCCGCCAACGAGGCCAAGCTGCGCGTGGCAGGCCAGCCGACCATCACGGAAAAAGAGGGCGCCGCCGATGGCCAGATGGCGTTCGACGCTCTCTTCGAAGTGTTGCCCGAAGTGAGGATTGGCGACCTGTCTGCCGTTGAAGTCGAAAAAGCGAGTGCCGAAGTGACCGATGAGGCCATCCAGCGCACGCTTGACGTGCTGCGCAAGCAGCGCCGCAGTTTTGCGCAGAAGGCGCAAGGCGCCACTGCGGTGGATACCGACCGCGCGACGGTCGACTTCGTTGGCAAGCTCGACGGTGAGCCGTTCGAAGGCGGCAAGGCCGACGATTTCCAGTTCATTCTGGGCGAAGGCCAGATGCTGCCCGAGTTCGAAGCGGCGGTGCAGGGCATGAAAGTGGGTGAAAGCAAAACCTTCCCGCTGGTTTTCCCGGCGGACTATCACGGCAAGGACGTGGCCGGCAAGACCGCCGATTTCATGGTGACGGTCAAGAAGATCGAGGCGGCGCACCTGCCCGAGGTCGATGACCAACTGGCCAAGTCGCTGGGCGTCGAGACCGGCACGGTCGATGGCTTGCGCGCCGAAATCAGCAAGAACCTGGCGCGCGAGATCAAATTCCGCTTGCTCGCACGCAACAAGCAGGGGGTCATGGACGCCTTGCTGAAAGCGGCGGAGCTCGATGTGCCGAAGACCAGCGTGCACGCCGAGATTCATCGCCTGATCGACAGCGCGCGGGCCGAGCTCAAGGCGCGCGGCGTCAAGGATGTCGAGAAGATCTCGCTGCCCGAAGACAGCTTCCATGAGCAGGCCGAACGCCGCGTGCGCCTCGGGCTGGTGGTGGCCGAACTGGTGAAACAGCACGACCTGAAAGCCAAGCCCGAGCAAATCAAGGCGCAGGTCGATGAAGTGGCCGCGAGCTACGAGAAACCGGCCGAACTGGTGCGCTATTACTACGCTGACGAGCACCGCCTGGCCGACGTGGAAGCCATGGTGGTCGAGAACAACGTCACCGATTACGTGCTGTCGCAAGCCAAGGTCAGCGAAAAGAAACTGAGTTTTGAAGAGCTCATGGGAAACAACGGCGCTCAATGAGCGGGAGCGCGGGCCGGCTCCTGACGGGTCCGGTCGCGCGCCGCTGGCCGCCTGGCGCACTGCAGGCTTGATTGCGCCCGTTTCAGCACCACTTGAATGGCTCGTTCCTGATTGGATACCCGATGACGATTGACCAGCATCCCCGCAATCTCGGCCTCATCCCCATGGTGGTCGAGCAGACCGGGCGCGGCGAGCGCTCCTACGACATTTATTCGCGCCTGCTGAAAGAGCGCGTGGTTTTCCTGGTGGGCGAGGTCAATGACGACACGGCCAACCTGGTGGTCGCGCAACTGCTGTTCCTGGAGAGCGAAAACCCCGACAAGGACATCTCGTTCTACATCAACTCACCGGGCGGCAGCGTGACTGCGGGCATGGCGATTTACGACACCATGCAGTTCGTCAAGCCGGCCGTGTCCACCATGTGCCTGGGCTTCGCGGCCAGCATGGGTGCGTTCCTGCTGGCGGCCGGCGAGAAGGGCAAGCGCTACTCGCTGCCCAACAGCAAGATCATGATCCATCAGGTGCTGGGCGGCGCGCAAGGGCAGGCGACCGACGTGGAAATCCACGCCCGCGACATCGTCCGCACCAAGGAACAAATGAACCGCATCCTGGCCGAGCGCACGGGTCAGTCATACGAAAAAGTGGTGCACGACACCGATCGCGATTTCTTCATGACCGCGGAAGAAGCCAAGGATTACGGGCTGATCGACCAAGTGTTGACATCGCGTGCCGCGGCCTGATGACGGCCGGTTGCGGACTTGCAACGGGCCGTTCGGCGCGCACCGTTCGTTTCGTTATCATGGGTCGATCCTTCATTGGAGTGGGTATCCATGGCTGAGAAAAAAGGCTCCTCTGGCGAGAAAGCGCTTTACTGCTCCTTTTGCGGCAAGAGCCAGCACGAGGTCAAGAAGCTGATCGCCGGCCCGTCGGTCTTCATCTGCGACGAATGCATCAACCTTTGCAACGACATTCTCAAAGAAGAAGTGCCGGCGGAGGGGGCCGAAGGCGAAGCGCATGGCGATCTGCCGACGCCCGCTGAGATCAAGACCAATCTGGACAACTACGTCATCGGCCAGGAGCGCGCCAAACGCACGCTGGCGGTGGCGGTTTACAACCACTACAAGCGCCTCAAGCATCAGAACGACGACCAGGGCGGCGACGTCGAGCTGACCAAAAGCAACGTGTTGCTGATCGGCCCCACCGGCTCCGGCAAGACGCTGCTCGCGCAAACGCTGGCGCGCCACCTGGACGTGCCGTTTGTCATGGCCGACGCCACCACGCTCACCGAAGCCGGGTACGTGGGCGAAGACGTGGAAAACATCATCAGCAAGTTGCTGCAGAACTGCGACTACGACATCGAACGGGCGCAGCGCGGCATCGTCTATATCGACGAAATCGACAAGATCAGCCGCAAATCGGACAATCCCAGCATCACGCGCGATGTCTCGGGTGAAGGCGTGCAGCAGGCGCTCTTGAAGCTGATCGAAGGCACGATGGCGAGCGTGCCGCCGCAAGGCGGGCGCAAGCACCCGAACCAGGACTTTTTGCAGGTCGATACCACCAACATCCTGTTCATTTGCGGCGGCGCTTTTGCCGGGTTGGAAAAGGTGATCGAAGCGCGCACCGAAGCCAGCGGGATCGGTTTCGGCGCCATCGTGCGCAGCAAACAGGCGCGTTCGCTCACCGACGTGTTTGCCGAAGTGGAGCCGGAAGACCTGATCAAGTACGGGCTGATTCCTGAGCTGATCGGTCGCCTGACGGTGACGGCCACCTTGGAAGAATTGACCGAGGAAGCGCTGGTGCGCGTGTTGACCGAGCCGAAAAACGCGCTCGTCAAGCAATACATGCGGCTGTTCCAGCTGGAGAAGGTCGAGCTCGAAATCCGGCCAGCCGCGCTCAAGGCGATTGCGCGGCGGGCGCTCGCGCGCAAGACGGGTGCACGCGGTTTGCGCTCGATCCTTGAGCATACGTTGATCGACACCATGTACGAGCTTCCCGGCTTGGGCAACGTGGCCAAAGTGGTGATGGAAGAGAACACGGTGGAAGACAATCAGCCGCCGCTTCTGGTGTATCGCAAATCGGCCAAAAAAGCCTGACCAGCACGCTTTCGAATCGCATTGGAAGTACCGTCAGGGCGACGTCCGGCTGAAAAGCAATATCGCCTCTGATTCCGTCGACGCTGCCCCGAGCCGGGTGCCCTGTTGAAACCAGCGCCGCTGATGGCGCTGGACACCGAGATTGCTATGTCCGAAGACACACGTTTGCCTGCTGCCCCGATTGATTTGCCACTGCTGCCGTTGCGCGACGTGGTGGTGTTCCCGCACATGGTGATCCCGCTGTTCGTGGGTCGCCCGAAAAGCATCAAGGCGCTGGAAGTGGCGATGACGCACGACCGGCGCGTGGTGCTGATCGCACAGCGCAGCGCGGCCAAAGACGAGCCCACGACCGACGATCTGTTCCAAGTGGGTTGTGTGGCCACCATTTTGCAAATGCTCAAGCTGCCCGATGGCACCGTCAAAGTGCTGGTCGAAGGGCAACAGCGCGCCAAGGTGGAAGGTTTGCGTGAAGCCGCAGACCATCTGGTCGCGAGCATGACGCCGCTGGACGAAAAGACCGGGGCCACGTCCAGCACGGAAATCGAAGCGCTGCGTCGCGCCGTGATGCAGCAATTTGACCAGTACGTCAAATTGAACAAGAAGATTCCCGCGGAAATCCTGGCGTCCATCGCGGGCATCGAGGAGGTCGGCCGACTGGCCGACACCATCGCAGCGCATTTGCCCCTCAAGCTCGACGACAAGCAGCACGCACTCGCCTTGGTCGACGTGAAAAAACGCCTGGAAGGCTTGTTCGAGCAGCTCGAGCGTGAAGTCGACATCCTGAACGTCGACAAGCGCATCCGCGGCCGCGTCAAGCGCCAGATGGAGAAGAACCAGCGCGATTTCTATCTGAACGAGCAGGTCAAGGCGATCCAGAAGGAACTGGGCGAAGGCCAGGATGGCGCTGATCTGGAAGAGCTTGAAAAGAAGATCAAGGCCGCGCGCATGCCCAAGGAGGCACGCAAGAAGGCCGAGAGCGAGCTGAAGAAGCTGAAACTCATGTCGCCCATGTCGGCCGAAGCCACGGTGGTGCGCAACTACATCGACGTGCTGATCGGCCTGCCCTGGTCGAAGAAAACCAAGATCAACCACGATCTGTCGCACGCCGAAGCCGTGTTGAACGCCGACCACTATGGCTTGGAAAAGGTCAAGGACCGCATCCTCGAGTACCTGGCGGTGCAGCAGCGCGTCGATAAGGTCAAGGCGCCGATCCTGTGCCTGGTCGGCGCACCCGGCGTGGGCAAGACCTCGCTCGGCCGCTCGATTGCCAACGCCACCGGCCGCAAATACGTGCGCATGGCGCTGGGCGGCATGCGCGACGAGGCGGAAATCCGCGGGCACCGGCGCACCTACATCGGCGCCATGCCGGGCAAGGTGCTGCAGAACCTGAGCCGCGTGGGCACGCGCAATCCGCTCTTTCTGCTGGACGAAATTGATAAGGTCGGCATGGATTTCCGCGGCGATCCGTCGAGCGCGCTGCTCGAAGTGCTGGACCCGGAGCAGAACAACACGTTCACTGACAACTACGTCGAACTTGACTTCGACCTGTCCGACGTGATGTTCGTGGCCACCAGCAACTCGATGAACATTCCGCCAGCGCTGCTGGACCGGATGGAAGTCATTCGCCTGGCGGGTTATACCGAGGAAGAAAAAATCAACATTGCCATACGCTATTTGCTGCCCAAGCAGATGGTCAATAACGGCGTGAAAAAAGGCGAGCTCGCCGTATCGGAAGATGCCGTGCGCGACATCGTGCGCTACTACACGCGGGAAGCGGGCGTGCGTGCGCTCGAGCGCGAACTGTCCAAGATTTGCCGCAAGGTCGTCAAGGGCGTTCTGCTTCGCAAGATCAAGGTGCCCGCCAAGGTGGATGCGGGTGCGCTGGCCGAGTATCTCGGCGTGCGCAAGTTCGACTTCGGTCGGGCCGAGAAACGTGACCGGGTCGGCCAGGTGATCGGCTTGGCTTGGACCGAAGTGGGTGGTGATCTGCTCACCATCGAGGCCGCCACCATGCCAGGCAAAGGCACCATTCAGCGCACCGGGCAGTTGGGCGAAGTGATGAAGGAATCGGTGGATGCCGCACGCACCGTGGTGCGTTCGCGTGCGCACATCCTGGGGTTGAAGGACGAGGTGTTTGAAAAGCGCGACCTGCACATTCACGTGCCCGATGGCGCCACGCCCAAGGACGGTCCGAGCGCCGGTGCGGCCATGGCCACCGCGATGGTGTCGGCGCTCACCGGCATTCCGGTGCGGCACGATGTCGCCATGACGGGTGAAATCACGCTGCGCGGCGAAATCACGGCTATCGGCGGGTTGAAGGAAAAGCTGCTGGCAGCACTGCGCGGCGGCATCAAGACCGTGATGATTCCTGAAGACAACGTCAAGGACCTGCAGGAAATTCCCGTCAACGTCAAGGAAGGACTCACCATCATGCCCGTGCGCTGGATCGACAAGGTGCTCGAGGTTGCGCTGGAACGCCAACCGATTCCGCTGGTCGAAGACGACGTGGCGTTGGTGGCCCCGGCACCGATCGCGGCACCCAAGAAAGCGCGGCGGCGCAGCGCGCTGGAACACTGAAAAAATGGATGCGGTGGTCTGCGGTACGCCGTAGTCGTGGATTGCTGCCGCGTCACGCGCTCTCCGGTTTGGCCGATGGCCTTTTGCGCTGGATCGCGCCGAAATCGGCCAAAATCCGCGATATACTATGCGGCTCGTTGCGGGAATAGCTCAGTTGGTAGAGCGCAACCTTGCCAAGGTTGAGGTCGCGAGTTCGAGACTCGTTTCCCGCTCCATTTTCAGGTCGGCCCTGACAGGGCTCAGAGAAGGAAGCCCCGGCTTCCTTTTTTTTAGCGTCCCGACGCTTGGCGCGATAGCAAAGCGGTTATGCAGCGGATTGCAAATCCGTCCAGCCCGGTTCGACTCCGGGTCGCGCCTCCACTTTTTCACCGGACAGCCCGCTGCGTGAGTGACGGCGGACGGTCGAACCTGCGAGAATGGTTGCGCTCGCCCCGGTGGTGAAATGGGTAGACACAGCGGACTTAAAATCCGCCGCTTTCCTGAACAAGGGGCGTGCCGGTTCGACCCCGGCTCGGGGCACCAGAGCGATTGACAGGAATACGCCATGAATGAAGAAGATGCAGTTTATGAGATTCACGTACATGGCGACGTGGCGGTGCGCAAAGACGTAGGGTTCAGTGCGCTTGAGCAGGCGCTGAAGCCGCTCTGGAGCTACGTGCAGGCGCGCTCGCTGATGGAGGCCGCCAGCAGCATTTACGAGGGTGAGCCCGGAATCCATTTCGACCCGCAGGAACACGTGCTCCACCTGTGCTGGACGCTGCGCGGCGACGACGATTTCCGCCAACAGCTCGACGACGTGTGCATGAACTTGAATGACGTTTGCGCGACCGGCGCGTCAATCGAGGTCACGTTTTACGACGCGCAGTACGACGAAGAAGACGAGCAGGCCGGTCGTGACGTGAACGACGATTTCGTCTTGCTCTTCGTTGGCCCGACGCCCGAAGCAATCATGCAGGCTCAGCGTGATTTGCTGGTGGAAGACGTCGTGCATCTGATGGAACGCCACTTTGATGCAGCCGAATTGAGCGGCGTCGTGGGCGAAATCGACAAGCTGTTTTCTGATCGCTTGAGCGCACTGGCGAGTTCGTTGCAACTGGGCCGACCGCGCCACGGTGCCGATCATGGGCCGAACCCCGGCAGCAGCCGCAGGCCGCGCTATTTGCACTAGGCCCGAAGGCCTTGTGCGCACACATAAAATCGGTCGCTGTGAGCGTGGGCACGCCGCTGTCGCAAGGCGTGGCGGCCGCGGTACAGACAGCACACCTTGGCAACGCTTATCTGGCGCAAATGCTTTGCGCAGGAAGTCGGACGTGCTCGTCGCCGTATGTCCACGCGCTGCGAGAGAGGGGCCCGGACAGCTTTGTCCAGGCCGGTTCATGACAACTTTTTTGTTTTGAGACTATGAGTTCATCTACCATGGCAATGCGTACCGAGCGCGATTCGTTCGGCGAAATCGAAGTCCCGGCCGCGCAACTCTGGGGCGCGCAAACCGAGCGTTCGCTGGAGAATTTTCCGATCAGCCGGGAGCACCAGCCGCACGAAATCATTCGCGGCTTGGCGCTGATCAAGCGGGCCGCGGCGGTCGTCAACGAGCGTCTGGGCAAGCTCGATCCGACCAAATCGAACGCCATTGTTCGCGCTGCCGATGAAGTGCTGGCTGGCCAGCATGACGATGAATTTCCGCTTGTGGTGTGGCAGACCGGCTCCGGCACGCAGACCAACATGAACGTGAACGAGGTGTTGGCCAATCGCGCGAGCGAGTTGCTGGGCGGCGTGCGTGGCGAGGAGCGCCTGATTCATCCCAACGACGACGTCAACAAGAGCCAATCGAGCAACGACACGTTCCCGACGGCGATGCATCTGGCTGCGGCCGAAGGCATAGAAAAGCATCTTCTGCCGGCGCTTGAGAAGCTGCGAGCCACATTCGAAGGCAAAGCACGCGAATTTGCTGACATCGTGAAGATCGGGCGTACCCACCTGCAAGACGCCACGCCGCTCACGCTCGGGCAGGAAATGTCGGGTTATGCGGCGCAACTGGCGCACGCCGAGCACCACGTTCGATCCGCCTTGCCTCATTTGCACGAGCTCGCGTTGGGTGGAACCGCGGTCGGTACCGGCCTGAACGCCCCCAAGGGCTATGCCGAAGCGGCGGCGGCAGAACTGGCACGGCTCACGGGCTTGGCATTCGTCACCGCACCCAACAAGTTCGAGGCGCTGGCGACCTGTGATGGATTGGTGCAGGCGCATGGCACGCTGAAAGGGCTGGCGGCGAGTCTGATGAAAATCGCCAACGACGTGCGCTGGCTGGCGAGCGGCCCGCGCAGTGGCCTGGGCGAGATCAGTATTCCGGAGAACGAACCCGGTTCCTCCATCATGCCCGGCAAGATCAATCCGACGCAGTGCGAAGCCATGACGATGCTGTGCGCTCAGGTCATGGGCAACGACGTGGCGATCAACGTGGGCGGCTCATCCGGTAATTTCGAACTGAATGTTTTTCGGCCGATGATCGCCCACAACTTCACGCAGAGCGTGCGCCTGCTGGCCGATGGCATGGCGAGCTTCAACCAGCGCTGTGCGTCCGGCATCAAGGCCAACCAGAAGCACATCAGCGAACTGGTGAATCGTTCGCTCATGCTGGTGACGGCGCTCAGCCCGCACATCGGCTACGACAAATCGGCCCAGATCGCGCACAAGGCGCACCACGAAGGTACCAGCCTGCGTGAATCGGCGGTGGCCAGCGGGTTCCTGACCGGCGAGCAGTTCGACGCTTGGGTTAAGCCGCGCGACATGGTTTGACGCCTTGCGGCCGCCCTTGACCGGCAGTCGATCCGGACAAGATTGACAATAAAAAAGCCGGCGCGCGCGTCGGCTTTTTTGACGCGCGTTGCGCGCTTATTTCAGGCTCAGGATCCAGGTGGCGAGCCGCTTGGCTTCGGCTTCGTTCACGTTGGTATTCGGTGGCATCGGAACGGCGCCCCAGGTGCCGCTGCTGCCATGCATGATCTTGCCTGCCAGCATGTCGACGGCGCCGGATTGACCTGCGAATTTGGCGGCGACATCTTTGTAAGAGGGGCCCACGACTTTTTTATCAATGGCGTGGCAGGCCAAGCAGTTCTTGGATTGAGCCAAGGCGAGCTCGTCGGCTGCGACCGCCGGGGTTGCCAGAGTGGCCAGCGTCGCTGCTGCCGCGAATGTTGTTGCCAGGGCCAATGGAGTCCGTTTCATGTTTTCCCCTCTGTCAAATATGATCAAGTGATGGGCGATCCGCAAAGCGCCGAGTCATTGTAGGGTGGCTCTTGCGCAATGTGGGTATCGCGGGATGGACTCCAAGGGCGCTGGGGAATGGCACCTCCAATGGGATGAGGGCGTTTGGTGAAACTCTGCTCCTCCCGGCGTGTTTGTGTGGGGTCCCTTCTTGAAGGCCACGCTCGTCGCTATCATTCATGCGCAAGCGCTTTGCAGACGGATGGTGCGCCGCATTCACGCGCGCGAGCCTCGAGGGGGAGCCTGACGTGTATCTATTGGGTTTGGGAATTGTCCTGTTGATCCTGAAGTGGCTGGCTATCGGCCCCGCGGCTGATTGGTCGTGGTGGATCGTCATCGTGCCGTTCATTGCGGCCGCGCTCTGGTGGGAGTGGGCCGATTGGTCGGGCTACACCAAGCGCAAGGCGATGGAAAAGGATGATCAGCAACGCCTCGATCGCATCAACCGCCAGCGCGACGCCTTGAACCAGAAGCGACGCTCAGCCCCGCCCCGCGGGCGCTGACGTACGGCTCTCCGCGGACCGGGAACTGCGCAACAGGGTGCATAGCCCCGTCAGCACATCTCAAAAGTCATCCGGGAACGCGTCCAGCACGGCGCCGGTGCTGGCGCTCGACACGTTGCGCGCGAACTTGGCCAGCACGCCGCGCGTGTATCGCGGCTTGGGCGCTTTCCATTTGGCCCGGCGCTGATCGAGTTCGGCGTTCGAAATGTTGACTTGCAGCAGTAGCTTGTGTGCGTCGATGGTGATGCTGTCGCCTTCGTGCACCAAGGCGATGTTGCCGCCCGCCATGGCTTCCGGCGCGACGTGCCCCACCACCATGCCCCAGGTGCCGCCCGAGAAGCGGCCGTCAGTGATCAGGCCCACGCTTTCGCCCAGGCCTTCACCCACCAATGCGCTCGTGGGCGCCAGCATTTCAGGCATGCCGGGCGCGCCTTTGGGTCCGAGATAGCGCAGCACCATCACGTCGCCGGGTTTGATCCGGCCTTCGAGGATGGCTTTGAGCGCCGACTGCTCGTCATCGAACACGCGCGCCGGACCCGTCATGACCGGATTTTTCAGCCCGGTGATCTTGGCCACGCAGCCTTCGGAACTCAGGTTGCCTTTCAGGATGGCCAGATGCCCCTGTTTGTACATGGGGTCGCTGATGGGGTGGATGACGTCCTGATCCTTGCGCGGTTCGTCGGGGATATCCGCAAGGGTTTCGGCAATGGTCTTGCCGGTGATGGTGATGCACTCGCCGTGCAACAGACCGGCTTGCAGCAGGATTTTCATCACTTGCGGAATGCCGCCGGCGCGATGCAGGTCGACCGCCAGGTACTTGCCGCTTGGCTTCAGGTCGCACAGCACCGGTACTTTCTTGCGCATGCGCTCGTAGTCGTCGATGGTCCACTTGACGCCGGCCGCGTGCGCGATCGCCAGGAAGTGCAGCACCGCGTTGGTAGAGCCGCCCACCGCCATGATGACGGCCACGGCGTTTTCAATCGACTTGCGCGTGACGATGTCGCGCGGTTTCAGGTCGTGCTTGATCGCTGCGATCAGCACCTTGGCCGATTCCCGGGCCGAGTTCTGCTTTTCGTCGTATGGGTTGGCCATGGTGGACGAGTAGGGCAGGCTCATGCCCATCGCCTCGAACGCGCTGCTCATGGTGTTGGCGGTGTACATACCGCCGCACGAGCCGCTCCCGGGAATGGCGTGTTGCTCGATGTCCTTCAGTTCCTGGTCGGTGATCTTGCCGGCGGCGTTCTCGCCCACCGCTTCGAACACGCTCACGATGTTCAGGTCGCGGCCCTTCCATTTGCCCGGCAGGATGGTGCCGCCGTACACGTAGATGCCGGGCACGTTGGCGCGCAGCATGCCCATCATGCCGCCTGGCATGTTCTTGTCGCAGCCGCCGATCACCAGCACGCCGTCCATCCACTGACCGAGCACGCAGGTCTCCACGCAGTCGCTGATGACTTCGCGACTGACCAGTGAGTACTTCATCCCTTCGGTGCCCATGGCCATGCCGTCCGAGATGGTCGGCACGCCAAACATTTGCGCGTTGCCGCCGGACGCCTCGATGCCTTCGATGGCCGCGTCGGCCAGGCGCTGCAAGCCCGAATTGCACGGCGTGATGGTGCTGTAGCCGTTGGCCACGCCCACCATGGGTTTCTTGAAATCGCTCTCCTCGTAGCCCATGCCGTAGAACATCGAGCGGTTGGCGGCACGCGCCTTGCCTTCGGTGATATGAGCACTGCGCCGGTTGATCGGCAGGATCGGGATGATTTTCTTGGGTGCGGTCATGGCTCTCAATGAGTGGCAAATGAAGACATGAAACGCGGCACACGTGTGCCACGGTCCGGTTCGAGTATGCGCCAACTCGGTCGGCGGAGCGGACGTCATTCGTCGAGGCGAAGCCGGGTGCGGGCGCATCCGGTTCGAGGGCGCGCCTGCCGAGGGCCCGACGGCAAAGCGGCACAATGCGCGCATGCTGGTTTATCCGAAAATTGATCCGATTGCGTTGCAAATCGGGCCGCTGGCCATTCATTGGTATGGCATTTCCTACTTGGTCGCGTTCGGTCTTTTTTACTGGTTGGCGACGCGGCGCCTGAAGCATCCCCAATTTGTCCACATCACCCAGCCGGCGCCGTGGACCCGGGCGGACATCGAGGACTTGCTGTTCTGGGGGGTGATCGGCGTGATCGTGGGCGGGCGCGTGGGCTATTGCCTGTTTTACAAGCCGGATTACTACTTTGGTCATCCACTCGAGATCTTTGCGCTGTGGCAGGGCGGCATGAGTTTCCACGGCGGCATGCTGGGCGTGATTGCCGCCGCAGTCCTGTGGGCACGACGCCGTGGCCGGCCGTGGCTGCAAGTCACCGATCTGGTGGCGCCGTGCGTTCCCCTGGGCCTGGCGTCGGGCCGGGTCGGCAATTTCATCAACGGTGAACTGTGGGGGCGCGTGGCGCCGCCCAATTGGCCGTTTGCCATGATTTATCCGCAAAGCGGTTCGCTGGTGCCGCGCTATCCGTCCGAGATCTACGAATTCCTGCTGGAAGGCGTGCTGCTGTTCATCATCCTGTGGCTCTATGCGCGCGGCGCACGCAAGTGGGGGCAGGTGAGCGGTGCCTTCCTGATCGGCTACGGCGTGCTGCGCTTCATTGCCGAATTTTTCCGTGCGCCGGATGCCTTTCTCGGGCTGCTCGCGCTCGGGCTCAGCATGGGGCAATGGCTGTGCATCCCGATGGTGATCGCGGGTGTCATCCTGTGGGTTTGGGCCACCCGGTTCTCGCATCGATCCCCTCAGGCAGCGGAATCGACCTGAGTGCAGGACGCCCGTTCATGCGGCAGTGCCGAGATGACGCCACGGCCAAGGCCGTGGAGCAGCGTGGCGATTTTTGTCCTGGCGCAGAGACCCTCATATCATGGCGCCCGAGGTTGCAGGTGATCGGCTCGACGATGGGGCCGGGATGCCGCTTCCGGTGGCACCCGGCCGTCTTGGCCACAGCAGCAGCAACGTAAACTTGGGCCGAGGTCGGGCATGGTGAGAGTCACTCCGGACAACCCGACGAAAACGCAGAGGATTCTTGGCATGTCATTTGTGCGCTCCCTTCTTCTCCTGGTGGTTTGCGTGGTCATTGCGGCCTTTGTCGGCGTGAACTGGACCGAAATGAATCAGCCCACCAACCTGTCGCTCATCTTCACGCGCGTCCAGGCACCGCTCGGCTTGGTTCTGCTCGGATTCATGGCTTTGCTGGCGATCGCGTTCATCGTCTGGATGGCGTACACGCAAGGCAGGGTGCTGATGGAAACCCGGCGCCATGCCAAGGAACTTGCGGCACAGCGCGAACTGGCCGACAAGGCCGAGGTGTCGCGATTCACCGATTTGCGCGCACACATGGACGACGAGGTCACGCGACTGACTCAGGTACTGAGTGACCAGACGCGCGAAACCATGGCGCGCATCGATCGCGCCGAAATGGGGTTGCGCGAGCGTCCGGTGGACGCCGAAGTGACTCATTTGGTGCAATCGGTCGACAACTACAACCGCGATCTGCATTCGCGCATCGACCGGATGGAGATGGGTTTGCGCGAACGCCCGCTGGATGCGGAACTGGGCCGACTGATGCAGGCGGTCGACAACTACAACCGCGATCTGCATGCGCGTGTGGACCGGCTGGAAATGGGCTTGCGCGAGGGTTTGGCGGGCTACATTCCGGCGCCTGCCAGCGTAAACGCTGCGCCGGCGGCGGTCGAGCACCGGCCGCAGCCCGATGACCCGGGTGTTTCCCGCGATCCGAGCGATAACGCCTGAGCTCGTGCGGCGCCATGTGTACGGCGCTGCCATGCCAGCGCGGGTGACGTGTCGGCAGGGTGCGGGCAATGCCAGCAGTTGAGGTGACGAGCCTTGACCCCGGCACTGGCTCCAGAGTGAGGGCTGCTTGGTTCCCCACCTGACCCGGTTGGCTCCTTCGCCATGCGGGAAGGCCCGTCGCTTCCCATTCTAAGGGCTCGGTGGGCGGAGCGTGCCGTAGCGTCTTGACCGCGGTGTTTGTCAAGAAAGATGTCCGGTAAATCAGGCCGCGAGCCTCTGGTTCGTGGGTAACTCGTCGGCCCGGTTTGCTGGGTTGAGCCACACCGTGCCGGTGGGCGTCCAGTCGCGCG
>SCQQ01000084.1 GCA_004299095.1 Burkholderiaceae bacterium | reverse complement strand
CGACGGCCGCACGCGCGAGGTCATGCGGGTGCTCGGCGTGATGCGCCTGCCGGTGCCGCTGGCCGGCATCAGCCGCAACCTGTTTCTCGGCGCCGCCGCGGCGCTGCTGCCCGATTGGGCCCTCGATCTGTACGGCCGGTCAGCGCCGCAACGCCAGCTCGATCGCCTGGCGTTCGGCGCGGTGCGACTGGCCGCGCCGAGCATTCGCGATGCCATGGCACAGGGCGGCTTGGCGTGGCGCGCGTGCCGGCGAACGGGAACGGATTACGCGGCGCTGTTTCGCTGGGAGGGCGACCGGCCGGTGTGATCGACCCGATGGGCCGGTTCCAGGACGCGATCGGCTTGTTCGACCGATGCCATGACGGATGGCGTCGCCGCTGCGCGGCGCCATGACGAGTTATGGCCGCCGCAGGCGGCCGTCATCGACGCGCAGCGAGGCCATTGCCGCGGCGCAAGCGCAGGCAATCATCTGCGCCGGACGTTCGGCGCAAAACATTTTCTCGGGAGCGCGCCGCCGCCGTCAATGCGTGGCGGCTTTCTTCTCGGCTTCCTGCAGCGTCCGCCACATGACTTTGCCGGAACCGCTTTTTGGCAGGCCGTCGACGAACTGCACGATGTGCGGCACCTTGTACACCGCCATCTGCTCGCGGCACCAGGCGATGATGTCTTCGGCGCTGGTGTCCTGGTGGTCGGCGCGCAGCACCACCACGGCTTTCACCGTTTCGCCGCGGTACGGGTCCTTGACGGAAATGATGCAGGCTTCCTGGATGGCCGGGTTCTTGTACATCATCATTTCCACTTCGGCCGGCCAGACCTTGAAACCGCTGGCGTTGATCATCCGTTTCAGGCGGTCGGTCATGAAGAAGTAACCGTCCTCGTCGATGCGGCCGATGTCGCCGGTGCGCAGGAAGCGCTTGCCATCGATCTCGATGAACGCGCGCGCGGTGGCTTCCGGCTGCTTCCAGTAGCCCTGGAACACTTCGGGGCCGCTCACGATGATTTCGCCCGCTTCGCCTTGCGGCACCTCTTTCAGCGTTTCCGGATTGATCACGCGCGCGTCGGTGCTCAGGTACGGAATGCCCAGGCACTGTTGCTTGGGGCGGTCGGGCGGGTTGGAATGCGACGGCGCCGCGGTTTCGGTCAAGCCGTAGCCTTCCACGTAGCGCAAGCCGTATTGATCCAGCAGGCGCTGCGCGATCGCCTGGGGCATGGCCGCGCCGCCGCCGCCGATGTAGGTCAGGCTGGACAGGTCGAACGTCTTGAATTCGGGGCTGGCGAGCAGGTCGATCACCATCGTCGGAATGTTGGTCCAGTTGGTCACGTGCCGGCAGGAAATCAGGCGCCCCGCCATTTCGCGGTTCCAGCGCGGCATCAGCACCAGCGTGGCGCCTAGGTAAATCAGGCTGTGCAGCAGCACCACGGCGCCCGTGATGTGGAACATCGGCACCACCACCAGCCCCACGGTTTCGCTGGTGCCGTTGCCCCAGGTGGCGCCGGCGACGACGTTGTGCATCAGGCTGGAATGCAGGTGGATGCAGCCTTTGGGCAGGCCGGTGGTGCCGCTGGTGTAGGGCAGGAGCGCCATGTCGTCCGCGCCCACGGTGTGTTCGGGCGCGGGGTGGCCGGCGCTGACGGCATCGGCCCAAGTCGTCACGGTGCCGCCGTCGAGCGTCGGCAGCGGATATTGGGTGGTGAGCCAGTCGTGCCAGACCGGTACCGGCGCTTCCGGCCCCGTCACGTTGGCGTCGAAGGCGTCGGTGAACTGCGTGACGATCAGGTGCGAGAGCCGCTCTTTCTCGGGCAGCGACGCGCTGGCAATCGCCAGTTCACCGGCCAGATCGCCCGTGGTGATCGCCACCTTGGCGTCGGCATCGCTGATGTAGTGCTGCAGTTCTTCGCGCCGGTTCATGGGATTCACCGGAACCACCACCGCGTTGGCGCGCAGGATGGCGTAGTGCGCCACGACCAGTTGCGGGATGTTCTGCATGTCCAGCAGCACGCGGTCGCCGCGCCGCACGCCCAGCGCGTACAGCGTGCCGGCCAGTTGCTCGACTTGCTGCGCCAGTCGGTGATACGTGAGCTCGCTGCCCAGGAACACCGTGGCAACCTTGTCCGGGTAGCGCTCGGCGCTCACTTTCAGGTTGTGCCACAGCGACGTGGCGGGAACGGTGAGGGCGTGCGGCACGCGCGTAGGCCAGAACTTGTAATGCGCCTGAAGCATTCGGCTTGTCTCCATGAAGTACGGTTGTTTGCCAGGCCAATACTATGCGCCAACAGCCGCCCCGCATGTCCGTGAAAACGCGGCCCCGAAACAGGCCGCGGCCCCGTCGTTGAACGGGCGATCAGGTGTTCGAGGGCCTGCGCGTAGCCGATCAGGGCGATGCGGCGAAGAGCGACGCAAATCGCGTGGCCGCCAGCCTCGGCCCCGGCACGCCTTGCCTTGCGGGAGCGAGCGCGCCGGCCGCGAGTCGGAATTCCACCCCCAGGGTTTTCGGGCGCTGCGAGACAATGCACGCAAAAGAATTGCGGTGTCGCGTGCCTTCGGGTGCGCGATCCTGCGCAGTGTGGAGCGCAACCCTTGAGTCAAGCCAATACCTGGAGCCAGCATCGCTACCGCGTGCAATCGAGCGTTGCGGTCACGCCGGTGATTCGCGAGCTCTGGCTCATGCCGGTCCGGGAGCAGATCATTTTTCGCGCCGGGCAGTACGTACTGCTGAGCGACGTCGATTGGCGCGTGCCGCAGCGCTCGTATTCGGTGGCCAACGCGCCGCGCGCCGATGGCGCCATCAGCATCCTGGTGACGCGCGTGCAGGGTGGACCGACCAGCACCTGGTCGCACGCGCTGGAAACGGGCGACGAGGTGCTGCTGGAGGGGCCGTTCGGCACGTTCATGAGCGCCGCCGATCGTCGCGGGCCGGCGCTGCTGCTGGGCGCCGGGTCGGGCTTGGCACCGGTGCGCGCGCTGGCCGAGGACCTGATCGAACGCGAGCCGCGCCGGCCGATCACGCTGTTTTTCTCGTGCCGCACGCGCGCCGACCTGATCGACCACGAGCGCTTCCAGGGCTGGCAGCGCGAGCGCACGGACTTCCGCTACCTGCATACGCTGACGCGCGATCCCAGCGCGCCGCTGCATGCGCGCATTCCGGCGCTGCTGGCCGATTGCGTGGGTCGTGACCTTGCGGGCTGGGAAGTGTTCACGTCCGGGCCGTCGGGCTTCGTCGTCGGCTGCTCGTCGGCGGCGCAGGCGCTGGGCGCGCTCGCGACCGACATCCACACGGAAGAATTCTTCACCGATCCGCAGCCGTGGCTGGGCGACATGCCGCCCGTGCCGGCCGGCAGAAGCACCATGCAGGAAACCTCATGAGCACCAGCCGCATTTACACCAAGATGGGCGACGACGGCAGCACCGGGCTGCTGTACGGCGGTCGCACCTCCAAAGCTGCATCGCTGATGGAAGCCGTGGGCTCCATCGACGAAACCGTATCCACGCTGGGCCTGGCGCGCGCGCAGTGCCCCGACCCTGAAATCAACGCGGCGGTCCTGAGCGTGCAGCGCGACCTGTTCGTCGCCGCGGCCGACCTGGTGACCAACCCGCACGCGCGCGATCGCCTGGTGGCGGGCATTTCGCTCGTCACGCCGGCGATGGTGACGCGGCTGGAGCGCCTGATCGACGAGCGCATGGCGGCGCATCCGCTGCGCCCGGTGTTCGTCGTTCCGGGCGCCAACGTGGCGAGCGCGGCGCTCGACATGGCGCGCACGCAGGTGCGCCGCGCCGAGCGGCGCTTGGTGGGCTATGCGCAGGGGCTGGATGAGCAGGAGATTGCCAGCCTGAACGCGCAAGTCGGCATCTACCTGAACCGCGTCTCCGATCTGCTGTACGTGTTGGCGCGGCAAGCCGCGGGCGACGAGGAGGAGCCGGCCAGCCACGACGGCAAGGCGCGTGCCTGAGGGCGAGGCGGCGCCAGTCGGCGGCCGCTGGCTTCACTCGGCCGATGCCGGATCGACACGCACTTCGGCAATACCCCGGTTCAGCCGGTTGAGGAAGTGCACCAGCGCCACCTTGTCGTCGAAACGCAGGCCGTCCACCGCTTGTCGATAAAACTCGTGGATGCGCGGCTGCACGGCGAGCCAGAATGCGCGTCCTTCAGGGGTTAAAAGCACGCGGCGCGCGCGGCGGTCCTGCGTGTCCGCGATGCGCTCGACGTGCCGTTCCCGCTCCAGGCGTTTCAGCACGCCGTCGAGACTTTGCCGGCTGACGACCAGGTAGTCCGCCAGTTCCGAGAACGTCATGCCGTGCGGCACCTGCGGCCGCGAGAGCGCGCCCAGCACCGCCCACTGCACGGTGGTCAGGCCGACCTCTTTGACCGTTTGCCGCGCCAGCGCGTTGCCCGCCTGGAACAGCCGGAAAAAAAGGTGGTTGTGCAGCGCGAAGGCGGCGTGCGTGTCGACAGCGTGAGGAGCGGGCGTGGGCATGAAGGCGGGAGTATCCGTAAGTCCGGCGATTGCATCCATGGGGACGGTTGCGACCGCGTCGCAGCCGGGTCGCCCGCGCGATTGTGATTCTGGTGAATGTGACAATGAATTGATGGAGTTGATAGTTGATGTCATCGCCATGGCTAGGGGCATCATAAGCCCGACTCTTGCCTGCTGCTAATGAATCAAACGCCCCGGAAGTCGGGAGCTGGCCATCCCTTGCAGATACTGCATATTTATGTCATGATCATGTCGCATAAACTGCGAATGGAATACCAGACGCGAGGTTTCGACGGCACGGGAGAACAGCATGAATTTCAGCGATTACCACCAGCTCCAGTTCGAGCGCAAGCCCGAGGGCGTGCTGCTTATCACCATGAACCGGCCGGAAAAGTACAACGCCACCGACGAGCAGATGCACGGCGAGCTGGCGCGCGTCTGGGACGACGTGTCGCGCGACGCGGAAACGCGTGTGGCGGTGATCACCGGCGCCGGCAAGGCGTTCTCTGCGGGCGGCGACCTGGCGATGGTCGAGCGCATGGCGGGCAACCACGAGCGCGTGCAGCACATGCTGGGCGAAATGAGCCAGATGGTGTATGGCGTCACCAACTGCGAGAAGCCCATCGTCTCGGCCATCAACGGCGTCTCGGTCGGCGCTGGCACGGTGGTGGGCCTGATGGCCGACATCTCGATTGCCGCCGAGGATGCGCGCATCGGCGACGGCCACGTGAAGCTGGGCGTGGCGGCGGGCGACCACGCGGCCATCAACTGGCCGCTGCTGGTGGGGCCGGCCAAGGCCAAGTACTACCTGCTCACCGGCGAAATGATCCTGGGCAAGGAGGCCGAGCGCATCGGCCTCGTGTCCAAGGCGCTACCGAAGGAGCAGGTGCTGGACGAGGCGCTGCGCGTGGCGCACGTGCTGGCCACGCTGTCGCAGCCGGCGGTGCGCCTGACCAAGCGCGCGCTCAACGGCTGGATCCGCAACGCCGGGCCGATCTTCGAGCAGTCGGCCGCGTACGAAATGCTGTGCTTCATGGGGCCGGACGTGGTCGAGGGTGCCGCCGCGCTGCGCGAGAAGCGCGCGCCGCGGTTCCCTTCGGTCGTCGGTGCGGCGAATGATTCCGGAGAAAAAAATCATGAGTGCTGAGAACACGCCCGAGCTTGCGGTGGTGACCGGCGCGGGGTCCGGCATCGGCCGCGCCATTGCGCTCGGCTTGGCGGCGCGCGGTGCGAAAGTGGTTGCGGCCGACCTGAACCTGGCGGGTGCGGAGGGAACCGCTCGACACGATCCTCGGCACCTTATCGCGATGGAAGTCGATATTGCCGACCGAACGCGCGTTGATGCGCTGCGTGATCGCGTTCATGCCGAAGTTGGCATGCCGACGATCCTGGTCAACGCCGCCGGCTGGGACCGCATGTCGCCGTTCCTGGAAGCCGACACCGCTTTTGCGCAAAAAGTGGTCGCGATCAACTACCTCGGGCCGGTGAACATGTGCAGCGCTTTCCTGCCGGGCATGGTCGAAGCAAACCGCGGCCGCGTGGTGAATATCGCCAGCGACGCCGGCCGCGTCGGCAGCTCGGGCGAAACGATTTACGCCGGCGCCAAGGGTGGCGTGATCGCGCTCACCAAGTCGCTGGCGCGCGAAATGGCGCGCCACACGATCACGGTGAACTGCGTCTGCCCCGGCCCGACCGACACGCCGCTATTTCATGCCATGTCCGAGAAGCTGCAGGCCGCGCTGGAAAAAGCGATTCCGTTCAAGCGCGTCGCGCGGCCCGAGGAAGTGGCTGCCGCCGTGCTGTTTTTTGCTTCACCTGAAGCGTCCTACATCACCGGCCAGGTGCTGAGCGTGAGCGGCGGATTGACCATGGCGGGTTGACCGGAATGATTGCCGGGTTTTCCGGTCGCGTCGTCGATCGGTGCATCGGCAGCAGAGATTCAAACCAACAGGAGACGGCGATGAAACAGCCTTCGGCAACGACTTACGACGCGGCTGCCTACCGCGACTACATCGAAAACCACTTCACCTACATCAACGGCTTTCGCCGCAACCTCGGGCGCTACGCGGGTCGGGTGGCGATGGAAGACCCGGCGACGGGCCGGAGCTGGACGTACGGCCAACTGGGCGCGGCGGTGGATCGCGTGGCCGCGGGGCTCGCCGAACTGGGTGTGCAGCGCGGCGACGTGGTGGCGTACCAGCTCTTCAACGGGCCCGAGTTTGCGATTCTGTATCTCGCCACGCAAATCGCCGGCGCGGTCGGCGCGCCGCTCAATTTCCGCCTGGCCGCGGGCGAGACCGCGTTCCTGCTCGATGCGTACCAAGCCAAGGTCTTCATTTACGACACCGAGCTGCAACCCATGGTGGGCGACGCGCTCGAGCGTTGCGCGCGTGTCCCGCCCAATGTGGTCACGGTCGGACAAGGCGGGGCGACCGCGCCCAATGGTGCCAAGAGCATGACGTTTGCCGAGCTGGCGGCATCGACCGCGCCGGTGCCGAACGTACCGCGCACCACCTGGGAAGAAACCACGCGGCAGCACACGTCGGGCACCACCGGCATGCCCAAAGGCGTTCCCATGAACAGCCTGATCGAAATCATGTCGGCGCACGACGTGATCATGCAGTTCCCGCTGGCGCCCGAGGACAAGACGCTCAACATGACGCCCTGGTTCCACCGCGGCGGCCTGTATTGCGCGGGCCCGAATCCGTCGTTCTACGTCGGCAGTTGCGTGGTGCCGCTGCGCGCCTTCAACGCTGACCGCGTGCTCGATCTGGTGGTGAGCCAGAAGCTCACGTTCCTGATCGGCGCGCCGACCAACCTCGCGATGTTGGCGGGGGCGCAGGAAAAGAACCCGCGCGACCTGTCCACGCTGAAAGGCGTGGTCACCATGGGCTCGCCGCTCGATCGCGAGGCCGCGCTGCGCTACCGGCGCGTGCTGAGTCCGCGCATTTTCAACGGTTACGGTTCGACCGAAGGCTTCTGGAACACGTTCCTGCGGCCGGTCGATCTGCCCAAAATGTCCGGCACTGCCGGCCGCGCCATGATCGACGACGACGTGGCGGTGGTGAAGCTGATCGATGGCCGCCCGGCGCGCGCCGACGAAACCGTGGCGCGCGACGGCAAGGAAGTGGGCGAAGTCATCGTGCGCTCGCCCAAATGCGCCGGCCAGTATTTCGCGAGTCCCGAGCAGGACGCCGAGCGCTACCACGACGGCTGGCTCTACATCGGCGACCTGGCGACCTGGGACGAAAACGAATACGTCACCATCGTCGGCCGGCGCGACGACATGCTGCTCTCGGGCGGCGAAAAAGTGCATCCCGTGGCCGTGGAAGCGGCGCTGTGCGAACACCCCGGCGTGGCCGATGCGCTGGTGGTGGGCGTGCCGGACGAGAAGTGGGGCCAACGCGTGGTGGCTTACGTCGTGGCGCGCCAGGGTGCAGCCGGGCTGGAATCATCGCAGACCGTGGCCGATGCGCTCGATGCGCACTGCCGCGCACACCCGATGCTGTCGCACTACAAGCGGCCGCGTGCCTATCGCCTGGTGGAATCGCTGCCGCTTTCGGCCACCGGCAAGAAGCTGCACTACAAGGCGACCGAATCCGCGCAAAAGGAAATGGCCGAAGGTTTGTTTGTCGCGCCCAAGGGTGGATTCAAGTGACGGCTGTCGACGCGGACTTCGAGCTGATCGACGCGACGAGCGCTGATCGCCTGGCGTTTACCGATGAACACCGCGCCTTTCGCGACCTGGTGCGCCGTTACGTGCGCGAGCGCGTGGCGCCGCAACAGGACGCGTGGGAAGC
>SCQQ01000083.1 GCA_004299095.1 Burkholderiaceae bacterium | reverse complement strand
CAGTGGCGGTGATGGCGACATCGGCGCCCGCGATGGCGCACATCAATCTGGGCGTTTCCATTGGCATACCCATCGGCATCCCGATGGTCGTCGCGCCCGCGCCGGTGTACTACCCGCCCGCACCCCAGTACGTGGCGCCGGCGCCCGTCTATGCCGCGCCGCAACCGGTTTATGCGGCGCCGCCCGTGGTTTATCCCGCACCGGTCTATGCGCCGGCTCCGGTGATGTACCCGTCGATCTGGCTGGGCGGCGTTTTCGGCGGCGGCGGGCACGGCTGGAGAGGCCATCGCGGCCACTGGCGCTGACCAGCACCTGCAGCCAGGGTCGCCCAGCGCAATTACCAGCTTTCGGGGTTGGGCCGCGCTTGGTGGGGTTGGCTGCATCGCCGATGTCGGCCGCAGAAGCGCCATCCGACGCGCCGCGAGTGAACTTTCTCACGGCCATCGAGCCAAAGGCTGCGACTGGGAAGCGGCGCGAGTGTGCGAGCAGATCGGTGCATCCGCTCACAGGTTGCGGGCTTTCCGAAAAACCGAATCACAACAGAGTCAACGTTTGACTCGGGAGCATTCCATGAAACGGGTTTTGTTGATTGGCGTGGCCGCACTGGCGATGGCGGCAGCCGCGCCGGCCATGGCCGAGGTGAGCGTCGGCATTGCCGTTGGCGTGCCGGGGATCGTGGTGGCACCCGCGCCCGTGTATTACCCGCCGGTGCAGTACGTGGCGCCGCAGCCGGTCTACTACCCGCCCGTCCGCTACGTGGCGCCGCCGCCGGTGGTCTATGCGCCCTATGGCGGTTATTACCGCCGCGGCTGGCATGAATGGCGCGGTCGGCACGAAGGCTGGCGTGGGCGTCACTGGCGCCACCACGACGATGATGACGATTGACGGTCCGCAAGCGGCCTTGGGTTGACCAAATTCAAAGTCGAGTGACCAGGCCGCGGATTTACTGAGCCCGCTCCATGCGGGCCTTGTCTTATCGGGTCGCCTGACTGTTGCGCCTGACTTGCAGCCGCTGCCATACGGACGGCGCAACGAAGGGCTCGGCATTTCCGCCCAGCAGCGCAATCTCGCGCACAAGCGTACTGCTGATGCTTTGCAAGCGGTTGTCGGGCGTAAGAAAGACGGTCTCGACGGTCGGCACGAGCTTGCGGTTCATGTCGGCCAGTTGGTATTCGTAATCGAAATCGGCGCCCGAACGCAGTCCACGCACCATCACCGTTCCCCCCTGCGCCTGGGTGAATTGCGTCACCAGCCCGTCGAACGGCTCGACCCGCACGTGCGCCCACTCGGCCGTGGATTCACGCACCATCGCCAGGCGTTCATCCAGGCTGAACAGCGTTTTCTTGTGGTGCGCGATGGCCACCGCCACGATCACCTGATCGAACAATCCGGCGGCGCGCCGAATGATGTCTTCGTGCCCGAGCGTGATGGGATCGAAAGTGCCGGGATAGACGGCGATCACGTTTCGGCTCATGCCTTTTGCCTCCACTTTGGGTGCTGCGTCATGCCAAAGATTATGCGGTTCGGTCCGCGATGGGCGTGAGCACGTGCGCGTGCACCGCGCCGGCCTTGAGGCGGCGATGCAAGTCCAGGCCGTTGGCCGCCAACACGCCAGCCACGATCGGCTGCGGCGCTTCCAGATAAATCCAGCCGCCGCTGCGCACCGCGCGTGCGGCGGCGCGCAGGGCCGAAATCAGCAGGTCGTGTGCCTCGAACGGCGGATCGAGGAAAACCAGGTCCAGGCTGGCAGCGGCACAGCGGGCCAGTGCCCCCACGCCATCGCCGCGCTGCACGCGCACCGCGTCGGCGTGCAGCTTTTCTTTCAGCGCAGCCAAAGCGGCCACCAGCCGTGCATCCTGCTCGATCAGCCACACGTCGGCCGCCCCGCGCGACGCTGCCTCGAAGCCGAGCGCGCCACTGCCCGCGAACGCATCCACGCAGCGCCAGCCGGTCAGATCCTGCCCCAGCCAGTTGAACAGCGTCTCGCGCACGCGGTCGGGCGTGGGTCGCAAGCCCGGGCGATCGGCCACCGGCAATTTGGTGCGACGCCACTGGCCGCCGATGATGCGCACTTCATGCGGTGTGCCGCGCCGCCCCGGCGGGCGCTTGGAAGCGGCAGGCGCGCGATGGGCAGACATCACCCGCCCCTACTCGGTCGCAGCGCCGGCCGGGGCAACCGGCGTCGGCGCGCCAGCAGCAGGGCCGCGCGCGCCCACGATCACCGTCACCATACGATCAGGCTGCAGCACGCGCTGGAAGGCGCCTTTGACCTCCGGGGCCGTGACCGCACCGATGCGATCCGTCCAGTGCTCCAGGTAGTCCAGCGGCAAGCCGTTCCAGGCAATGTTGGCGACATTGCCCAGGAGCTTGCTGTTGCTGTCGAGGCGCAGCGGAAAGCTGCCGATCAGGTTCTCCTTGGCGGCCTTGAGCTGCGCGGCCGTCGGGCCGTCGGCCACGAAGCGCGCCACCACGTCGCGCGCCACGCGCAGCGCATCGTCGACCTGATCGGGGCGCGTTTGCAAGCCGACCGTGAATGCGCCCGCGTCCAGACCCGGAGAGAAGTCGCTGTAGACGCTGTAGGACAGGCCGCGCTTCTCGCGCACCTCGTTCGTCAGGATCGAAGCAAAACCGCCGTCCCCCAGAATGTGATTGCCCACCAGCAGCGCGAAGAAATCGGGGTCGCTGCGCTTGTAGCCGGGCTGGCCCATCAGGATGTGCGCCTGCGCCGATTGGAACGGAATGCGGATCTCCCTGGCGGCAGCGAGCGGCTGCACCTCCGGCACCGCCGGCAAGGCCGCGCAGCCGCTGCTTTTGGGCAAGTGGCTCAGGAGTTCCGCCGCGATCGTGTCGGCCTCCGCTTCGGTGATGGCGCCCACCACGCTCACCTTGGCGCGACACGGCCGGATCATCTCGGCGTAGCGCGCGCGCATGTCGGCCACGCTGATGTGCGTCAGCGTCTCGGGCGTGACCTGCTCGCCATACGGGTGCGTGCCATAAACCGCCTGCTCGTAGGCCCGCCGCGCCACCGGGCCGGGGCGCGTGAGAGCGTCTTCGATGGCGGCCGAAAGCTGCTCGCGCTCGCGCTGCCATACGTCTTGTGGCCAGGACGGTTCACCGATCTGACGCGCGGCCAGGTGCACCGCTTTTTCCAGCAAATCGTCCTGCGTCAGCGTGCGCAGCCGGAACGTGGTGCGGTCCAGCCCGGCACCGGCATCGAAAGAAGCCCCCAGATCGGCCCAGGCCTCGCCCAACTGGTTTTCGTCCAACGCGGGTTCGCCGCCGCGTGCCAGCACGCCTTTCTGCGACATCAGCGCGGTCACCGCGGCCAGGCCGGCCTTGTCAGCCGGATCGCGGCGGCTGCCGGCGTCGAAGTCCAGTTCCACGTCGAGAATCGGCACGGCCGGGCTGGTGGCAAACCAGATTTGTGCGCCGCTCGGCTGCGTCCAGTGCGCGATGGCGGGCGCCGCCAGCGCGGCCGGCGCGGCACAGAAACAGGCAAGCGCCGCGCCCAGCGCGGCCAGCCGCGATCGTTGTACGGCTTGCAGAAGCGCCCGCAAAAATGAGATCGTCATCGCATCGACTCCGCCGGAGACGGCCCCGCGCCGACAGCAGGCGGGGCTGGCCGCGCCGCGCCGCTCGTGCGCGCTTGCGGCAGCAGCGTGGCCACGGTCAGTTGGTCGTCGCCAAAGTATTCCCGCGCCACCCGCTGCACGTCGGCGGCCGTGACGCTTTGCACGCGCTCGACCAGACGCTCGTCCATGTCAAGCGGGAAGCCCTGGACCCACCAGTAGCCCAGCTCCTGCGCCTGCCCCATGACGGAATCGCGCTTGTAGATCTGGCTCGCCACCCACTGCGTCTTGATGCGATGCAGTTCGCTTTCGTCCACCCCGTGTTCGGCGATCTGCGTGACTTGGGCGCGCAACCCGGCTTCGACTTGCGCGGCCGTCTTGCCCTGCGCCACCACGCCGCTCAGCTCGAACAGCTGCGGGCCGCGACCCACCAGGCCGTTGTCGGCGCCGGCCCCATCGGCCACGCGATCAGGCCCTTGCGTCAGCGCCCGGTCCAGGCGCGCGCCGCTGTAGCCGTCGAGCGCGCCCGCCAGCACGGTGAGCGCGAGCGCATCCCGGTTTTGCGGCAAATCCGGAATGTCCTTGAGCTTGGGCACGCGAAACACCAGCGACACCACGGCCTGCTCGGCCGGTGCCTTGACCGCGATGCGCCGCAGGCCGGTTTGCGCGGGTTCCGGGCGCGGCTTGCGCGCCGGCAGCGCGCGTGCCGGAATCGCGCCATAAGTCTTGCGCGCCAGCGCCAGCACGTTCTGCGGGTCCACGTCGCCCACCACCACCACGGCCGCGTTCGCCGGCACGTACCACTTGTGATACCAGGCGCGCACGTCGTCGGCGGTGAGCGCCTGGATGTCGCTCATCCAGCCCACCACCGGCCGGTGATACGGCGATTGCACGAAAGCGGCCGCCATCTGCTGCTCGCGCAACAGGGCCCGCGGGTTGTCGTCGGTGCGCATGCGGCGCTCTTCCTGCACCACCTGGTTTTCCTTGGCAAAGTCGCTGTCGCTGAAGCGGTTGTGCGCGAACGCGTCGGCTTCCAGCGCCATCACGTCGCCCAGCTTGTCCACCGGCACCTGCTGGTAATAGCCGGTGTAGTCCATGGTGGTGAAAGCGTTGTCAAAACCACCCAGGGCCGCCACGCGGCGCGACAACTCGCCCGGTCCGAGCTTGTCGGTGCCCTTGAACATCATGTGTTCGAGCATGTGCGAAATGCCGCTTTCGCCGCCCACTTCGTCGTAGCCGCCCACGCGCACCCAAAGCATCTGCACGGCCGTGGGCGAGCGGTGATCGGGCTTGACGATGAGTGTGAGGCCGTTGTCCAGGACGAAACGACTGACCGCAGGCGGCGCCTCGGTCTGCGCCGCGGCCGGCGCCACGGAGCCGGCCAGCAGGGCGCAAACGCCCACGGCACGCAAGAGTGAGAGAAATCGCATGAATTGGCCCGTCAGGCCGGATCGGCGCCGCGCGCGCCGGCTCCGGCCAAGGAAAGTCGCATTATGGCGACCGACGCCGCGGCGCGAGAGCGCCGCGCGGCACCCGCCGGGCGCACGCTGCCGAATGAACGAAAATGACCCCATGAACGACCTCACGGACCTGTTTCAACCACAAGTGCCGGCGGAACCGCGGCTGACCTCGCTGTCGCACGGCGGTGGTTGCGGCTGCAAGATTGCCCCTGGCGTCCTGACCGACATCCTGCGCAGCAGCATGAGCGGCCTGCCGCTGCCGCCCGAACTGCTGGTGGGCACTGAAACCTCGGACGACGCCGCCGTCTATCAACTGAACGCCGAGCAGGCGCTGATCGCCACCACCGATTTCTTCATGCCCATCGTCGACGATCCGTACGACTTCGGCCGCATCGCCGCGGCCAACGCCCTGTCGGACGTGTACGCCATGGGCGGTCGGCCGATCATGGCCCTGGGCCTCGTGGGCATGCCGATCAAGACGCTATCGATGCACACCATCAACCGCATTCTGGAAGGCGGCGCCAGCATTTGTCGCGAAGCCGGCATCCCGATCGCGGGCGGCCACACCATCGATTCGGTCGAACCGATTTACGGGCTGGTCGCGATGGGGCTGGTCCATCCGGGCCAAGTCAAGAAAAACAGCGGCGCCCAGCCGGGCGACGTGCTGATCCTGGGCAAGCCGATCGGCGTCGGCATCCTGTCG
This sequence comes from Burkholderiaceae bacterium, assembly GCA_004299095.1. Lineage (GTDB taxonomy): Bacteria > Pseudomonadota > Gammaproteobacteria > Burkholderiales > Burkholderiaceae_C > Ottowia. Next base: position 3,457 of record SCQQ01000083.1, on the reverse strand, counting down.
GCCGCGCTCAAGAAAGAGCAACTCGCGGCCGATGGCTACGCGGCGCTGATGGCCGCGACGACGCAATTGAACGTCGCCGGCCCCGAACTGGCGCGGTTGGCCGACGTGCACGCGCTCACCGACGTGACCGGCTTCGCCCTCGCGGGCCACACGCTGGAGCTGGCGCGCGGCGCCGGCGTGACCGCGCGCATCGCCTGGCCCAAGGTGCCGCTGCTGCCTGGCGTGCGCGAACTGGCAGCGCGCGGCCTGGTCACGGGCGCCTCGCACCGCAACTGGGATTCGTACGGCGCCGACGTCCGGTTGCCCGAGGGATTCACGCCGGTGGATCAGGCCATCCTCACCGATCCGCAAACCAGCGGCGGCCTGCTCGCGGCGTGCGCGCCGGCGAGCGTCCCGAACGTGCTGGCGATCTTTGCCCGGCTTGGTTTCGCTGCGGCAGCGGTGATTGGCGACGTTGTGGCGCGGCAGGATCACGCGCTGGTGATCGAGGCCTGATCGGCCACCCGCACACCGCATGTTCCGTTTTTTCCACAAAAAGAAGGCAGCGCCCGAAGTCGAGCCGTCGCCTGAGGCGCCGCCGGCCTCGGTCGATGAAGCCGCCGGCGCCATCGCACCGCCATCGCCGGCAACCACCGAACCCGCAGGCGCCGCAGCGACCGAGATCGACGAAAACAAGCCCGAAACCGCGGCCGAAACGCCGTCGGACGGCGACACCCTCAACCTGTCCGAACTGATCGACACGCCCCGCATCGGTTGGCTCACCAAGCTGAAAAGCGGCCTCCGGAAAACCGGCTCGTCGATCACCACGGTCTTCACCGGTACGCGCATCGACGACACGCTGTACGAAGAACTGGAAGCCGCGCTGCTGATGGCCGACACGGGCATGGCCGCGACGGAATACCTGCTCGCCGATCTGAAGCGCCGCGTGAAGGAGGCGCATGCGAGCGACCCGGCCCAGGTCAAGACCCTGCTGCAAGACGCCATCGCCGACTTGTTGAAGCCGCTCGAAAAAACCTTGACGGTGGGTCTCTACCACCCCACCGTCATCATGATCGCGGGCGTGAACGGCGCAGGCAAGACCACCTCCATCGGCAAGCTCACGCGCCATCTGGCCGGCGCGGGTGCCAGCGTGCTGCTGGCGGCGGCCGACACCTTTCGCGCCGCGGCGCGCGAACAGCTCGAGATCTGGGCCGACCGCAACCGCGTCGAAATCATCAGCCAGCAGGATGCGGATCCGGCCGCGGTGAGCTTCGACGCCGTGGCCGCCGGCCGGGCGCGCTCGCGCGACGTGGTGCTGATCGACACCGCCGGGCGCCTGCCGACGCAGAAACACCTGATGGAAGAGCTCGCGAAAATCCGCCGCGTCATCGCCAAGGCCGACGTGACCGCGCCGCACGAAACATTGCTGGTGGTCGACGGCAACACCGGCCAGAACGCGCTGGCGCAAGTCAAGGCGTTCGACCAGGCGATCCAGCTCACGGGCCTGATCGTCACCAAGCTCGACGGCACGGCCAAGGGCGGCGTGCTGTGCGCGATCGCGCGCGAACACCCGGTTCCGGTGTATTTCATCGGCGTGGGCGAGCAGCTCGATGATCTGCAAACTTTCGATGCGCGGGAATTCTCGCAAGCCCTGGTGAACTAACGCCGGGCATTCTTCCACTCGCCGGCAACGTGACTTCGCGCACCGACCGGCCGATACACTTTCGAACAAATGAGCACCAACCCTCCTCGCAAGCAACTGGTTCTGCTGGGCGCCGGCCGCGCGCACCTGCAAGTGCTGAAGGGCTTCAGCGGCCAAAAGACAGGCGACCTGGAAATCACGCTGGTTGCGCCCACGCCCTACTACATCGAACCCAGCATGCTGGCCGGCTACGTGGCTGGCACTTACCAACTGGACGATCTGCGCACGCCGCTGGATGGGCTGGTCGAGGCCAGCGGCGTGAATTTCGTGCCGGCGCATGTGCAAGCCTTCGATCCGGCGTCCAAACGCATTCAACTCTCCAGCGGCGACGCGCTGCCGTACGACGTCGTCTCGATCGACGTCGAACCTGAAGTCGACCGCGAGCGCATCGACGCCACGGTCCCCGGCGCGCGCCGCAACGCGCTGTTCACGCGGCCGCTCGAAAGCTTCGTGCAGCTCTGGCCGCAGGTGCAGGCGCTGGCGCGGCAAGGGCCGCTGCAAGTCGCCGTCGTCACCGACAGCCTGGCGGGCGTCGAACTCACCATGGCGGTGGCGCACGCGCTGGCGCAGCCGCATGGCAGCCGGGTTACGCTCATCATCGGCAAGCGGCCGCTGCTGGCGCACCAGCCGTCGGCATTGCGCCAGCGCGTGCTCGCATGCCTGAAGCGCCTGCACGTCACGCTGTTACAGGAAGACTGCACGGCCGTCGAGCAGAACTGCGTGCAGCTTGCCAATGGCGCGAGCCTGGCGTGCGACGCGCCGGTTTTCGTGATCGACAACGATACGCCGGCCTGGCTGCTGCAGTCAGGCCTGCAGACGCACGAGTCCGGCGAACTGGCGATCAACAAACGCCTGCAAAGCGACAGCCATCGCCAGGTCTTCGTGGTGCCGGGCAACGCGCCGCTGGAAGTCGGGCCGGTGCTGGAAGCCAATCTGCGCACGGCGCTGGACGGCGGCTCGTTCAAGAAGGCGCCGCTGCACAGCCCGCGCCTGCGCGCCGTGGGCTGCGGCGGCCAGCACGCCATCGCGGTCTGGGGGCCGCTCAGCCTGGAAGGGCGCGAGGTGTGGCACTGGAAAGACCGGCGCGACCGGCGCCAGTTAATCAACCTGCTTAGGCTTTGAGCACCTGCCGAGCTTCCTGACCGGGGCTGGAAAAACCCCGCGCAGAGCCCACATAGTGCAATGGAATTTGGAGCCGGCTTCGGACTCCAACTCCACGTACAATGAGCCGCAATGGGACGCCAAGGTAGGCGCCACCGGCTGATTCCAAGGAGATTGATCATGACGAACAACCGCTCGCCTGACATCGTTTATTCAAGCACCACCGCCCCGGGGCTGGTGCAGCGCAACCGCGTGTTGCGCAATACCTACTGGCTGCTGGCGTTGAGCCTGCTGCCCACGATCCTGGGCGCTTGGGTCGGCGTGAACACCGGCGCCTGGCGCATGATGACCGGCGCGCTCGGCCTGATCGTGTTCTTCGGCGGCGCCTTCGGCTTCATGTACGCCATCAACCGGACCAAGAATTCCGCCGCGGGCGTGCCGGTGCTGCTGGCGTTCACGTTCTTCATGGGGATCATGCTCTCGGGGCTGATCGCCCTGGTGCTCGGCCAGCGCAACGGCCCACAACTGATCATGACCGCCATGGGCGGCACGGCCGGCGTGTTCTTCGTCATGGCCAGCCTCTCCACCGTGATCAAGCGCGACATCTCCGGCATGGGCAAGTGGCTGTTCGTCGGCGCGCTGGTCGTCGTGGTCGGCATGGTGATCAACATGTTC
>SCQQ01000082.1 GCA_004299095.1 Burkholderiaceae bacterium | reverse complement strand
GGATCGGTTTCGGCGTCGGCGCGCCCGGGAATGAGGCGCTCGAAGGTCAGCCAGCAGGTGGTGGCAAACACCATTTGCAGCGCCAGGACGCGCGTGTCCTCTTCTCTGGCCTGCACCACGCCGCTGGCGCTCAACTGCTTGAACAGCGCTTGCGCGGCAATCAGGTTGCCCGCGAGCAGCAACTGCGCGCGTTCGCGCAGCGCCGGATATTCGCTGCACAGGTACGCGATGTCGCGGTAAATGAAGCGATACTCGGCGATGGTCTCGAAGCGCAAATGCAGCGCCAGCCACAGGTCGTCCACCGCGGCGATGGTTGCGGTGGCGCCGTTGAGCGCCTCCAGCTTGCGCTCGAAGCGGCGAAACAGCCACTCGACGATTCGCTCCTTGGTGCGGAAGTGATAGTGCAGATTGCCTGGGCTGATGCCCGCTTCGGCCGCGATCTTGTGGGTAGAGACGGCCGCCAGTCCGTCGGCGTTGAACAGCGCCAGACAACACTGCAAGATGCGCTCTCGCGTCGGGGGGGCCATGTCTGCGCTCGCAAGCAACCAGGATGGGCCAGTCTAACGCCCGGTGTCTCGCGGCCGGCTTGGCCGCCCAGGCACGAGCCGCACGCACTCAGCCCGGCTTCGCCGGATTCTTGCGGCTGGTGGTCTTTTTCCGCGCCGCAAGTTTCGCGAGCGCGGGCGCGCGCCGTGTGCGCAAACGATCGACTTCGGCACGCAACGCTGCGATTTCCGCCTGCATGGCCTGCACCGCCTGCGCGTCCGGCCATCCCAGGTGTTGGAGGGCCCCCGCCACGCGCTGATCGAACACGTCCTCGAACTTGCGAAAGCCGAAACTGTCCAGGCCGGGAAACGCGAGGCCGTGCGCCGTTTTCTCGGTCGCCGGCGGCATCCAGCCCATGAAGCGATCGAGCCGGAAGGCTTTCAGGCCGGCGCGCAACATGTCTTCGGCCGTCTTGGGCGTAGATGCGCTCGCTGCCGTTTTCCGGGGAGTGGCTTTGGCGCTGCGGCGCGGCGCCTTGCGCTTCGCAGTCGCCGCGCCCGGGCGCGCGGCCGGCTGTTTGCGCGAAGAGGATGAATTGGTCATGCCAGGACTCCGGTACGGTTGTGGAAACGGGGACCTGAAGTCCCCGTGCGCTATCGAATGCAGACCCTTGTCTGCTTATGGCTTAGGCCGCCTTGCGCGCCGTTTTTTGCGTGCTCTTCTTGACGGCATCCTGCACCACGTCGGCCTGCTCGGTCATGCGGGCTTCCAGCTTTTGCGTGTTGCTCACCAGGCCGTCGGCCCACTTGGCACGGAATTCGACCACGGGCACCTGGAACGCCACCAAAGTGTTGATCACATTGCGCGCCACCGGTGAATCGAGCGTGATCAGGTTTTGCATGGCGGCGTCGATCCCGCTGGTGGCGGCCACGGTCATGCGGTCCATCACGGTGGTGAGCGCGGTTTCGTCGGTCTCGACGCGCTGCACCACGAACTCGTTCCAGGTTTCCTGGGCTTTGACCCACTGTTCGCGCGTGCTGTCGCTCAGCAGCGACGGCTTGTTCTGCTCGTTCCAGCCGGCCATGCGCTCGGCCGACGCTTTCACGGCGCGCTTGACGCCGTTGCAGTACATGGCCAACAGGGTCTTGCCCACGGTGTTGTAGGACTCGACGGTCTTGGCTGTGATGGCGGCCAGGTTTTCGACGGAAGAAATGGTTTGTGCGGTCATGTTCAATGGTTCCTGAAAATAAACGAAAAGGTTTGAGATGGCGCCATCATCGGCCCGAACCCCTAGGGACAACAAACCAGAAAATGCATTCATTTAGGGCGTTTGCCCTAGCGCCAGTCGGCATTCAGCGCGAGACTGGACGCAACCGGCACGCGACCGTATCGCACCTGGGGCTTTCCCCGGCCCGCCGGTCGCACGCCTGTTTACTGTGTTTGCCCGCGCAGCGCGGCAATACGCGCTGCCATCGGCGGGTGCGTGGCGAACAACTGGCTCACGCCGCCGGCGATGCCCATGGCAGCCAGGTTCTTCGGCATGCCCGCGCCGTCGGCATGCTGGCCGCCGAGGTTTTCCAGCGCGCGAATCATTTGCGCGGGGCTGCCGAGCAGTCTGGCCGAGCCGGCGTCGGCGCGGAATTCGCGCTGGCGCGAGAACCAGGCCACCACGATGCCGGCGAGGAAGCCGAAGATCACGTCCAGCACCAGGGTGGTGACGAAGTAGCCGATTCCGGGCCCGCTCGATTCGTCGTTGCGGCGCAGGAAGTTGTCGATGAGCGAGCCGACCACGCGGCTCAGGAACACCACGAAGGTGTTCATGATGCCCTGGATCAGCGCCATCGTGACCATGTCGCCGTTGCTCACGTGCGTCATCTCGTGGCCGAGCACGGCTTCGATCTCGCCCTTGTCCATGGATTGCAGCAGCCCGGTGGACACCGCCACCAGCGCCGAATTCTTGAACGCGCCGGTGGCAAAGGCGTTGGGCGCGCCCTGGTAAATGCCCACTTCAGGCATCCGCACGCCCGCCTGGTCGGCCAGCTTGCGCACGGTGGCGACCAGCCAGGCTTCGTCGGCGCTGGCGGGTTGCTCGATGAGCTTCACGCCCATGCTCATCTTGGCCACCGTCTTGCTCATCAGGAGCGAAATGATGGATCCCGCAAAACCGACGACCAGTGAGAACACCATCAGTTGCCCGACGTTGGTGCCGGTGTAGCGGCCAATGCCGAACAGGCTGCAGATGATGCCCACCACCACCATCACGGCAATGTTGGTCAGGACGTACAGCAGGATGCGTTGCATGAGGGTCTCCGGTCGCAAAGTGCGGCACCCGATGATAGGGGCGGGCGGGAGCAATTCAAGGACGTGGCGATTCGGCGACCACTGCAGCGCGGCGCTATGCTTGCCAACAAGGAGCAACCCCATGAACACGCGCCAATGGCTAGAGCGGCTGGTGGCTTTCGACACCACCAGCCGCAATTCCAACCTCGGACTAATCGAAAGCGTGCGCGACACGCTGCAGGCGCACGGCCTGAAGCCGTGGCTCGCCGCCAATCCGGAAGGCACCAAGGCCAACCTGTTCTGCACGCTGCCGGCCGCCAACGGTGGCACGCAAGGCGGCATCGTGCTCTCGGGCCACACCGACGTGGTGCCGGTCGATGGCCAGGATTGGCACACCGATCCGTTCCAGCTCACCGACACTGGCGACGGCCACCTGTACGGCCGCGGCAGTTGCGACATGAAGGGCTTCATCGCGAGCGCGCTGGCGCTGGTGCCCGAAGCCCTCACCCTGCCGCGCAAGAAGCCGCTGCACCTGGCGTTTTCGTACGACGAGGAAGTGGGCTGCATGGGCGCGCCCACGATGCTCGCCGAGCTGCAAAAGCGCGGTATTCGCGCCGACGGCTGCGTGGTGGGCGAGCCCACGTCGATGCAGCCGGTGGTGGCGCACAAGGGTATCAGCGCATGGCGCTGCCACGTGCATGGCAAGGCGGCGCATTCGTCGCTCACGCCGCAGGGCTGCAACGCCATCGAGTACGCCGCGCGCATCGTCATTCACATCCGCGAACTGGCCGACGTGTGGCGCGGCCAGGGCCCGTTCGATCGCGCCTACGACGTTCCGTACAGCTCGTTTACCACCAACCGCATCGGCGGCGGCATCGCCGTCAACACCATCCCCGAAGCGTGCCATTTCGATTACGAATTCCGCTACCTGCCCGATCAGGATGCGGAAGCCATCCAGGCGCAATTGCAGGACTACGCCACGCGCGAGGTGCTGCCGCGCATGAAGCAGGAATTCAGCGACGCCGACATCCGCTTTGAGTTCAGCGGCGGCGCGCCGGGACTGGAGGCGAGCGAGCAAGCCGCAGTCACGGCGCTGGTGCGCGGCCTGACGCAAAACCGGGAGGTGCGCAAAGTGGCTTACGCGACCGAGGCCGGTCTGTTTCAGGACATCGGTATTCCGGCCATCGTATGCGGCCCCGGCTCCATCGAGCAGGCGCACAAGCCCGACGAGTACGTCGAGGTGGCACAACTGGAGCGCTGCGACCGGTTCCTGCGCCGGCTCGCGCAGTCGCTGTGCGGCGCGGACGCAGAAGCGGTACACGCCACGTAACGCCGCTTCAGCGGCGCGGCGCGCGGAAGACCTCGGTGTCGTCGTAGAACGCAGCGTTCTCGTTGGTCGACCACCAGCCGGGGATGCCCAGCACCGGCAGCGCGGCGAAAGGTTTGAGCGCCAACTTCTCGGCTGTCAGGTCACGCGCCAGCCAGGTATCGAGCGCGCTCAAGTCGCCCGCCGGATCAAACGCCGGTGCGACGCGCCAGACGTGGCAGGTGATGGCCTTGTACGGCCGCACCAGCTTTTCCAGCGCGGCGTGGCCAAACACCAGCACGCATGCAGCATCCCACAAAGGGCGCAAGCGGCCGAACACGTCGCGCCAGCGGCGCGCTGCCAAGGCATCCCAGAGCGCATCGGGCGCGTGCAGCAGCAGCGCGTTTTCATCGAACAGGGTGGCCGCATCGCGCACTGCGCCGCGCGCACCGCCAACGCCAGCGCGCGCAATCTCAGCCGACTGAATGGCGTTCAACCGCGCCTTGCTACACGGCAGGCGCAACCAGACCAAGCCGTTGAACGCATCGTGCCCGTTGTCGCGCGTGGGCACGGCGCGCTCGCGCGCGATGAACGCTTCGTAGGCCTCCCCCGGCGGGAGGGCATGCGCCGGAACGAAGCGCACGGGCGCGGCCGGCGTCGTGCGGGCGTTGAGCCCCGCCGCCACCGCGCCTGCTTGTCCGGGTTGCGCGCGTACGGCGCGCCAGACGCTGCGACCTGGGTCGCGCCACGGCAGGTACCACGCGGCCGCCCAATCCGGCACGGTGAATTCGGCCTCGGCATCAAAAATCGTTTGCCTTGCCATCGCCGCCGATCGTGCCACACGCCCTCACCCCACTCTCAAAAGCTGATGCATAGGGCATCACGGGAGCACCGGCCGCGCGGGCGCGACATCAACGCGGCGCAAGGCCTGCCGCTGGAATGGTGTTCGCTGCTGCTGCCGCTGAGGCCGGTGATCACCACCATTTACAACGAGCGCCGCTGCGAGCGTGCAGCGGAACGCGTTGCAGTGCGCTGCACGGCAGCGCTCAATTGCCCCTGGAGACCTTGGCGCGCTTGTCGCGCACGGACACTTGCGACGTGCCCTCGTGATCCATCTCGAACAATTGCGTTGCCGCCAGCAATTTGGTGAGCGTGGCGTAACCGTAGTTGCGCGGGTCGAACGAGGCCTGATTGGCAATCTGTTGCCCCGCGGCGCCGACGCGCGCCCAGCCGTCCTCATCGGCCGCCGCTTGCACGGCGTTGCGCAACAACGTAACGAGTTTGGCGTCGCGCTTCAGCTTCTCGGCGGGCACGCGCAGCGGCGAGCGCGCTTCACCTTCGGCGGCCGCTGCTCCCTCGTCGAGAAACAGAAAACGCGAGCATGCGTTGACGAACGGTTCGGGCGTTTTTCGCTGGCCGAAACCGTACACCGCGGCGCCTTTGGCGCGCAGATGCATTACCAGCGGCGTGAAATCGGCGTCGGACGAGACGATGCCGAACGCATCGGGCCGGTCGGTGTAGAGCAGTTCCAGCGCATCGATCACCATCGCCATGTCGCTCGCGTTCTTGCCCTTGGAATAGTCGAACTGCTGCATGGGGCGAATGGCGTGCTCCTGCAGGCGCTCCTCCCAGCCCTTGAGCTCGTTCTTTTTCCAGTTGCCGTAAGCGCGGCGCACGTTGGTGATGCCGAATGTGGCCAGCTCGGTCAGGATGGTGTCGATCTTGGCGGCAGGCGAGTTGTCGGCGTCGATCAGCAGCGCGATCAGCGCCTCGGCGCGATCAGCGCGGCCGTTGGAATGGATCATGGCATCAGCCTCCAGGTCAGTTCTTCGCCCGCAGCGAGCGGCTTCACCCGCGCGTTGCCAAATGGATAACTTTCTGGCACCGTCCAGCGCTCGCGCTTGAGCGTGACGGTGCCGGTGTTGTGCGGCAACCCATAGAAATCGGCGCCATGAAAGCTGGCGAACCCTTCCAGCTTGTCGAGCGCGCCTGCGGCTTCGAACGCGGTGGCGTAGAGCGCCAACGCCGCGTGCGCGGTGTAGCAGCCGGCGCAGCCGCAATCGCTTTCCTTGGCGTGCACGGGATGCGGTGCGCTGTCGGTGCCGAGGAAGAACTTGGGCGATCCGCTGGTGGCCGCCTGCACCAGCGCCTGGCGATGGGTCTCGCGCTTCAGGATCGGCAGGCAGTAGTGGTGCGGCCGGATGCCGCCCTGGAAAATCGCGTTGCGGTTGTACAGCAGGTGGTGCGCGGTAATCGTGGCGGCGGTGTGCGCGTCGGCCGCTAGAACGTACTGCACCGCTTCTTTCGTGGTCACATGTTCCAGCACGATTTTCAGTTCCGGGAAATCGTGCCTGAGCGGCGCCAGCACACGCTCGATGAACACCGCCTCGCGGTCGAAAATGTCCACCGCCGGATCGGTCACTTCGCCGTGGACCAGCAGCTTCAGGCCGGCGCGCTGCAGGGCTTCCAACGCGGCGTAGGTCTTGCGCACGTCGGTCACGCCGCTATCGCTATTCGTCGTGGCGCCGGCGGGGTAAAGCTTGAGCGCGACGATGCCGGCGGCAGCCGCGCGCTCGATTTCCGCGGGCGGCGTGTGGTCGGTAAGGTACAGCGTCATCAGCGGCCGGAACGCCGTGCCTTGCGGCAGCGCGGCCAGGATGCGCTGCTGGTACGCCAGTGCCTGCGCCGTGGTCACCACCGGCGGCTTGAGATTCGGCATGACGACGGCGCGCCCGAATTGCGCGGCGCTGGCCGGCACCACGCTCGCCATGCCGGCGCCATCGCGCACATGCAGGTGCCAGTCGTCGGGGCGAGTCAACGTGAGCGATTCAAGCGGCCTCATGTGTGGATTGTCACATTCCGACCGTGATGCGCGCGCCGGGCGTCGGTTTTCAGCGCGGCGCGGCAGAAAAACCCACCCATCCCCGATCAGCAACGGGCTGCGGGCGGATCCTCCCGCTTCGAACGCCAATTCGCGGGACCGGCCAGTACCCACGACACTGCCGCGCGCCGCGGAAACTACGCGGGTGAATGCTCCCTACAATTTTCCCCACGCGCATGGGCGCGGATGAAGGAAGAAAGCCATGGGCACTGCAGGCATACACCACGTGGGATTGGCCGTTGCCGATCTCGACACGACCACCCGGTTTTTCACGGATGGCCTCGGCTGGAAACTGGTGCGCGAAGTGCCGGATTACCCTGCCAAGTTCGTCACGGACGGCACCGCGTTCCTGACACTTTGGCAGACCGATCCGGGCGCGGCGCCGTTCGATCGCAAGACCCGGGTCGGGATGCATCACCTCGCGCTCAAGGTCGCCGACGAACGGCAACTCAACGACTTGTTCGAAAAAGTCCGGGCCTATCCCGGGGTCCGGGTCGAATTCGCGCCGCAAGCCATGGGCGCCGGCCCGGCTCGGCACTGCATGTTTTGCGAGCCGGGCGGCATCCGCATGGAGCTTGCCTGGACGCCCTGAAACACCGTGGACCGCGCCGCGCGTTCAATCGCGTGCCGATGCACGCATGTCGTTGGCACAGCCGCGTCGGAGCGACGCCGAAATCGCCCGCGGCCCATCGAGCCGACCGCTAATCGGTGTAGTCCCCATTGGCTTCCGGCTGAAATTCAATGGCCTGCACCGTGATGGTCGCGGCCTTGCCATCGGGGCCGCTCCAGGCAGCGCTCTCCCCGGCCCGCAAACCGAGCAGCGCCGTGCCGAGCGGCGACAGCACCGAAATGTCGCCGCGTGCGGCATCCGCATCGGCCGGGTAGCACAGCGTCACGGTGCGCACGTTGCTGCCGGCAGCGTCCGCGATGCGCACGCGCGTCAGCATGGTGACAACGTCGGCAGCGATCTTCTGCGGCGGCACGTGGCGCGCGGAATCAATCAGGTCGGCCAACGCCGGCACGCGCTGCATCAGGCCCTGCCGCTGCAACATGTTGTAGATCCGAATGTGGTCGAGTTCGGTGATGGTGCGCGTGAAAGCGCTCTGGTCGGTCATGACCGCTCCTTGATGAAGGCGAGAGTGGACTTTTGGAAATGGAAACCGTGGCACCCGCGGGGCTGTGCGGCCCGGCGATCTGAGATTACGAGTGCGAATGCGAGAGTGGGATCGTCGGGCCTAGGCGAGTGCGGCGCAGGATGCGCTTTTCGCCTGGCGACGCGCACGACTCCGGGTCAGTGCGAGCGCCAGCGCGCGCACCTGAAACACGACGTAGGGACCGAGCCGTTGCATGCATCGATGATAACGGCGACATCGCCATAACGCCAGCACGCCGCGGCGTCGCTCGCCAATCAGCAGCGCGGATGCTGCGAGAGTCGGCGCGAGGCGATGGCAGCCAGCATGCGATTCGCGCTTGCGTTCGACGCCGGAAACCATCGCCCTCAGCACAAGAGTGAACATGGCGGCCGCGCTTACGCACGCACGCGCAGTCCATGATTTTCAATGGCCCAAGCTCCTAGAATCGATCGGCAAAGAATGCACCCCGATGCACGCGCCGAGCGCATCGCGGGCGGCGCATAACGGTGCGCCGATCACCGCCTGGATTCCGCAACCTCAAGGAGACAACATGAACCCGATCATTCACCAGAATCGCTTGGGCGACACGCTGGCGCGCACCGCCCGGCGCCTGCCGAACAAGACGGCGCTGATCTGGCAGGGCAAGCACGATACGTACGCCGAGCTGGACGCGGCGGTCAACCGTTGCGCCCATGCGGTGGCGGCGCACGGCATCGCCAAAGGCGATCGCGTCGCCATGCTGGCGCACAACCACCGCGACTTCGTCGTCGTTTACTTCGCGCTCACGCGCCTGGGCGCCATATCGGTGCCGATCAACTACATGCTGAACGCGGCCGATGTGGCGTACATCCTGCGCCATTCGGGCGCCACGGGACTGGTGGCGGAGGACAACCTGGTTCCCGTGGCCGAGGACGCAATCAAGCAGATGGAGCATGCGCCGAACATGAAAGTGCGCGGCGTGATCCGGACCGGCACCGGCGCTCCGCCCGCGGGCTGGGAGCCGGTCGCGCAATGGCAGGAGCACGCCGATGCGAGCGAACCGCACGTGGACATCGCCGACGACGATTGCCTGCAACTCCTCTACACCAGCGGCACCGAATCGCGCCCCAAAGGCACCATGCAATGCAGCCGCAATCTGTTGGCGGAATACGTGAGCTGCGTGATCGGCGGCGAATACGCCGAAAGCGACATCGAAATCCACGCGTTGCCGCTCTATCACAGCGCGCAAACGCACTGCTTCCTCGGGCCCGACATCATGATTGGCTGCACCAACGTGCTGTTGCCGGGCGCTGATGCCGCGACCCTGTTGCGCAGCGTCGAGGAGCAGCACGCGACCAAGCTTTTTTGCCCGCCCACGGTGTGGATCGCGCTGCTGCGACACCCGGATTTCGCCCAGCGCGACCTGTCGTCGCTGCGCAAGGGCTACTACGGTGCGTCCATCATGCCGCGCCCGATCATCGAAGAGCTCTCCAAGCGCCTGCCGCAAATGCGCCTGTTCAATTACTACGGCCAGACCGAAATCGCGCCGCTCGCCACTATCCTCGCGCCCGAAGACCAACTGCGCAAGCTGGGATCCGCCGGGAAAGCCTGCCTGTTCGTCGAAACCCAGATCTTCGACGACGACGACCGACCGGTGCCGGCCGGAACGGTTGGCGAAATCGTGCACCGCAGCCCGCAAGTGATGCTGGGCTACTGGAACGACCCGGAAAAAACCGCGGCCGCGTTCAAGAACGGCTGGTTCCACAGCGGCGACCTGGCGTACGCGGACGACGAGGACTACCTCTACATCGTCGACCGCAAGAAGGACATCATCATCACCGGCGGCGAAAACGTCGCCGGCCGCGAAGTGGAAGAAGCCATGTACGCGCATCCGGCCGTGGCCGAAGTCGC
>SCQQ01000081.1 GCA_004299095.1 Burkholderiaceae bacterium | reverse complement strand
TCGACTTCGTACGGCGCGCTCACGATGGAGAGCTGTTCCACCGGCACGGTCTGGCTTTCGCCGCCGATGAAGATGCGCACGCCGTCGGCGTGCATCGCCTGGTCCAGCAGGCGCAGCAGCAGCGCCTTGTGTTCGAACAGATCGAAAGCGCGGCGCAACTGCGCCATGTCGCTGGTGAAATCGCTCACTTCGAGCAGGTTGCGCTCGCCGGCGATGACAACCTGGTCCCGGGCCTGATCGATGGCTTCGCCGCTCACCTGCACGGTCGCGCGCATCAGCGTGCCGATTTCACTGCGCAGGTGTTCCACTTCCTGGCCCACGCGCGCACGCACCTCCTCGATCGTCATGCCGGAGAAATGGGCGTTCAGGTAGTTCGACGCCTCGATCAACTCCGCCGGCGCATAGTCGGTTTCGGTCGACATGACGCGGTTTTGCACGTCGCCGTCGGGCGCCACCATGACCAGCAGCAGGCGCTTTTCCGACAGGCGCAGGAACTCGACGTGGCGAAACACGGAAGGCGTGCGCGGCGCCATGACGATGCCGACGAACTGCGACAGATTGGAGAGCAGATGCGCCGCGTTGGCGATGACGTTTTGCGGCTGCCCGACATCGAGCGGCGGCGCCTGCAGCCGGTGCCGGTCGGCCGTGAGCATGGTGTCGACAAACAGGCGATAGCCGCGCGCCGTGGGCACCCGACCGGCCGAAGTGTGCGGCGATGCGATCAGTCCCAGTTCTTCCAGGTCGGACATCACGTTGCGGATCGTCGCCGGCGACAACTCCAAGCCCGACGCGCGTGACAGCGTGCGCGACCCGACGGGCTGCCCGTCGGCGATGTAGCGCTCGATCAGGGTTTTGAGCAATCGCCGTGCGCGGTGATCCAGCATAGAGTGCGTGAGGTGTCGGGTGCGCCGCGGCACCATTCCTGAGTGCCCCGGGTGCTCGGCTCATTATGATGTAATTTACCTATGAGCCTGAAGTTCGCGCACGTTGCCCTGGTTGGCAAATATCAGGGGCCGACCGCCAAGGCGGCGACCGAGCCGGCGCGCGGTCTGCTCACGCAAATCGGCGAATTTCTGCGGCGCCAGGGCTGTGCCGTCACGCTGGACGACAACACCGCCAAAGCCACCGGAATCACCGAATTCGACGTGACCGATGTTGAGAGCATCGGCGCGCATGCGGATTTGTGCGTCGTGGTGGGCGGCGACGGCACCATGCTGGGCGTAGGACGGCAGTTGGCGCGCTCCGGCGTCCCGCTGATCGGCATCAACCAGGGGCGCCTGGGATTCATCACTGACATTCCGCTCGAAGACTATCAAGACGTCTTACCCGACATGCTGGCCGGCGCCTACGAGGAGGACCGCCGCACGCTGATGGAAGGCCGGGTGGAGCGCGAGGGCGCGTGCATCTTCGACGCATTTGCCATGAACGAAGTGGTGGTCAACCGCGGCTCCACCTCGGGCATGATCGAGTTGCGCGTCCAGGTGGATGGACGCTTCGTGGCCAATTACCGCGCCGATGGCATCATCGTGGCGACGCCCACCGGATCGACGGCTTACGCGCTTTCCGCCGGCGGGCCGCTGCTGCACCCAGAATTGCGCGGCTGGGCGCTGGTACCGATTTCGCCGCACACGCTCTCCAATCGGCCGATCGTGCTGGCCGATCCGGCACAAATCGACATCGAATACATCAGCGGCCGCGACGCCAATGCCAGCTTCGACATGCAGTCGCTGATGTCGCTGCACCTGCGCGACCGCATCGTGGTGCGACATTGCGACTACCAGGCGCGCTTTCTCCATCCCAAGGGCTGGAACTACTTCAACACGCTGCGCCAGAAGCTCCACTGGAACCACGAGAACGATTGACGTCGCCGTGACAAACGTCTTCTCGTCCGTCATCGCCTTGCTCCGGCCCAGCCGATTGCCCTCCACGCACTGACGCACATGGCGCTTCGTCACTTAAGCCTGCGCGACTTCGTCATCGTTTCCTCGCTCGATCTCGAACTGGATGACGGCTTTTCCGCGCTCACGGGCGAAACCGGCGCGGGCAAATCCATCCTGGTCGATGCGCTGCAACTGGTGCTGGGTGCGCGCGGCGACGCGCTCTGGGTGCGCGAAGGCGCCGCGCGCTGCGAACTGGCCGCCGAGTTCGATTGCCCGGAGAGCACGGAACCCTGGCTGGAGGCCAACGGTTTCGACCGATCCGACACCCTGCTGATGCGCCGCACGATCGACGCTTCGGCCAAGAGCCGCGCCTGGATCAACGGATCGCCGGCCACCGTGGGGCAACTGCGCGAGCTGGGCGACCTCCTGGTCGACATCCACGGGCAGCACGCCTGGCAAAGCCTCACGCGCGCCGACAGCGTGCGCCGCTTGGTCGACGATTACGCCGGCGTCGATTCGAGCACGCTGCAAAACGCCTGGCAAGCGTGGAAAAAAGCCGAGGCCGCGCTGGCGCAGGCGCAGGCGACGCAACAGCACCTGGCCACCGAACGCGAGCGCCTCACGCGGCAAATCAGAGAAATCGAGCAACTGGCGCCGCAAGAAAACGAGTGGGACGAGCTGGACCAGCGCCACACGCGCCTGTCGCACGCGCAGGCGCTGATCGAAGCGGCGCGCGACGCCGGCGCCGCGCTGGAAAGCGAAGATGGCGGCGCCGACGCGCTCACGGCGCTGTCGCGGGCGCGCGAAACGCTCGAGTCCCAGCGTGCGATCGAGCCGAATTTCCAGGCCCTGCTGGATGTGCTGCAAAGCTGCGAAGCCCAGTTGCGCGACGTGGCCCACGGCCTGAATGCCTACCTGCGGCAAATCGACCTGGACCCGGAGCAGTTGGCCGAAGTGGACCAGCGTGTTGGCGGGTGGATCAGCCTGGCGCGCCGCTACCGCCGCGAGCCGCGAGACCTGCCGGCGCTGCTCGCGGGCTGGCATGCGGAATTGGTGCAGCTTGAAGCCGCCGCAAATCTGGAGCAACTGCAAGCCACCGTGCAAGTGGCGCAGCGTGCGTGGCAAGCTGCCGCCAAAAACGCCAGCGGCTTGCGCGCCAAGGCCGCGCCGCGTCTCGCCGGGTCAGTCACGGACGCGTTGCAGGGCCTGGGCATGGCCGGGGCGATCTTTTCGCTGGAATTGACGCCGCTCAAAGAGCCTGCTTCATTTGGGCTGGAAGACCCCCGCTTCCTGATTGCCGCGCACGACAAGACCACGCCGCACCCGATCGAGCGCGTGGCCTCTGGCGGCGAACTTTCGCGCATCGCGCTGGCACTTGCCGTTACCACCAGCGCGGCCGGGTCCGCCGGCACGCTGGTGTTCGACGAAATCGACGCGGGTATCGGCGGCTCGGTGGCCAGCACCGTCGGACACCTGCTGCGCCAGTTGGGCGAAAACCGCCAGGTGTTGTGCGTGACCCATTTGGCGCAGGTCGCGGCGCACGCGAACCACCATTGGTCCGTGCACAAGTCGGGGCCGGGCAACGGCGCCATTCAAAGCACGGTGGAAGCTGTGACCGGATCTGCCCGCGTGGAAGAAATCGGCCGCATGCTGGGCGGCGAAGCCATCACCGAAGTCGCGTTGCAGCACGCCCGCGAAATGCTGGACGAAGCCGCCAGCGAGCGGCCTCCTGCCGCAAGGCGGAAAAAGGCATGAAAACCGAACTGGTCGTGATCACCGGCATGTCGGGCTCGGGCAAATCGGTGGCACTGCACGCGCTGGAAGATCTGGGCTACTACTGCGTCGACAACCTGCCGCCGGAGCTGCTGAAACCCTTCATCAGCCTGAAGGAAGGTACCGACGCCGACCGGCTGGCGATTTCCATGGACGTGCGCAGCACCCACTCGCTGGCGCAGTTGCCGCTGCTGCTCCACAGCCTGGGCGACGGCGGCATCGACCTGCACATGATTTTCCTCGACGCCAACGACGAAGCGCTGGTGAAGCGCTTTTCCGAAACGCGCCGGCGCCACCCGCTGTCGCAACCGGACGACGCCCATGCGCAGCAAGGCCTGCTGCAAACCATCGGACGCGAACGCGGGCTTTTGAGCGATCTGCGCGGACGCTCGCACATCATCGACACCAGCCAGTTGCGGCCCGCGCAGTTGCTGGATTACGTGAAAGCGCTGGTGAGCGCGCCGGTCGCGCCGCTCACGCTGGTGTTCGAATCCTTTGGCTTCAAGCACGGCATTCCGCTCGACGCCGATTACGTGTTCGACGTGCGCATGCTGCCGAATCCGCACTATGAGCCGGCGCTGCAACCGCTCACCGGACGCGACGCGCCGGTCATCGCGTTTCTGGAGGCGCAGCCCGAAGTCGGCCGCATGCGCGAGCACATCACGGCATTTCTGGAATCCTGGCTCCCGGCCCTGGTACGCGACCACCGCAGCTACGTCACGGTGGCCATCGGCTGCACCGGCGGACGCCATCGCTCGGTTTATCTGGTCGAGCAACTGGCGGCGCACTTCAACACCGGATGGCACGCGCTCAAGCGGCACCGCGAGCTGGACGCGGCGTGAAGAGATTGTCCTGATCGGCCAGATAGCGCCGGACGGGCGCCGGCAAGCCGAGTTCCGACCACGCCGCCTTGTCGAACCACGCTCCCACAGACTTAGGGGCCATGCCGGCCGGAAATCGGACCTCGACCACGCACAGATCGAGGATGCGATGCGTCAGCCCATGCTTGAAGCGCGCAACGTCCACCGCGTGCGCGCGCAACGCCTCAGGCAGCGCCGCGAGCAAATCCGCGCGCCGCGCGAACACGGGCAAACAGTAGAGTCGCGCCCAGATGCCGGCGGCGGGCCTTCGCACCAGCCAGGATCGCCCGGCCGGATCGATCGCGTTCAGCAGCCACCACGACAGCGCGCGCGGCGCGGCGCGCACGCGTGGCCGCGGATAACGCTCCGGATCACCTTCGACGGCGGCAACGCAACGATCCGCCAGCGGGCATTCGGCGCAGCGCGGCGCATGGCGCAGGCAGATCGTCGCGCCCAGGTCCATCAAACCCTGGGTGTAGGCCGGCATGGACTCACGCGCGCTGTCGGGCGGCAGCAAACCGTGCGCGCGTTGCCACAGCGCGTGTTGCGCCACAGCGCGCCCGAGATCGCCCTCCAGTCCAAACACCCGCGTCAACACCCGCTTCACGTTGCCGTCCAGAATGGCCGCGCGCTCGTCGAAACAGAAAGCCGCGATCGCAGCGGCCGTGCTCTTGCCAATGCCGGGCAAACGCTCGAGTTCATCGGCACGCCGTGGAAACGAACCACCGTACCGGTTCGCAACCACCTGCGCACATTCGTGCACATGCCGCGCGCGAGCGTAGTAACCGAGTCCGCTCCACAGGGACAGGACGTCATCCAGCGGCGCCGCGGCGAGCGCCTGCACGGTGGGAAAACGCGCCACGAAGCGTGTGTAATAGGCCAGCACCGTCTGCACCTGCGTTTGCTGCAGCATGATCTCGGACAGCCACACGTGATAGGGGTCGCGCGTGCCCTGCCACGGCAAATCGTGGCGCCCATGGCGGCGCTGCCACGCCGCCACCCGTTCGGCGAATTCACCCGGCTGCCAGGGCGCGACGATGCCCTTGTGAATGATCCTCTCCATCCCGCTCAAAAGCGCTGGCAACTCGGGCAAAAGTAGCTCGAACGCTGTCCCTGGCGAATGTGCTTGATCGGTGTGCCGCACACAGGGCAAGGCAATCCGGCGCGCCCGTACACGGCGGCGTCCAGCAGGAAATGTCCGGCCTCTCCGGTGCTACCGCAAAAATCGCGCAAGGTGCTGCCGCCGCGCTCGATCGCGTGACTCAGCACCGTGCGAATCGCCGCGTGCAGCCGCTCGACGCGCGCGAGAGACAGACGATCGGCACGCACCGTCGGCCGGATGCCGGCGCGAAACAGCACTTCCGACGCGTAGATATTGCCCAGCCCCACCACCACGCGCCCCGACAACAAAACGGGCTTGATGGCGGCGTGGTGCGACTTCAATGCCGCGTGAAAAGACCGCACGTCGAAGGCATCGCTCAGCGGCTCCACGCCCAGTTTCGAAAGCAACTTTTGCGCCCGCGGGCTCTCCAACCCCGGCGCCCACACCACGGCGCCGAAACGGCGCGGATCGTGCAGGCGCAGTTGCCCGCGGTCGGTCACCAGATCCATGTGGTCGTGCACGCCGGGAGGCGGCTGGACCGGCCGAAAGGAAAGGCTGCCCGACATGCCGAGATGGATGAGCAGCAGGCCACGATCCAATTCGAGAATGAGGTATTTGCCACGCCGATCAACGCCGCCCACCGTGGTGCCCACCAGTCGATCAGCGGCCAGCCCCAAAGGCCAGCGCAAGCCGGGATCCACGCGTGCGTGCAGAATTCGCCCGCCGCGAATGCCCGCTGCAAAACCGCGCCGGGTGACTTCAACTTCGGGAAGCTCAGGCATCTTTACTGCGTCGATTGCGAATGAACTATTATCGTTTGATGTCTCTATTCGTCCGCGTGCCGGCCCTGGCAACCACGGTCTTGGCGGGTCTGGTGGCCTGTGCGCAAGTCGCCCCTTCGCCATCGTCCGCGGCCAGCGCCCCACCGCCTCCGGCCGAGACGGCGCCGAGCCCGCTGACACCTGCGGCCGCACTGGCGAACACGGACGACAAAAAGGTAATTCGCAACTCGCGGCTGGGCGCCCAGTTGATGTACGAACTGCTGGTGGCGGAAATCTCTTTCCGCACCGGCGATGCGCCCGGCGCAGCAGCGTTCATGCTTGATATCGCGCGCCACGAAGGCGACGAGAGCCTGTACGAGCGGGCTACCCAAATGGCGATCGAGGCCCGTGCCGGCAACTTGGCCCAGGACGCCACGCGCGCCTGGATCAAGGCCTATCCCGATTCCCTGAAAGCGGCGCGCTATCAACTCCAGGTTGCCATCGCCCTCGGACGGATCAGCCAATCAACCGCGCCGCTCAAGGCCATGTTGAATGCCCTGCCCGACGGCGAAAAAGCCTCGTTCATCATTGCGCTGCCTGCGCTTTACCAGAACGTGGGTGACAAGAATGCCGCCACGGCGGCCGTCCAGGATGCGCTGTCGGACGCCACGGATTCAAAAACCCTGGGAGCAGCGGCCTGGACCACCATCGGCCGCATGCGCATGCGAGCAGGCGACGACGCCGGCGCGTTGAGCGCCGCCGCGCTCGGACAAAACGCCGATCCGGGATCGCCGTGGCCGCCGCTGCTCGCGCTGCAACTGTTTGCCGTGAATCAGGACGCCGACGCCGAACCCATCATCAAGCGCTATTTGGCGCGAGCCGACACCGGGCCTGAAATCCGCTCGGACTACGCGCGCGCCCTGGCTGAACTGGGACGCAACACCGACGCCCAAGCGCAGTTCACCCTGCTCACGCAACGCAATCCAGCGTACGCGGAAGGCTGGCTGGATCAAGGGCTCTTTTACGCCGACCAGAATCAGGATGGCCCGGCGGAAAAAGCGCTCACGCATTTCCTCGACCTGCGCAAAGCTGAAAAACTGCCCGACAACAGCGGGCAACGCATTGCAGGCATCAATCAGGCCCACCTGACGCTGGCCAAGATTGCGCAGCGGCGCGGCGACGATGCCGCTGCTGAAGTCGAATTGGCGCAGGTGAGATCGCCCGACATGGCGCTCGCGGTCGCGGTGCAGCGCGCCAACCTGCTGGCGCAGAAAGGCCAACTCGACAAGGCGCGCCAGGTCATCGAAGCCGTTCCGGAGCGCGCGCCCGGAGATGCCCGCCTCAAGCTGCTGGCTGAAGCTCAACTGCTGCGCGACAACGGCCAGGCCAGCACGGCGTATCAAATGCTCACCGACGCGCTGGCAAAGAGCCCGGACGATGATCAGATCCTGTACGACGCGGCCATGACGGCCGAGCGCCTGGGCAAATTCGACGACATGGAGCGCCTGCTGCGCCAAGTGATCGCCCTCAGACCCGATTCGGCCTATGCCTACAACGCGCTCGGCTATTCACTGGCGGACCGCAACATCCGCCTGCCCGAAGCCAAACAGTTGATCGAAAAAGCAGTCGGTCTGGCGCCGGACGACGGCTACGTTCAAGACAGCCTCGGCTGGGTGGAATACCGCCTCGGGCACCTGGAACAGGCGCGCACCATCCTGCAAGGTGCGTACAACAAACAGCACGACACCGAAATTGCCGCCCACTTGGGCGAAGTGTTGTGGGTGCTTGGGCAGCACGGCCAGGCTGAAGCGGTGTGGAAGCAAGGGCTGCGGCGCGACGCCCACAACGCGGTGCTGCTGGAGACCATGAAGCGGCTGCACGCCAGGCCATGAACGGCGCCCGCATGCTGCGCGTGCGGTTCGGCGCAGCCGCTCTGGCGCTCGCGGCCCTGCTGGCAAGCTGCGCCACACCCGAAGCCGGCCGCCCGGTGTTCACGGCCGAGACGCACCAATGGTCGGGCCGCATCGGCGTGGTGATCGACAGCGAGCCACCCCGGCAGTTTTCTGCGGCCTTCGATCTGACCGGCGATCGCGACGCTGGCGAGCTCAGCCTGACCTCGCCGCTCGGCAGCACCATCGCGGTGCTGCAATGGAAGCCGGGCGCGGCGCTGCTGCGTCAGGGCGATCAAACGAAATCGTACGCATCGCTCGATGCACTCACGGCCGCGGTCACGGGCGTGGCCCTGCCGCTCGCGGCGCTGTTTTCCTGGTTGCACGGCGCGGACGCGAAAGCCGAAGGCTGGCGCGCGGATCTCAGCCAGCAATCGCATGGACGGCTCTCTGCGTACCGCGAAAGCCCGCTGCCGGTCGCCCACCTGCAAGTCGTCGTCAGCCAGGAGTAGCTCCTCCCATGCGCGCCCTCCTCGACGTGCCGGCGCCGGCCAAGCTCAACCTGTTCCTGCACGTGGTCGGCCGGCGCGCCGATGGCCTGCACCTGCTGCAATCGGTTTTCATGCTGATCGACTGGTGCGACACCTTGCACTTCGAGTTGCACCACGACGGCAGCGTGAGCCGCGAAGACTTCGGCGCACCGCTGCCGCCAGACGACCTGATCGTGCGCGCTGCCCACGCGCTGCAACAGGCGACCGGATGCGCGCAAGGAGTCCACGTCGCGACCGAAAAGCGCATTCCGACGCAGGCGGGAATGGGCGGCGGCTCGTCCGATGCGGCGACCACGCTGCTGGCACTCAACCGGCTGTGGGGATTGAACCGTTCGCGTCAGGAACTCGCTGCGATCGGCGCCGCGCTCGGAGCCGACGTGCCGTTCTTTCTCTACGGCAGCCACGCCTGGGTCGAAGGGACAGGGGTGCCCACCGAGCCGGTTGAATTGCCGCCGGCCCGATTCATCGTGGTCAAGCCGCCAGCCGGCCTCGACACCGGACGCGTTTTCCGTGGCACAGACGCGCTCGCGGGCGCCGCGCCTGCTACAATTTCGGGCTTTCGCACGGCGCCGTACGAATTCGGCCGCAACGATTTGCAGCCGATTGCCGGACAATTCTGCCCGCAGATCGACGCCGCGCTGGACTGGCTGTCACAACAGGGCTTAAGCGGCCGGATGACGGGCTCCGGAAGTGCGGTATTTGCGCGCTTGACCCAAGACGCAGATGCGCGCATCCCGGACACGTTGCCGGCCGATTGGTCGGCCCGGCTGTGCAGCAATTTGGCGGCCCACCCGTTGCGTGGCTGGGCCCGGGAATAGCGAATGACCGGAAGCCCGCGTGTCACAACGCGGGCTTCCAGCGTAGGGGAGTAGCCAAGTTGGTTAAGGCACCGGATTTTGATTCCGGCATGCGAGGGTTCGAATCCTTCCTCCCCTGCCAAAAAACTGGCATGGCCACACAGCGCCAATCCCGTCATTGATTTTCTTCGACCAGCACAGCATGCACTCGTCCTCATTCCCCGATTTCATGGTGTTCACGGGCAACGCCAACCCGGCGCTCGCGCACGAAGTGGCGCGCTGTCTCGGAATCCAGTTGGGCGCCATGGACGTGGGGCGTTTCTCCGACGGTGAAGTCGCGGTCGAAATCAAGCAGAACGTGCGCGCCCGCGACATCTTCATCATCCAGCCGACTTGCACGCCCACCAACGACAACCTGATGGAACTGCTGGTGATGGTGGACGCGCTGAAACGCGCATCGGTGGCGCGCATCAATGCGGTCATACCCTACTTCGGCTATGCCCGGCAGGATCGCCGCCCGCGCTCATCGCGCGTGCCGATCTCGGCCAAAGTGGTCGCCAACATGCTGCAGGCCGAGGGCGTGAACAGCGTGGTCACCATGGATTTGCATGCCGACCAGATCCAGGGCTTTTTCGACATCCCGGTCGACAACATTTACGCGGCACCGGTACTGCTGAGCGACTTGCGGCAAAAAAGTTACCCAAACCTGCTGGTCGTGAGCCCCGACGTCGGCGGCGTGGTGCGCGCGCGCGCTTTTGCCAAGCAATTGGGTTGCGGCCTGGCCATCATCGACAAACGCCGTCCCAAGCCCAACGTGAGTGAAGTGATGCACGTGATCGGCGATATCGACGGTCACAACTGCGTCATCATGGACGACATGATCGACACCGCCGGCACGTTGGTCAAAGCGGCTGAAGTGCTGAAAGAGCGCGGTGCCCGGACCGTGTACGCCTATTGCACCCACCCGATTTTTTCCGGTCCCGCGCTGGAGCGCATCACCCGCGGGCATTCGCTCGACGAAGTGGTCGTCACCAACACCATCCCGCTCAGCGCGGAAGCGGCGCAGTGCACCATGATTCGCCAGCTCTCCGTGGCGCCGCTGATCGCGCAAACGATCCAGCGCATCGCCCACGGAGACTCGGTCATGAGTTTGTTCCAGGAACAGGAGACCCTGTTCTGAGGAACCACGTCCGGGCCGTGCAGTTCTTCAACCGAAGGGTGTGCGGCTCTTTTCAAACGGGCCAGACTGGTCGCGGTCGGCCCATCCATGGAGTTCATCATGAAATTCGTCGCTTCTGAGCGTACTTTGCAAGGCACGGGTGCGAGCCGCCGTCTGCGCAATGCGGGCCGGGTTCCCGGCATCGTCTATGGCGGAGAGGGTCAGCCCGAGCTGATCGAGATCGACCACAACGCCCTGTGGCAAGCCGTCCACAAAGAGGCTTTCCACTCGTCCATCCTCGAAATGGACCTGGGCGGCAAATCCGGCCAGGTGCTGCTGCGCGATTTGCAGATGCACCCGTTTCGCCGGCAAATCCTGCACGTCGATTTTCAACGCGTGACGGCCACCACCAAGATCAACATGCGCGTGCCGATCCACTATCACGGTGAAGAAAATTCCAACGCCATCAAGGTCGACCTGTGCCTGGTCGACCACATCGTGAGCGAACTGGAAATCCGCTGCCTGCCGGCCGATTTGCCGGAACGCATCGACGTCGACCTGTCCAAGCTGGAAAAAGGCGACAACGTCACGCTGGCTGAAATCGCACTGCCCAAGGGCGTGGAGCCGGTGCTGCGTGGCCGCTCGGCCGCCGACATGGTGCTGGCCGCGGTGGTCATCCCGGTCGAGGAAGCTGAAGAACCCGTGGCCGCTCCGGCAGCCGATGCGGCGGCCGCTGCCGCGACGGGTGCCGCGCCCGCTGCCGGTACTGCTGGCGCCGCGCCTGCTGCGGGCGCTGCTGCTGCACCTGCCGCCGGTGCTGCGGACAAGGGCAAGAAGGCCGATTCCGACAAGAAGAAGAAATAAGCCACGGCAGAGCCCCTGGCTTGAATGGCCCGCACCCGCGGGCCATTTTTCTTGGGATGCTCTGCATAACCTGAGCGATGGTGCACGCACTGAATTCGGATGGGACGCGAGGCTGAGCGCTGCGGCTCTGGTGGCGACTGCTCGCCACCGGACAGCGCGAAGAAGGCCAACCTCCGGTCGGCCTGCGCCCTGCACGGGCTTTTCGCAAGCAATAGCCCGTCTATTGCCGAGGAAAGCAACGCGGCAGGCCGCCGGAATCCCGTGATGTGTGACACGCGGGGGGTTATGCGGAGCATTCTTTGGCCTCTTGCCTCGTCAATAATCGATCGCCATGCTGCAACTCATCGTCGGCCTAGGAAACCCGGGCGCGGAATATGCCGGATCGCGCCACAACGTCGGTTTTTTCTGGATCGACCAACTGGCTGAAGAAGCCCGCGCGCAGTTCAAGTCCGAGCGCCGCTTCAAAGGGCTGGTCGCCCGAGCCGAGATCGGCGGGCGCGAACTTCTGCTGCTGAAACCGCAAACCTACATGAACGCTTCAGGTGAATCGGTGGCGCCGCTCGCGCGTTTCTACAAGTTCACGCCCGAGCAAATCCTGGTGGTCCACGACGAAATGGATTTGCCCGCGGGTCACGTCAAGCTCAAGCACGGCGGCGGCCACGCCGGCCACAACGGGCTGCGCGACATCCAGGCGCAGTTGGGCAGCGCCGCGACCTGGCGCCTGCGTCTGGGCATCGGCCATCCGCCCGGCCGGGAGCAGGTGATTGGCTGGGTCCTCGGCCGCCCCATCGCCACGGACCTGGACGCGATCAAGGACGCCGTGCGCCGCAGCCTGGATGCCCTGCCCGATCTGGTGGCCGGGCGCGTGGATCGCGCCACGCAAGCGATTCACGGCGGCAATCCAGCCGCCTGAACGAATCGAGGTTGCTGCGGCTTTCGTGCGACCAGTCTGCCGCCAGCTGCAGCCGTTCGAGCGAGTCGATGGGTCTTGGAAGTCACCTCGCCGCGCGCGGTGCATCACCTCTGGCCGGCGCGTGACTCCGCGCCATTGCCAGCGCGTCACGGCACCCGCTTCGTAGAATCCCCGCATGACCACGCCCGCCAACGCCGATCTGCACTGCCATTCGATTTTCTCGGACGGCACGCTCACGCCCGAAGACGTGGCGGCGCGCGCCAGCGGCCACGGCGTGGACCTGTGGGCGTTGACCGATCACGATGGCGTGGGTGGCCAGCAACGCGCGCTGCAAGCGGCGCGGGAACACGGCATGCATTACCTCACCGGCGTGGAAGTGTCGATCACGTATGCCGACACCACGGTGCACATCGTGGGCCTCGGCTTCGATCCGGCCAACCCGGATCTGGTCGCCGGGCTGGATGCCACGCGCGGCGGCCGCGATGGGCGCGCACGCGAAGTGGCGAACCGCCTGGAACGCCTGACCGGCATCACGGGCGTGTACGCAGGCGCGCTGCGCTACGCCGGCAACAAGGAAGCCATCGCGCGTCCGCACTTTGCGCGTTTCCTGGTGGACCAAGGCGTGTGCAAAAGCACCCAGGACGCGTTCATCAAATACCTGGGGGACGGCCAACCGGCGTTCGTTCCGCACCGCTGGGCGCGGCTGTCCGACGCCGTCACCTGGATCACCGCGGCGGGCGGCATCGCCATCGTCGCGCACCCGGCACGCTACCGCTTCAACGCCACGCAGGAAGCGGCGCTGTTCACCGACTTCAAGGATTGCGGCGGCCAGGGCGTGGAAGTGGTCACCGGCAGCCACACGGCTGCCGAAGCGGTGCGGTACGCCGCCACGGCACGCCGGTACGGCTTGCTGGCCTCGCGCGGCAGCGATTTCCACGGCCCCGGTGAAAGCCGCACCGACGTGGGCACGCTGCCGCCCTTGCCCGCGGATCTGCGGCCGGTCTGGACGGCGCTCGCCGAGCGTATTCAATGAGCACCGCAGCCTGCGCGGCAGCGCCTGCAAGCCCGGCGTTGCCGCATGCAACGGCACGCTAATCCAGCGGCACGACACCACTGAACCGGCACTCCCGTGGCGCAGCTCTTCAGTCTCCACCCGCAAAACCCGCAACCGCGCTTGCTCAAGCAAGCCGTCAGCCTGCTGCGCGCCGGCGGCATCCTGGCGCTGCCAACCGACACCAGCTACGCGCTCGTCTGTCAGCTCGACGACAAAGCCGCGGCCGAGGCGCTGCGCCGCATTCGCGCGCTGGACGACAAGCGACTGCTGGCGCTGATCTGCCGCGACCTGAGCGAATTGGGTGCCTATGCCCGCGTCGACAACGCGCAGTTCCGCCTGCTCAAGCTCGGCACGCCTGGCCCCTTCACTTTCATCATGGAAGCGAGCAAGGAAGTGCCGCGGCGCCTGTCGCACCCCAAGCGCAAAACCATTGGCTTGCGCGTGCCGGATCACAAGGTCGCGCAGGCGCTGCTCGCGCTCTACGGCGCGCCGCTGCTGGCGACCACGCTGATCCTGCCGGAGGCGACCGAACCGTTGAACGATGCGGCGGAAATCGCCGATCAACTGAGCCATCAGATTGCCGGCGTGCTCGAAGCGGGCGCCTGCCCCGGCCGCGTCAGCACCGTGGTGGACCTCACGGGCGGCATGCCGCAGGTCGTGCGCCAGGGCTTGGGCGACCCGGCGCTGCTGGGCCTCTAGGGATGCTCTGCACCACCTGAGTGATGCTGCACGCGCTGGATTCGGGTGGGCTGCAAGGCGTTTTTTGCCGGCAATAGCTGGGCTATTGCCAAGACAAGCAACGCAGCAGACCGTCGAAGCCCAGCGATGTGGTGCGCGCGCGAGGTTGTGCAGAGCATCCCTCGCCGCGGCGGCCCGCCTGCGTCTGCGAAAATCGCCGCGTGGATATCCAAAACATCATCCAGACCATTGCGGTCTACGCGCTCCCCGTGTTGTTTGCGATTACCGTGCACGAAGCGGCGCACGGTTACGTGGCGCGCCATTTCGGTGACAACACCGCCACCCTGATGGGGCGGGTCACGCTTAACCCGATCAAGCACATCGACCTGATGGGCACCATCATCGTGCCGCTGGTGCTGTACGTGGTGACCGCCGGGCAGTTCCTGTTCGGCTACGCCAAGCCGGTGCCGATCAATTTCAGCCAGTTGCGCAACCCCAAACGCGATTCCATCTGGGTGGCGCTGGCGGGCCCGGTCTCGAATCTGCTCATGGGCCTGGCGTGGGGCGCGCTCTTCTACATCCTCATCGCCACCGGCGTGCGGGAGCCGTTCTTCCTCAAGATGTGCCAGGGCGGCGTGCTTTTCAACGCGCTGCTGTTCGTGTTCAATCTGCTGCCCTTGCCGCCGCTGGACGGCGGGCGTGTACTGGTCGGGCTCTTGCCGTACAAGCAGGCGGTGCTGGTAAGCCGCATTGAGCCGTACGGGTTCTACATCCTGATCGCGCTCATCCTGGCGGGCGTGCTGACGAACTACTGGATCGCGCCGCTCACCAATCTCACCATCAACGTGATGGACCTTCTTCTCTCGCCACTCAAGGCGCTTTGACATGACCCCAACCCCGAAGCCGCTGCGCGTGCTCACCGGCATCA
This sequence comes from Burkholderiaceae bacterium, assembly GCA_004299095.1. Taxonomy (GTDB): domain Bacteria; phylum Pseudomonadota; class Gammaproteobacteria; order Burkholderiales; family Burkholderiaceae_C; genus Ottowia. Next base: position 12,536 of record SCQQ01000081.1, on the reverse strand, counting down.
ACACCACCGGCACGCCGCACCTCGGCAATTACGTCGGCTCCATTCGCGCAGCGGTGCGCGCCAGTCGCCAGCCCGGCGTGCAGAGCTTTTATTTCCTGGCCGATCTGCACGCCCTCATCAAGTGCCACGAGCCGGCGCGCATCCAGCGCTCGACGCTGGAAATCGCCGCGAGCTGGCTGGCCGCGGGGCTGGACCCGGAGCACGTCATCTTTTATCGCCAGTCCGACATCCCGGAGATTCCCGAACTCTGCTGGCTGCTCACCTGCGTGACCGGCAAGGGCCTGCTGAACCGCGCCCACGCCTACAAGGCCGCGATCGACAAGAACGCGGCCACGGGCACCGAGCCGGACGACGGCGTGACCGCCGGCCTCTTCATGTACCCGGTGCTGATGGCCGCGGACATCCTGATGTTCCAGGCCCACAAGGTGCCGGTGGGCCGCGACCAGGTGCAGCACCTGGAAATGGCGCGCGATATCGCGGCAAGCTTCAACCACCTGTACGGCGGCCATCTGGTGCTGCCCGAGGCCGACGTGGACGACAACGTGGCGCTGCTGCCCGGCCTCGACGGCCGCAAGATGAGCAAGAGCTACGACAACACCATCGCCCTGTTCGCGCCGCGCGCCGTGATGCACAAGCAGATCATGGGCATCGTCACCGACTCGCGCGGGCCGGGTGAACCCAAGGACACCGAAGGCTCGGCGCTTTACGCGATCTACCGCGCCTTTGCCGACGACGACGAAAGCGCCCGCTTTGCCCGGGCGTTTGCAAACGGCATCAGCTGGGCCGACGCCAAGCAGCAATTGTTCGAACGCATCGAGCAGGAACTGGAGCCCATGCGCGCGCGCTACGAGCACTTCATGCAGCACCCGGACGAGGTGGAAGTGGTCCTGAAAGCGGGTGCAGACAAGGCGCGCGCCATCGCCACGCCTTTCCTTGACACGCTGCGGCACGCGGTGGGTTTGCGCAATCTGACGCAACAGGCCAGGCCCGCCCGGGCTGCCGTGCACCCCGACAAGTCCGGCCTGCCCAACTTCAAGCAGTACCGGGAAAAAGACGGCTTGTTCTACTTCAAGCTGGTCGCATCCGATGGCGCTGTGCTGCTGCAGAGCAAGGGGTTCACCGCGCCGCGAGCGGCGGGGCAGGCCGTTGCCAAACTGCGCACGGGAGGCCCGACCGCCCTGCCAGAATTTGCCGCAGTGCTGCAGCATCCCGCCAGTGCTTCTGCAAAGGCTGCGCTGGCGTTGCTCTACGCGCTACAGCACGCCAGCGGGGCAGCGCAATAACCCGCGCCTCTCCGGAGCTTGGCAAACGGCGTTCCGCGCGTGCGGAGCAAGGCCGGGAGCGCGATGGACCTGGTGGGCACCGCCGCACCCTGGATCAATCGGCAACGAAGCGAGTCGCTCGCGTGATGTCGCCGGGTGACAGGCAGCCGCGCGTCACCGCGCCTGTGCGGCCCTGACACAACGCCCTGTCGCACGGCGACACAGCGGCTCGTGACGTCCGGGCCGCGCCCGAAGGCCTCTTTGGTCGCCTCTGTCGACCGCGCCGAGGTCAAGCAAACGCGGTGTCGAGCGCTTCGATTTCATGGCCCGTGGCGAGCATCGCCAGGCGTGCCATCACGCTGTACGCATAAAAACGGTCGGGCAAATCCGCGTCATGTTCGTCATTCGGGAGTCGCGCGCCTGCGGAGCGGCCGGAATACGACAGCGGCACGAAACTGGCACCGGGCCTATGCAAATTCTCGTCACGTCCCGATCCAGCGCCGACACGATAGAAACCACCGACGACATGGCGGCCGATGGCGTAAATCACGGGCTCCGCCACGGCCTGGCCAATGCGTTCGCTGGTCAGCACGCCTTCCTGCACCACGACCTGTCCCCCAAGCTGATCCCGCGCCAGATCGAGCGCCGAAACCGCGTCGTGCCGCTGCAGGTCGCCCGAGTCATACACCGTCAACACGCCCGTGCCACACGGACCTCGGTCGGCCTTGACGATGACGAAAGGCTTGGCGGCGATGCCGTATTCCTTGTGCTTGTGCCGCAGCCGCCCGAGCAGCGCGTGAATGTGTTCGCGCAGCGCCCCGAAACCGCCCTTGTCACGCGCGTCGGGCGCGTCGCAGTGGACGAACATGGGGTGGATCAACCAAGGATCCACCCCAACCAGCTTGGCGAAGTATTTACTCACTTGCTCATAGAAATGCAGTCCCGGGCTCTTGCGCCGCACGGTCGTACCCATGGGCAAGGGCGGCATCAGATGTTGTTCGTGCAGCTCTTCCAGGATGCCTGGAGCACCTCTTTCCAGGCCGTCATTCAGCAGCACGGTGCATGGATCGAAATGGCGCAGCCGCAGCCGCGAACGCTCGCGCTGCGCTGGCGCGAGCGTGAGCGTCTGCCCCCCGGAAAGTGGCAATTCACGACTGGATTCGAGTCCGGGATCTATGGAGCCGAGCCGGACGTCGAACTTGGCCATCTGGAAAATCCGACACAGGTTCTCGAGGCTGGCCATGTCGAAGCTCGAGAGTTGGCCGCTTTTCGGCACGATCAGCACGTTACGCGTCTTCGGACACAGCCTCTCGATGGTTGCACGCGCAGCCTGCGCTGCCAGCGGCAACGCGTTTTCCGACAGGTTGTGCCAGCCATCGGGAAACAAATTCGTGCCCACCGGTGCCAGTTTGAAGCCAGCGTTGCGAACCGTGACTTCGCAGTACAGAGGCGGCGTGTGGTCCTGCCATTCCTGGCGAAACCAGCGCTCGATCACCGGTTTGGAATCGAATAGGCGTTGTTCCAGTTCGCTGACTGGGCCTTCCAAGGCAGTGTTGAAATGCGGAGTCATAGAGCGGGATTTGACGCCACGATGGCGTCTGGTTCTGGAGTCTTCCGACGCCAGGGGCGTCAGGGGCTTTTTGTCGTTCGCTGAATCTATCCGACAGAAATTGACCCGGCTTCGTGGTATGGAATCGCCCGGATGTGCCAGCCGATTCATGCAATTCCCGTACGCGGGTTGGGCGTAGGGCAGATCAGCGAATTGCCTGTCACCGCCGCTCGTGAGTACCGCGAATGTCAATATCGCGTACGGCAGCAAGGCGTCGAGAAACGCCAGTGCGTTCCAGGCACTATCGAGGCCCCGGGTCAGTACCAACAGACGGTGGCGTCGGATCGTGCAGCAGTGCAGAAATGCGTTCACCCCGCGACTTGAAGCCGCTCATGATTGCACCCGGTCCAGATAATCACCTGCTGCTTGCCAACTGCGTTGACTCCTGTGCGAGCCACCGCCCCCACCGGGTCTGCGGCCGCGTGAGCGCCGCGAGCCCCGCCATGATCGCCAGCGTAACGACGCCGCGCAGCACCAGGATGATCCAGACGTTGGCACCCAGCGCCGCGATGAGCAGCGTGTCTTCCAGCAGCGCGTGGTACAGCGACAGCCAGCACAGCGCCAGCAGCAGCGAGCGGCGGCCGTAGCGCTCGCGCGTGCTGGCTTCGATGATCAATGCGCCGCCGTAGGCCAGGCCCATCAGCATCCCAACGGTGGCGAGTGGCGCCGCGCGCTCTTCCACGCCGGTGAGCCGCAGGATCGGCGCCAGCACGCGTGTGACTCGGCGCGTGAAGCCGACGCGTTCGAGCGCATCGAGCACAACCACCAGCACGCTGATGATCAGCCAGATCAGCAGGAACGAGCGTGCGGTGGACACGAGCCACGGCAGCAGATCGGGCACGCCCGAACCGGCCTCGCCGCCGCCTCTGAGCCAAGCAAGTGATACCGGCTGCTGCAGCCAGCCGCCCAGGTGGCACGCCCAGGCCACGGCGGCGCCATAGGCCGCACCGACCAGCAGGCGCAGGCCACCGGTGAAGAGCGCGCTCGCGCCAGCACGCCGCACCACCGCCTGTTCGGTCGGCAGGTTGTGCGCAAACAGCATCATGGAGCCGAGCGCGCTCATCTGCGCCACGGTCAACGGGACATCGCCCGAAAACGCGACGATGACGGCGATGCCGCCATAGATGTTGGTAAGAATCGTGGTCGCCCAGGCGATACCCGCCTCCGCCGGCAAGCCCATGAACGCCATGGCCGGCGCGAGGCCACGGCCCGCGAGCGCCACGAGACCCAGGCGCTCGCCCGCGTACACCAAGATCATCACTGGCAGCATGATGGCGGCCACAGTCAGGAACATGCGCGTGGCGCGGCGGGTGATGTCGTGGAAATAGCGCAACATGGAACGTGGATCGGAATCAGCGCTGGCAATGCCGGATTGTCGGCGACCCATTGGCAAGACACCGCAGCGATTGCGCCCCGCGATCGTTTCTCATCGGTAGAACCGGAAAGTCCATCGCCGATTTCCACGCCCTTGACGGCATTCAGTCACCGGGACACCGTGTTCCGCTCAGGCGCTCCGGCCTGGGTTCGTCGCCCGGCGGTACCAGCTGCAGCTTGAATCGCCAGCCAATCCGTGCACACCGCAGTGAAGATGCCCCCCGTTGCTTACTGGACTGCCCCCACACGGATCCCGGCGTCCGAAATTCACGCCATTGATTCGGCGCTTAGATAGTCGCAGTGCGTAGCAGATGCGGGCGTGTCGGGAATACGCAGTGCGGCTCACCCTCGAGTCTCCGGGTCGACGTGTAATCCGAACCGACATGGGCGTGGTGCTGCCGGCCATGCTCGGCCTCGGTACCGGCGCGGTCAAGGACTATCAGCACACCCATCGCTACACATGACCCAAGCAACTAATTCGTTGCTTTTGGCATCTAACTACCGTATGCTTCCGCCGCATGAACAATGCAATCGACCCTGGCGACGTCAAACTGCTGCGCTCCTTCAACCGCACCTACACCCGCCGCATTGGCGTGCTGGATCCGTACCTGGGCAGCCCGCTGTCGCTGACCGAGGTGCGCATCCTGTACGAACTGGCGCACCAGAGCCAGAGCACCGCCGCCAGCCTGGCGCGCGACCTGGGGCTGGACGCGGGCTACCTCAGCCGCGTGCTGCGCCGCTTCGGCCAGCAAGGCTGGATCGCCCGCGAACCCCACGCGGGCGACGCGCGCCGCAAGCAGCTCGCGCTCACGCCCGCCGGCTGGGCGGCGTTCGAGCCGCTGCAGCAGTGCTCACGCGAGCAGATGGCCGCTCTGCTAGCCACCCTGGCGCCGGACCGACGTGCGCGCCTGATGGCCGCGCTGCGCACCGCGCAAGGACTGCTGGAGCCCGCCACCGAGCACACCCGCACCGCCGTGCTGCGCGATCCGCGCCCCGGCGACATGGGCTGGGTGGTGCAGCAGCACGGCGAGCTGTACGCGCGCGAGTTCGGCTGGAACGACGAATTCGAGGCCCTGGTGGCCGAGATCGCCGCGCAGATGATCCGAACGCACGACCCGGCCGGGGAGCGCGGCTGGATCGCCGAGCTGGACGGCGAGCGCGTCGGCTCGGTGTTCGTGGTGCGCAAGAGCGCCACTGAGGCGCAGCTGCGTCTGCTGCTGCTGGCGCCCACCGCGCGCGGCCTGGGCCTGGGCGGACGGCTGACCGACGAGTGCATCGCTTTCGCCCGCGGCAAAGGCTATGCCCGCCTGGTGCTGTGGACCAATGCCAACCTGCTGACGGCACGCACCATTTATGCCAAGCGCGGCTTCCAGTTGGCGGACAGCGAGCCACACCACAGCTTCGGGCAGGACTTGGTGGGCGAGCACTGGGCCCTGGACCTGTGAACCGGGCGCTGCTGGCGGCGGCGGCCACCGGCGTGCAGGTGGGCGCCGCCATCGTCGCTTCGCGCTACGTAGTGGCCGAGGTGCCGCCACTCACGTTGGCGCTGCTGCGCTACGCCATCGGCGTGCTGTGCCTGCTGCCCTTCGTGCCGGCGGCGCTGTGCGCGGCACGCTCGCGCGGCGTGCGCCGGCCCCCGATGCGTGACGCACTGGCCATGGCGGCGCTGGGCATCGGGCAATTCGGCGTGCTGATCGCGCTACTGAATTACGGCCTGCAGCACATGGGGGCGGCGCGCGCGGCGCTGATCTTCAGCCTGTTTCCGCTGCTGACCATGCTGCTGGCGGCGGCGCTGGGCCGCGAGCGACTGCGGCCGCTGACGGCGCTGGGCGTTCTGATCTCGATTGCGGGCGTCGGCCTGGCGCTGGCACCGCGCCTGCTGGCCGAGGCGCCGCAGCCACACACGGGGCTGGCCGAGGCAGCGGTGCTAGGTAGCGCCCTGCTGGGCGCGGCGTGCAGCGTGGCCTATCGGCCCTACCTGCAGCGCTATCCCACCCTGCCGGTGTCGGCGCTGGCCATGCTGGCGTCGGTGCTGTTCCTGATGGCGCTGGCACTGGCCGAGCACTGGCCCACGCGCGTGGCGCATCTGGCGGCGGCCGCGTGGTGGCCAGTGCTGTTCATCGGCGTGTCCAGCGGCGTGGGCTACCTGCTGTGGCTGTACGCGCTCAAGCACGAGAGCCCGACGCGCGTGACCGTGTTCCTGGCCCTCAACCCCGTCACCGCCGCCGTGCTGGGCTGGTGGCTGCTGGGCGAGCGGGTGGACAGCTGGGGCTGGGCGGCGCTGGCGTGCATCGCCGCCGGCCTGTGGCTCAGCACGCGGGCGCCAGCCGGCCGCACGTGGCCATTCATTCGGTAACCCTCCTTCAACCATGCCCGAAAACAGCTCAAGCTGTGAGTCACCGTACGGTTCAGTTTCGCAATACGGAATCCGCCAAACAGTTCCCTCTATGCCAAGGCCACGCATAGAAAATACGACAAACCTTGAAACCGAACCGCGCCATGTGGCGCGGTCAATCGTCCGGAGACCGGGCGAAGCGTTCAAAACCCTTCGGGCACGGCAACGTCGCCACACTGCGCCCGCCAGCGCAGCGCGTGATCCATCACCACCAGCGCCAGCAGCGCTTCGGCAATCGGCGTGGCGCGAATGCCGACGCACGGATCGTGGCGCCCCTTGGTCACCAGTTCCACCGGCTGGCCGGCGGTATTGATGGATGCGCGCGGCACCAGGATCGAGCTGGTGGGCTTGATGGCGATCGCTACTTCGATGTCTTGCCCGCTGCTGATGCCGCCCAGCACGCCGCCGTCGTGGTTGCTGGCGAATGTCCCCAGAGGGTTTGACCGCAGCGAATCGCCGTGTTCGCTGCCTTTTTGCGCCACGCTGGCAAAGCCGTCGCCGATTTCCACGCCCTTGACGGCGTTCAGCCCCATGAGCGCATGCGCGATGTCGGCATCCAGCCGGTCGTAAATCGGCTCGCCCAGCCCGACCGGCACGTGCTCGGCCACCACGCAAATGCGCGCGCCGCAGGAATCGCCCGATTTGCGCAGCGCCTTGACGTAGTCCTCGATGGCCGAAACATCCGCCAGCGGCGCAAAGAACGGGTTGTTCGGCACGTGTTCCCAGCCGTCGAACGTCAGCACCAGCTCGCCGATCTGCGTCATGCAGCCGCGAAAGAGCGTGCCGTACTGCTCGTGCAGCCATTTCTTGGCGACCGCACCCGCCGCCACCGTGGGCGCCGTGAGGCGCGCCGACGAGCGCCCGCCTCCGCGCGGATCGCGGATGCCGTACTTGCGCCAGTAGGTGTAATCGGCATGGCCGGGGCGGAAGGATTGCGCAATTTCGCTGTAATCCTTGCTGCGCTGATCCTGGTTGCGGATCAGCAGCGCAATCGGCGTGCCGGTGGTCTTGCCCTGATACACGCCAGAGAGGATTTCGACTTGGTCCGGCTCGTGCCGCTGCGTGACGAACTTGCTGGAACCGGGCCGGCGCCGGTCCAGGTCGGGCTGGATGTCGGCCTCCGACAACGCCATGCCGGGCGGGCAACCGTCGATCACGCAACCGATCGCCGGGCCGTGCGATTCGCCAAAGTTGGTGACTGCAAACAGGATGCCCAAGGTGTTGCCGCTCATGGCGCCAATTATTCCAGAGCGGTCGTTGTCAAACTGACCGTCGCGCGCATCACTGCGATGGCCCCGCGAGCGTGAAATCGGGCTCGATCAGGATTTCCACGTTGCCGCGCAGCGCGGCCGAAATCATGCAGCGCTGCTCGGCCGCCTCGGCGAGCGCATCGAGCCGGCGCAAATCAGCGGCACCTGCGCCCGTTGCCAGCACCGCACGCGGTCGATGGATGATTTTCTGGCAGACGTAAGCGCCGTGAGGATCGGTCCCGACCCGCATGGTCGATACCAGCGACATGACGTCAACCATCAACCCGGCGCGCTCGACGAAAGCCGCGAACGTCATGAAAAAGCACATTCCCGCTGCCGCCAGAAGCAGCTCGTCCGGGTTGGTGCCGACGCCGGGCCCGCCCATGGCGGTCGCGATGGACGTCCGGATCTCCAGTTCGCCGCACTGAATATTTCCGACGCCATTCCGGCCTCCCGGCCACTGCGCAGTCAAGTGGAAGTCGTACGTGGTCATGCGTGGTTTTCAGAAAACAAATCCGCGCGATCAACGGCCATGCTTTTCAACCCCGACGCAGCCGCGATGGCGACACGTGCGCCGGATCGACGCCGAAATGCGTCAATTCGGTCGGCAGTTTCTTGTGCTGAACCAGACACGACGCCAGCAAGCTCGCGCCCGCCGCACTCTGAATGCCGTAGCCGCCCTGGCCCGCAAGCCAGAAGAAATGCGGGCTCTTGTCGTCGAAACCGATCACGATCTCGCCATCCGCGACAAAGCTGCGCAATCCGGCCCACGTGGCGCTCGGGCGGCGGATTTCCATGGTGGTCGCGGTCTGGATGCGATCGATGGCGATGGCAATATCCAGCTCTTCCGGCTGCACGTCCTGCGGTGTCGTGGGATCGGCGTTGGCGGGCGAGCCCAAGAGCTGCCCGACCTCGGGCTTGAAATACCACTGCTCGTCCACGTCCACCGTCATCGGCCACCCGGCCACGCCGGGCACGCCCGCGGGCGGCGCAAACGTGAAGGCGCTGCGGCGGCGCGGTTGCAGCCCGATCGGCCGCACGCCAAAAAGGGTCGCCACTTCATCGGCCCACGCGCCAGCGGCGTTGATGACCACCGCCGCCTGCAGTGACGCGCCGCTGGACAACCCGAGCGTCCAGCCGGCCGAATCCGCCGTGGCCTGCACCGGATGCGTCTCGGTCAGCACGTTGGCGCCGCACTTCTTCGCGCCGCGCAAGAAGCCCTGCAACAGGGCGTCCACGTCCACGTCGTAGCTGTCGTTGTCGTACAGCCCGGCGGTGAATCGTCCGGAGCGCAGCACCGGCACCAGTTGCGCCACGCGCGCCGCGCCCACGCGTTCCAGCGGCGCGCTGCTGGCCGCCAGTTCGCTTTGCAGTTTTTTCAAGGCCGGTTCCTGCTCGGCCATGGCGACATACAGCGTCGGCCGGTGGTGCAACAGCGGCACGTTGGTGAACCCGACGGGTGGATGCAGGTAGAACTGCCGGCCCGCGCGCGTGAGCGCCCGCACGCCCACGGGGCCGTAGCTTTCCATGAACATGGCCGCGGATCGGCCGGTGCTTTCGGTGCCGGGCTGCGCCTCGCGCTCCAGCACCGTCACCCGCTGGCCGGCCTGCGCCAGGCGCCACGCCACCGAAGCGCCCGCCATGCCGGCGCCAATCACGACCACATCCGTTTTATCCATCGTCAACGCCCCACCAACGTGTTGTTCTGTCTTATGTGAATCCAACCCGGCTGCATTCAATCCGGCGTCGCCGATTGCTCCATGCGCCGGTGAATCAATGCAATCGTTGCCAAGCCGCGGCAAAAAAGCCGTCGGTCTGATGCCGATGCGGCCACAGCCGCAGGTAGCGCCCATCGGCGCTGCACAGCGCGCCCGCCTGCGGGATTTTCTGTGCGCCGAGCAAACCCGACACGGCAACGGGTTTGAAGGACGCGTGGCCTTCAGTGAATGCTTGCGCCACCGCTTCATTCTCGTCCGTGAGCAGGCTGCAAGTCGCATAGACCAACGTGCCGCCCGCTTTGAGCAAGCGCGCGGCACGTTCGAGGATCGAACGCTGCTGCACGGCGAATTCGGCCACCGCAGCAGGCGTCTGGCGCCATTTCAGATCCGGATGGCGGCGCAGCGTCCCGAGGCCCGAACACGGCGCATCCACCAGCACCCGATCCAGTTTGCCGGCCAGGCGCGCGAGCCGCTCGTCGACTTCCGGGGCAATGGCGGCCGGATAGACATGCGTGAGGCCGCCGCGCGCGGCGCGCTGTTTCAGCTCCGCCAGGCGCTGGGCCGACACGTCGAACGCATACAAGCGCCCGCTGGACCGCATGGCCGCACCGATCGCCAGGGTCTTGCCGCCGGCACCGGCGCAGAAGTCACAGACCAGCTCGCCGCGGCGCGCGCCCAGCAGCAGCGCGAGCAGTTGCGACCCCTCGTCCTGCGCTTCGATGGCGCCCTGCTGGAACAAGGGTAAGCCGCGCAAATCGGGTTTTCCCTGAACGCGCAAGCCCCAGGGTGAATACGGTGTCGGCTCCGTTGCAATGCCGACGCTCGCAAGCGCCTGCTCCGCTTGCACGCGCTTGCAGCGCAGGACGTTGACGCGCAAGTCCAGCGGCGCCGGCTGCAGCAACGCATGGGCCAGCGCGTGAAACTGCTCGTCTCCGCATTGCGCCATCAGCGCTTGCGCGAGCCACGACGGCAGGTTGTGCACGGCCTCGTCCGGCAGCGGGCTGGCCAGCGTTGCCATGCACGCCGCAAGCCATCGCGCCTCTTCCGCACTCAGGGCCGGCGCCAGAAACTCGCGCTCGTCCGACAGAGCCAGCAGCGCCAAGCGCCGATCCGGCGCGCCCTGGCCGTTGCGTGCCCAATGCTCGAACAGCGTCTTGCGCCGCAGCAGCGCGTACACCGCATCGCCCAAGCGCTGCCGGTCGTGTTGCCCGAGCTTGGGCTGCGCGCGAAAGTATTGCGCCACCACGGCATCCGCCGGGGCGTCGAAGCGCAGGACGCGTGCAATCAGCTCGCGCGTCAGGTCGATCAGGGTTTGGGGGCGCACGCTTCAGCCGCCGGTCATGTGGCGCACAGTCAGAACTCTCCGCCCGGATGGCGGCAACACATCAGCCCTTTTTCTGGCCAATTTTCGACTCGGTTCCCGACATCAAGCGTCCGAGATTGCCGCGGTGGCGCTCCAGCAGCAGCAGCGCCATGATGACGATGGCCCAGAAAATCGGCGCGTGCAGGGTCCACGCGATGCCGCCGCCCAGAAAGTAGTACGCGGGCGCGAAAATGGCCGCGACGCTGGCGGCGAGTGACGAATAGCGAAAAAACACCGCAATGATGAGCCAGGTGGCAATCGTCGCGACACCCAGCCAGGGCGCAAACCCCAGCAAGACGCCCGCCGAGGTCGCCACGCCCTTGCCGCCCTTGAAACCGAAATAGATCGGGAACAGGTGTCCCAGAAACGCCGCGAGTCCGACCAGCGCTTCGGTGCCGGTGCCCAATCCATACGGCGCGCCAAACACATGCACCAGCGCCACCGGCAACCAGCCCTTGAAGCCATCCAGCAACAAGGTGAGGAGCGCCGCCACTTTCGAGCCCGAACGCAGCACGTTGGTTGCGCCCGGATTGCCGCTGCCGTAGCTGCGCGGATCGCGGAGCCCCATGGTGCGGCTCACGATCACCGCGAAGCTGAGCGAGCCCACTAAATAGGCCGCAATCACGGCCACCAAAGATGCCACCATGTCGTCTCCTGCTGTTGTCGTTTTGAGGTACGCGCCGTTACAAATCGATGGCGCAATGCACTGGCTTGGCGCCCAGCAACTGCACGCACACCTGCGGGGCGATGCCGACCAGGTAGCCACGCCGGCCACCGTTGATCCAGATCTGCGGCAACTCCAGCACGCTGGTTTCCACGTACACCGGCATGCTCCGGCGCGTGCCGAACGGTGAGGTGCCGCCCACCTGATAGCCCGAGTGCCGGCTCGCCACGTCCGGTTCACACGGCTCCACCGACTTGGCACCGATCTGGCGCGCCAGATTCTTGGTGCTGACCTTGCGGTTGCCATGCATCAGCACCACCAATGGCACCGCGTCCTGATCCTGCATGATGAGCGTCTTGACCACCGTGTACGGGTCCACGCCCAGTTCCGAAGCCCCCTGCCGCGCGCCGCCGTGCGCCACGTACGTGTAGGCATGCTCGGCAAACGTGATCGCATGCGCGTGCAGCATCGCCGTGGCCGGCGTTTCGCTCACGTGCGCGTGCCTGGTTTTCGACATGGCGCTAGTGTAGTGGGCGGCCTCCGCACGGCCGGACCTGCGCGCATGGGGCAGCCCTGTGCGCGCTTCACGTCAAAGGCAACAAAAAGCGCCCGACTAAGATGCAGACGCATGACGCCCTATCCAGTCGCGCGGCCCGCGCGCAGCACCTTTCTCCCGATCCGCTTTCACCGCTACCACGTCCTCGAATGGGGCCGCGCCGACAGTCCCAACCCGCCGCTCGTGCTCACGCACGGCTGGATGGATATCGGCGCGTCCTATCAATTCCTGGTCGACGCTTTTTCCGCCGAATTCCTGGCCGACCGCCGGGTGATCGCGCCCGATTGGCGCGGTTTCGGCCAGACCACCGGGCCGGCCTGTGACCACTACGCTTTCCCGGACTAC
>SCQQ01000080.1 GCA_004299095.1 Burkholderiaceae bacterium | reverse complement strand
TCGCGCATCTTGAATTTCTGCACCTTGCCCGTGACGGTGGTGGGGAACTCGGTGACGAACTTGAAGTGGCGCGGCACCTTGAAGTGCGCGATGCGCTCGCTGCAGAAGGCGCGCAGCGTTTCTTCGTCGGCGTGCGCGCCGGGCTTCAGCTTCACCCAGGCGACGACTTCCTCGCCGTATTTCTGGCTCGCAATGCCGAACACCTGCGCGTCGGCCACGGCCGGGTGCGTATAGAGGAAGTTCTCGATCTCGATAGGGTAAATGTTCTCGCCGCCGCGGATGATCAAGTCCTTGATGCGGCCTACGATCTTGATGTAGCCGTCTTCGGCCATCGTCCCCAGGTCGCCCGAATGCATCCAGCCGTCCTTGTCGATGGCGTGCGCGGTGGCTTCGGGTTCGTTCCAATAGCCCAGCATCACGGCATAGCCGCGCGCACAATATTCGCCGACCTGGCCGCGCGCCACCGTCTTCCCGCCCTCGTCAACCAGCTTGGTTTCCAGGTGCGGCTGCGTGATGCCCACCGTGGTGGTGCGGTGCGCCATGTCGTCGGCGGGCGTGGTTTGCGTCGTGACCGGACTGGTTTCGGTCATGCCGTAAGCAATTTGCACGCCTTTCATGTTCATCTTGTCGATCACCTGGCGCATGACCTCGATCGGGCAGATGGAGCCCGCCATGATGCCGGTGCGCAGGTGCGAGAGGTCGTAGTGCTGCTTCTCCAGCAAGGCGAGTTCACCGATGAACATCGTTGGCACGCCGTACATGGCGGTGGCTTTCTCTTCAGACGCGGCTTCCAGCGCGGTTTGCGGATCGAACCCGGCCGAGGGGTAAATCATGGTGGCGCCGTGCGTGAGGCAACCCAGATTGCCCATGACCATGCCAAAGCAGTGGTACAGCGGCACGGCGATCACCAATTTGTCTTGTTCGGTGAAGCCCATGCTGCCCGCCACCATGTAGCCGTTGTTCAGGATGTTGTGGTGCGAAAGCGTCGCGCCCTTCGGTAACCCGGTGGTGCCGGAAGTGAATTGGATGTTGATTGCATCCTTGCAGTCGCAACTGGCTTGCCGTTTGGCGAGCTCGGCCTCCGGCGTGTTGCCCGCCAGCTTGCCGAAGTCCTTCCAGGTGATGAAGCCGGGCGCGGGCGCCTTGTCGGCCAAGGTGATGGCGCCGCGCAGATCCGGCAGGAGTTTGCTGTGGACGTCGCCCGCCTTGGCGGTCTTCAGCTCGGGCACCAGGTCCATCAGGATCTGTTCGTAGTTCGAGGTCTTGAAGGGCGTGGCGCAAACGATCCAGGCGCAGCCGGTTTTCTTCAATGCGTATTCGAGCTCGTGCACGCGGTACGCCGGATTGACGTTGAGCATGATGACGCCGGCCTTGGCGGTGGCGAACTGCGTGATGCACCATTCGGCCGAATTCGGTCCCCACATGCCGACGCGGTCGCCTTTCTTCAGTCCGAGCGCCATGAAGGCACGTGCGTGCCGGCTCACCTGATCGGCGAGTTGCGCCCACGTGTAGCGGATCTTCTGGTCGCGCACGATGAGGGCGTCGCGCTCAGGCCATTTGGCCGCGGTCTCGTCGAATTTGTCGCCTATGGTTTGCGTCAGCAGGGCGGGGGTCTGCGGCCCTTTGGTGTAGGACTCGGCCATTCGTGTCGTCTCCAGTGTGTTGTTCCGCGCATCCCGGATCGGGCCGGGATTTGCTGTTCTGATTGTGATCACGGCGTGAAGTTTCGGCGCGTCGACTGCGGCTGGGTGGGGCGCAGCCGCCAGCGCGAGGTTGCCGCGCCGCTTGAATGAAGGCGTGCGCTCGCAAGACGCCCACCGGGCGCGATGGCTGTCCGCGCTGCGCAGCCGCGCCTTACTCGGCCGGCTGGCCGAGCTGGTGGTATTCGACCGGTCGGCGTACCAGGAAAACGTAAATGCCTTCGGCTTCGACAGCCTGGATGAGATGGTCGGCCGCCGTTTCATCCAGCACCAGCATCAGCTCTTCCGGCTCGTCGGCCAGCTCGAAAAAGTGCGCGGAGTGGATATGCCCGGTGGTGCCCGAGCCTTCCGCGTTGACGCGCCGCGTGTAGCGGTCGATGCCCTGGGACTTGGCGATGTCGATCACGGCATCCAGCACCGGCTTGCCGTGATGCCGGCGCGAGCGCGGTGCCATGAAAATCAGCTCGTAGCCTTTCATGCGGCACCCCGGAACAGTTGGCGGATCAAGGCGAAGGCCACCATGCCCACGCCCACCATCACGAGCGATCCCGCGACGTGAACGACGATGCCGGCGACGCCCCAGGACCAGCGGCCTGCTTGCAGTTCGCTGAAGATTTCGGAGGAGAACGTCGAGAACGTCGTCAGCGCGCCCAAGAAACCGGTGATGAAAAACAGCCGCCAGAACGCCGACAGCGTCGGCAACGCCGCGAACAAGGCCACCGCCAGCCCGATCAGGAAGGCGCCGAGCAAGTTGGCGGCAAGGGTTCCGAGCGGCAGGTGCGGCAGGTAGGCGTTGAGCGACGTGCCCAGCACCCAGCGCAAATTGGCGCCCAGCACGGCACCGAGAGAGATCGCCAAGACGGAATCGAGGGTGGACAGGGACATGGATCAGGCGCTGTTCGAGCGCGTTTTTGCCGCCTATTTTGCAACTGCGGCGGCGCCCTGAAGGCTTGGCTCTGCCGCTGCGCCGCCCAGTGCGTCAATCAAATCAGCCAGCAAAGTGCCCAATTCGCCGGTCGCGAGCGCCACGTCCGCGTCGAAGCGGTCTTCGTCCGGCGTGCTGTCGTTTTCCTGCAGCATGCCTTCTTCGAACGTGATTTGCTTCAACTGCAGCGTGTGCGTGAGCGCAAAGCGCACCCGTGCTTTCCAGTGCAGCGCCAGCTTGGTCGGCAGGTTGCCATCGGCGATGTGCTGGCGCACCTCGTCGGTGGCCACATCGTGGCGCACGAACTTGATCACCGCTGGTTCTTCGCCGCTGCCTTTCAGCTCACAATCGCGGCCCACGTCGAAGGCTTCCGGCAGTCGGTCGCGGTCATCGGACAGCCAGGCCGACATGGCCGCTTGCGGCGACTCTTTGGTTTGCAGCAACGCGACCGTGAAACCGTGGCCCGCCGTGCGCACCAGGCTGTTGATGACTTCGTCGGCCTTGGATTGCGAGCTGGTGTCGATTACCAGCCAGCGATTGTCCGGTGCCAGCCACAGGTTCAGTTCGCTGCGGCGCGGAAAGGCTTGTGGCAGCAGCGCCAGCAGCGCGTCGTCGCGCAGGTCGCGCTGCTCTTTCTTGCCGGCGTGGCGGCCCGTGGTGCGCTCGATCTCGTCCACCGCTTCCTGCACTTTGCGCTTGAGTGCATCCGCTGGCACCGCTTTGGTTTCGATGGCGAAGCGCGCGATCCACTGGCCGCCCACGGATTCCACCAGTGCGCCGTGGGCCTGGCCGCGCGGCGGCAGCCAGCCGACCGCTTTTTGCTGCGTGGCGCCGCATTCGGCGAAAGGCTCCTGCGCGAGCGCTTCCTCCAGTTGTGCGGCAGTGGTCGGCCAATCCGGACCGATGCGGTAAATCATGAGGTTCTTGAACACGTTGGGTTGGGAGACAAGTAAGAGGAAGTGCGTTGCCAGGCAGGTCAGCCGGCCGCTATTTTCAAAGTGGTGTCAACGCCCGGGATCGCATGGCACGTTCCGCAATGGCCTGGCGCAGCGGAATGCTTCAGAGATCCGTCGTTGCGCCTGTGCTGCCGGGCGCGAATCGCTGATCGTTGGAGCGGGTGAAGGGGATCGAACCCTCGTCTAAAGCTTGGGAAGCTTTCGTTCTGCCATTGAACTACACCCGCACTCTGACAAACTGTAAATTTTGGGCTTTGAGAGTGAAAACGCCTCTAGGGAATTTCTATATTCGCCCACATCAGCCCATACTCACTTATACTCT
>SCQQ01000079.1 GCA_004299095.1 Burkholderiaceae bacterium | reverse complement strand
TTGAACCTGCCCCAATTGCCGCCCAACCAGACGTTGGCTTCACGACTCCAGAAATTGCCACCGCTCTTGTTGGCGGAGCCGTCAGTCAACGACAGGCCACCCTCGAAGTTGAAGCCGGCTTTCAGGCCGCCGCCCATGTCTTCAGTGCCAAGCACGCCAAAGCGGCTGGTGCCGTTGTTCATCAGGCCGGCGCTGGTCATGCCGTTAAAGCTGGTTTTGCTGCCATCCGGGTTCACGGTTTGGGTCCGTGCATAGCCCGCGTCCGCCACGCCGTACAGGGTGACCGACGATTGCGCCATTGCCATTCCGGAAAAGCCCAGGACGGCCAGAGCGATTAGAGATTTTTTCATTCCAAGTTCTCCTAAATTAAAACGTAGGGCGCCGGAGCAACGATCCATTTTCCCGTCTCGGCCGGTTCCCCTGAGCCAACCCCCTATCAACAGGGGATGGCGCTATTGCACCAGAATCGATTGCGGGTGGCAAAGGTTTTTGGGGATATGACGGATAAACGACACACTTTCGTTGCTGGCGTGCAACAACCGCTCGGACAGAGACGCCGCCCCGCGCCGGCGCACTTGCGGTTGGCGCTGCGGCGCCTGCGCGCGGTTGCCAGCCGAATGGCGGGCCTGGGCGCGCGCCCTGCTTCGGCACCGCGCGCCACGGACGAACCCACTCTCTCCCGCCGCGTCAAACCGCTGATGCAGTGTTCGAAGCGCGAAGCGGCGATCGTTGCATTAGCATGAGCGCCATCATGACCCGCATGACTTTCACCGACCGGCTGCTGACCGCGGCCGACAGCGCCTTGCGCACGCTGTTGGCCACGCCCCAGGCGGCGCGACCCAACCCAGGCACCAAGATTCAGGCCGAAACCGCGCTCACCAACGAAGAGCGCCGATTGTCGGGCGCGCTGCTGCGGGTCGACCACGTGGGCGAAGTGTGCGCGCAGGCGCTCTACAGCGCGCAGGCGCTGGTCACCCGGAACGACGATTTGCGCCAGCGGTTCGACGCGGCGGCGCGCGAGGAAACCGACCACCTGGCGTGGACGCACGAGCGTTTGAAGGAACTGGGCGCGCACCGCTCCTGGCTCAATCCGGCGTGGTACGCCGGCTCGTTCGCGATTGGCGTGCTGGCCGGGAAACTGGCTGGGGACCGCGTGAGTCTCGGGTTCGTGGTGGAAACCGAGCAACAGGTGGAAGCGCATCTGGCAATCCACATGAATCGCCTGCCCGCCGTTGATGCGGCATCGCGCGCCATCGTGGCCGAAATGAAGGAAGACGAAGCGCGCCACGCCGCCAACGCCCGCGCTGCCGGCGGCACCGATTTGCCGCTGCCGGTGCGTGGGTTGATGCGATTGGCCGCACGCGTCATGACGCGCACGGCGCACTACATCTGAGCGCTGCGGCCCCGCGCGGCTGCCGCAACGACGAAATGACGTCCCGCTACGCGGCTCCATGACGGCGGCGTTGCCGCCATGACAGTCATGGCCGCCGGAGGCGGCCGTCATCAAAGCGCAGCGAGGTCATGCCGGAGCGCAGCGCAGGCGATCATCGTTCACGCCATTTCAATCACCTCAAACGACGTCGTGATGGCGGCGGTCTTGGCCAGCATGGTCGAGGCCGAGCAGTATTTGCTGTGGCTCAACTCGATGGCACGCTCGACCGCGCCGGCGGGCAGATTCTTGCCGCGCAGCACGAAATGCATGTTGATTTTCGTGAACACCTGCGGCGGCTCGGGCGCGCGCTCGGCGCTCAGATGCACGCTGCAGCCGCGGATGTCGTGGCGGCCGCGCTTCAGGATCAGGACCACGTCGTAGGCGGTGCAGCCGCCGGTGCCGGTCAACACCAGCTCCATCGGGCTCGCGGCCAGGTTCAGGCCGCCCTTGTCGGGGCTGTCCGCATCCGGGCGACCGTCCATCGCCACAACATGACCGGAGCCGGTTTCGCCCACAAACCCCATGTGCGAGCGCGTTCCCACCGCGCCCGTCCAACTGACCGTGCATTCCATGATGATTTCCTTTCGATCCCGACGTCGCCGCCTTGAAGAAACAGGGTCTGGCCGTCGCTGCAAGCCGCCGCGCGGCTGAGGGCCATCATCCGATTATCGGGATGTCGCGGCACGCGGCGGACCGTGGCGCGCTATCCGCACGTCGCTAGAATCGAACGCCATTCGGGGGATGGGTTTCCTCTACCGGTTGCAGCCAGCGATTTTCTACGGCCCAAGCTCCACGCATCACGCCCCGCGTCGAAAGACCCGGGGCTTTCTTCTATCGACGTCCCGCGCTCACGCGAAAACCATGGCTTCCAAAGCATCCCGTTCGGCGAAATCGCCGTTTCCCCTGGCCGACTATCTGAAGCAGGTACTGACCGCCCGCGTGTACGACGTGGCGATCGAAAGCGACCTGGCGCCGGCGCGCAACCTGAGCCGCCGGCTGCACAACAAGGTGCTGGTCAAGCGCGAGGACCAGCAGCCGGTGTTCTCCTTCAAGCTGCGCGGCGCCTACAACAAGATGGCGCACCTGACGCCGGAGCAAGTGAAGAAAGGTGTGATCTGCGCCAGCGCCGGCAACCACGCGCAAGGCGTGGCGCTGTCGGCCGCGCGCATGAACACCCGCGCCGTGATCGTGATGCCGATCACCACGCCGCAAGTCAAGGTCGATGCGGTGAAAGCGCTGGGCGGCGAGGTGGTGCTGGTAGGCGACAGCTATTCCGACGCCTACGAGCACGCGGTCAAGCTGCAGCAAAAGGAAGACCTGACCTTCATCCACCCGTTCGACGACCCGTTCGTGATCGCCGGCCAAGGCACGATTGCCATGGAAATCCTGCGCCAGCACCAGGGACCGCTGGATGCTATCTTCGTGCCCATCGGCGGCGGCGGACTGATCAGCGGCATTGCCGGCTACGTCAAGGCGGTGCGGCCGGAGATCAAGGTGATCGGCGTGCAAATGACCGATTCCGACGCCATGGCGCGCTCGGTGGCGGGCGGCCAGCGCGTGGCGCTGCCCGACGTCGGGCTGTTTGCTGATGGCACCGCGGTCAAGCAGGTCGGCACGCAGACTTTTCGCATGGTGAGCGAATTCGTCGACGATTTCATTTGCGTCGACACCGACGCGGTGTGTGCGGCCATCAAGGACATCTTCATCGACACGCGCAGCATCGTCGAGCCGTCGGGCGCCATGGCGGTGGCGGCCGTCAAGAAATACGCGGCCGAGCACAAGACCAAGGGCGAAACCTACGTGGCGATCCTGTCGGGCGCGAACATGAATTTCGAGCGCCTGCGCTTCGTGGCCGAGCGCGCCGAAGTGGGCGAGGAGCGCGAAGCGCTGCTGGCGGTGACGATCCCCGAAGAGCGCGGCAGCTTCCGGCGCTTTTGCGAAGTGATCGGCGAGCTGCCGCGTGGCCCGCGCAACGTGACCGAATTCAACTACCGCATGAGCGCCACGCCGGAGCACGGCGAAGCGCACGTGTTTGTAGGCCTTACCACCTCCGCCAGGGGTGAATCGCCGCGCATCGCCGAAGCATTCGAGCACGCGGGCTTCAAGGCTATCGACCTGACGTACGACGAGCTCGCCAAGGAGCACCTGCGCTACATGGTGGGCGGCCGTTCGCCGCTGGCGGACAACGAGCGCCTGCTGCGCTTCATTTTTCCGGAGCGTCCGGGCGCGCTGGTCAAATTCCTCAAGTTGATGCAACCGAGCTGGAACATCTCACTGTTCCATTACCGCCACCACGGCGCCGACTACGGGCAAATCCTGGTGGGCATCCAGGCGCCAGAACACGACGACAAGGCGTTCAAGCGCTTCCTGATGGCGCTTGACTACCCCTGGATCGACGAGACCGACAACCCGGCCTACCGGCTGTTCCTGCGCCAGCCCGACGCGGCGTGATCGCCTGATACCCCCACGGGGCGCCTAGCGGCCGCTTGCAGCGCCCGGTACCGGGCGATTGGGAACGTTCACGGCCGGTCGTGCAGGCGCCGGCGGCGCCGTCACGTCGCGCGCGCGGCTGCGCTGGTTAACCGGCGGCAATTCCAGCTTTTCTTCGTGTGCGCCCTGCGCCAATACGACCGAATGAGGCTCCACCGCGCGCAAAGTCCAGCCGTTTTCGCCGCCTTCGACCGTGCTGCCGACACGCACCGCCTTGGCCGGCTGGCCATTCACGGCAATCGCCGCCGCGCCGCCGGGTCCGTACGTGAGAACGCCCTCCAGCCTAAGATGCCCGAGCACGTTGGTGTCGGCCGGTCGCGCTGACGTGTTCGCGACGGCGCCCAAGGCGCGGGCCACTTGATTGGTCTCCGCGACGGACTGCGAAGCATCAGGCGCGCCCGAGCCCAGATTGCGCAGCGCGTTCCCCGAATCGCCCGGATGCAGCAGCCAATACACCAAGCCGCCGGCAGCCAAGGCCCACACCACCAGCGTGATGAGACCGGTCCCGATCCCCGAAAATGCCCGAATGCGCGCCATGGCGCCGATTATCATTGAACCCACCTCATGCAAAACGCCCTGACCCTGATCCCTGCTGCGCGGCCCGCACGCCCACGCAGGCACCGCGGCTTCACCCTGATCGAGCTGATGGTGGTGCTGGTGATCATCGGCGTACTGGCAGCGCTGATCGTGCCGAACGTGCTGGACCGGGCCGACGAAGCCAAAGTGACGGCCGCACGCACCGACATCGGGACCATCATGCAGGCGCTCAAACTCTACAAGCTGGATAACGGCACCTACCCGACCGCGGGGCAAGGACTGAACGCGCTGGTCGAACGGCCGACGACGCCGCCCATTCCGACCAACTGGAAGCCTTATCTGGAAAAACTGCCGAATGATCCGTGGGGTCATCCGTACCAGTACCTCAATCCCGGCGTGAAAGGCCCGGTCGACGTGCTGAGCTACGGCGCCGACGGCATCAGCGGCGGCGAAGGCAAGGACGCCGACATCGGCAGTTGGCAGTAGCGCCGCGCGGCACACTCCCCTGGCCCTCATGCCGAGCGGCATCCCGTGAACCCGCCGTTGAACCTTCGCCGCGCGTCCGGCTTGTGGTCACGCGGCTTCACTTTCATCGAACTGCTGCTGGTGATCGCCATCATCGGCCTCGGGTCGGCGCTGGTGAGCCTGGCGCTGCCAAATCCGGGGCAGAACGCGCTCATGCGCGACGCCGACCGGCTGGCTGCACTGCTCGAATCCGCTCGCGCGCAATCGCGCGCCACCGGCCTGCCGGTGCGCTGGCACGCGACGGCGCACGGCTTCGTGTTCGACGGGCTGCCGCCGAGCGCGCCACCGCTGCCGACCACCTGGCTCGACGCGCAAACCTACGCCGTGGGCAACGCCAGCGCGGTGCTCGGACCCGATCCGATCATCGCGGCGCAAACCATCGAGCTGCGCAATGGCGCCGCCGGCAGCCGCACGGTCGGCGTGACCACCGACGGCCTGGCGCCGTTTCACGTGGTGACCGTCCAATGACGCATTGCGATCGCGTCCGACGCACGCCGGCCCGCAACCACGGGGGCGGGAAGTCGCGCGGCTTCACGCTGGTTGAAGTCATGGTGGCACTGGCGATCACCGCCGTGGCGCTGGTCGCCGGCCTGCGGGCCACCAGCGCACTCACCGACAACGCCGGGCGCCAAGGCACGCTGCTGCTGGCGCACCTGTGTGCGGAAAACCGGCTGATCGGACTGCGCCTGGCGCGCCAGTTGCCGCCGGTGGGCGACGACACCAGCACTTGCACCCAAGGCAGCCGCGTCTTTGATCTGACGCAGCAGGTGCAGCCCACGCCCAACCCGGCGTTCCGGCGCGTGGAGGAACGCGTGGGCAGCGAGGGCCACCTGATCGTGCAACTCAGCACCATCGTGGGGCGGAACTGATGCGCCCCCATGCTCCCCCGCCGCAGGGCAGGCGACCTTCCGGCTTCACGCTGGTCGAAGTGCTGGTGGCGCTCAGCATCATGGCGGTGATCGCGATCATGAGCTGGCGCGCCATCGACGGCATGGCGCGCGCCCAGCAAACCACCGACGAATACACCGACGGCGTACTGAGTCTGCAGGCCGCGCTGGGGCAATGGCGCGCCGATCTGGACGCGATGATGGTCTGGCCCGCGACCACGCCGCCGTCGCCTGCCGCGCCGGTCAGCCTGCTCTGGGACGGGCGCATGCTGCGCATCACCCGCAGCGTGAGCGGCAACGCAGCGGCCGGCGTGGAAGTGGCGGCCTGGACGCGGCGTGGCGGCGATGGCGCCTGGATGCGCTGGCAATCAGCGCCGGTGCAAACCATGGCCGCCTGGCGTGCCGCCTGGAGCGCTGCCGCCAACTGGTCGGGCGCGGGCGCCAGCGGCGCCAACGCCCAGGCCGTCACCGTGGCCCATGCGCTCGACTGGCAACTGCAGTACTTCCGCAACAACGCCTGGACCAATCCGCTTTCCAGTGCAGCCGAAAGCAGCACCCAGACCGATGTCCTGCCGGACGCGGTGCGTCTGCTGATCACGCTGGCGCCGGGGCAGGCGATCAGCGGCCTGCTCACGATCGATTGGATTCGCCCGACGTTCGGGGGCACGCCATGACGCGCGGCGGCACCTCGAACCGTGAACACCAGCGCGGCGCCGCCCTGCTGCTGGCGCTGATCACGGTGGTGCTGGTGGCCACGTTTGCATCCGCCGCGCTGTGGCGCAGTTGGCGCGGCGTGGAAGTGGAATCGGCCGAACGCGCGCGCATCCAGGCCAGTTGGATCCTGACGGGCGCGCTCGACTGGGCGCGCCTGATCCTCATGGGCGACTTGAGCGAGGGCCTGCAGCATCCGCCGGTCACCGACAACCTGACCGAGCCGTGGGCAGTTCCGCTGGCCGAAGCGCGCCTGTCCACTTTCCTGGATTCCGGCGCAGCCGGCGCGCAACTGGATCGCAACGCGTTCCTGTCGGGACAGATCAGCGACCTGCAAGCGCGCCTGAACGTGATGAACCTGACGCTGGGCACGGCCGACCAGCAGGCCGAAGCGCGCGCGCGCTTCGAGCGCCTGTTTCAGGCCATCGGCGTGTCCGGCAACGTGCTGGATACCCTTCAGCAAGGTCTCATCAACGCACAAAAAGCGGCGATCGGCGCCAGCCAGAACGACGCGCCGCTGCTGCCGGTGCGCTTCGACCAGCTCGCCTGGCTCGGCGTCGATCCCGGCACGCTGCTGCAATTGAAACCCTACGTGACGGTGCTGCCGCTGCAGAACAACCAGCCCACGCCGGTCAACCTGAACACCGCCGATGCCGAGGTGATCTACGCGGCACTGCCCGACCTCGATCTGACGCAGGCGCAGCAACTGGTGGCGCTGCGCAACCAGCGGCCGTTCACCACGGTCGCGAACGCGCTGGCGCAAATCAACGTGACCCCGCAGCACGTCGACTGGGCCTCGGTCTCGACCGGCTTCTTCGAGCTCAAGGCGCGGCTGCGCATCGACGACGTGGTGGTGGAAGAAATGGCCGCCGTGCAACGCAGCAACGGCGTGCGCGGCCCGATGGTGGTACTGCTGTGGCGCACGCACAGCGCGCTCACGCTGCCCACTGATCGGGCGCCGGGGTAACGCCATCGCCCGATCGGTTCGTAGAATTCTCGTCCTGCCATGAGTGTGCTCGCCATCGCCCTGCCCGCCGACCCGACCGCCGGCTACCCGTACGTCACGTCCGACGACGGGGAAGCCGTGGCGCGCTCAGGCGTCGCCGCGGCCGAACTGCTGCCGGCAGCGGGCCGCGGCGTAGACGTGGTGGCCATGGTCCCCGCCAGTGCGCTGTCGTGGCACGCAGTGCAATTGCCGCGCGGCATCAACGGCCGCTCCGCGCGCCTGCGCCCCACCCTGGTCGGGTTGCTGGAAGAGCGCTTGCTGGACGATCCGGACGACCTGCATTTCGCGCTCGGCCCGCAGGCCAAGGATGGCGAGCGCTGCTGGATTGCCGTCTGCCAGCGCGCTTGGCTGCGCGGCCACCTCGAAGCGCTGGAAGCTGCCGGGCGGTCGGTGGCGCGCATCGTCCCCGAGCTGGACCCGCAGGCCGATCCGC
Organism: Burkholderiaceae bacterium; assembly: GCA_004299095.1. Classification (GTDB taxonomy): domain Bacteria; phylum Pseudomonadota; class Gammaproteobacteria; order Burkholderiales; family Burkholderiaceae_C; genus Ottowia. The sequence goes on along the minus strand of SCQQ01000079.1, from coordinate 23,142 downwards.
CCGTGCTGTGGATTACCGGCACGCCCGAGCATGCGGAACTGCTGCTAGCGGGCGCGCCCATTCCCGGCGGCGTGCAAGTGCTGCCGGCCGAGCGCGGCGCACTGGACCTGCTGCGCGCGCAAATGGATGAAGCGGCGCGCGGCTCGGTGCGAGTCACCGCCGAGCCAGCGGTGGCAGCGCTGGCCGAACAGATCACCGGACGGTCGTCGCTGGCTCTGGGCACGGCCGCCGAGCGCATGCTCACGGCCAACCGCTCGTCCTGGAACCTGGCGCAACTCGAATTCACCCGCAGCGGCGCCGCCTGGGCCACGCGCCGCCTCGGCACCGCGGCCAGCCAACTGTGGCACGCGCGCCAGTGGCGGCCGCTGCGCTGGGGCCTCGCGCTGCTGCTGGCAACGCAACTGGTCGGCGTCAACTGGCATGCGCAGCAAATGCACACCGACCTGGCGCGAATGCGCACGCAAATCAACGCCACCCTGACGCAGACCTTCCCGGACGTGCGCGTGGTGGTCGATGCCCCGGTGCAAATGGCGCGCGAAGTGGCGTTGCTGCGGCAGCGCGCCGGCGCGCTGGCGCCCGGCGATCTGGAATCGATGCTGGGCGCGCTGGCCAACCTGCCCGGCCGCACACAAACGCCCAGCGCGCTGTCGTACACCACCGGTCAACTGAGCCTGAAGGAAGCCCCGCTCGCCGCCGCGCAGCTCGCCCAGGCCCAGGACGAAATGAAAGCGCGCGGCTACCAGCTCAGCCAAGACAGCCAGAACCTAGTGCTGCGCGCCGGAGCCGCGCCATGACGCCCATGGCCGCATCGGCCACCGTAGCCTGGAAGCGCCTGCAGGTCACCTGGAGCGGGTTGCAGGCACGCGAGCGCCGTTTGATCACGTTCGCGGCGCTCCTGGTCGTGGTCGCGCTGCTCTGGACGTTGGCCCTGGCACCCGCGCTGGCGACGCTGCGCCAGGCGCCCGCGGAGCGCGCAACCTTGCAGACCGCCGTGGCGCACGTGCAGCGCCTGCAGCGCACGGCGCGTGCCTTGCAGGCCACGCCGACGCTGGATCGCGCGCAAAGCCTGGCCGCTTTCCAGACCGCCACGCAGAAAGCGCTGGGCGCAGCGGCGCAAGTAAGCAACGCCGAGAGCGTGATCCGCGTCACGCTGAAAGACGTGCCAGCGCAAAGCCTGGCGGACTGGCTGGCCGAAGTGCGCACCAGCGCGCACCTGCTGCCCTCGGAAGCCCAGTTGCAACGTGCGCCCGGCAGCAGTCCGGACGCGGCCGCGCGCTGGAACGGCACCCTGTCATTCAACCTGCGCTCATGACCCCTGGACCCGGGCGCGGTCGCACGCCGTGGCGTTGGGCGCTGGCAGGCACGGTGCTCGGAACACTGCTGGTGCTGATCGTCGCGGCGCCGGCCTCGTGGCTGGCGGCGGCGCTGGGCAGTGCGAGCCAGCACAAACTGGTCATCGCCGACCCTGAAGGCACCGTCTGGTCGGGGTCTGGCCGATTGATTTTCTCGGGCGGCGCGGGCAGCCGTGACCGCACTGAACTCCCCGGGCGCATCCAGTGGCGGCTGCGGCCCGCGCTCACGCACCTGACCGCCGACCTGCGCTCCGCCTGCTGCACGCCAGCGGGACCGCTGGCGCTGCGCGTCACGCCGCGCTGGGGCGGCGTGCAAGTGAAAGTGAGCGACAGCCAATCGGCCTGGCCGGTATCGGTCATTGCGGGGCTGGGAACGCCCTGGAACACGATTCAACCCGAAGGGCAAATGACGATCCGCACCCAGCAGCTTGAGGTGCGCTGGATTTCGGGCCGGTTCACGCTCGGCGGACGAGCGCAAGTCACGGTGTCAGGCGCGTCTTCGCGCCTGTCCACCTTGCGGCCCATCGGCTCCTACAAGCTGGTGATCGAAGGCGGCGAGCCGATAGCCATCCATCTGTCCACGCTGAGCGGCGCGCTGCAACTGAGCGGCCAGGGCACCCTGGTCGGCCAGCGCCTGCACTTCAGCGGCGAAGCGCACGCCACGCCAGGCACCGAGGTGCAGCTCGCAGGCCTGCTGAACATGATGGGCCGCAGGCAAGGCAATCGGGCGCTGCTGTCGTTCAATTGACACCGCCTTCCCCGCCCCACGCCAGGCCGTCCGGCAGCGTTGCTCGTGGGCATCAGCACCACGGGCCGCCTTCGGCGAACCGGATGGCAACCGTTACATTTACGACTTCCCCTACCGAATGCACGACACCTTGGATCGCTTCCTGATCAACTTTGCCTCGGCCGCCGCGCGCCCCGCACCGAGCCATCTCTGTGTCGCGCTCCGGCGCGCGGGGGTCGCAGCATCGGTCTTCACTCTGGGCATCGCGGGCCTCGTGGCGCCCGCCGGCGCACAGCCAGCGACTGGCGCCGCAACCGGCGCACCCAGCGCAAGCGCCGCGTCGCGTCGCGGCGCGGCGCGCACGGCGGGCGGCCGCGAACAAGCCAACGTCACGCTGGACTTCGTCAACGCCGAAATCGAGGCGGTGGCGCGCACGCTGGCCACCATCACCGGCCGCAACGTGGTGGTCGATCCGCGCGTGCGCGGCACCATGTCGCTCACCAGCACCACGCCGGTCACGCCGCAGGAGGCGTTGCGCCTGTTTTCGGAACAACTGCGCACCCAGGGGTTTGCGCTGGTGGAAAGCAACGGCATCGACCTGGTGCTGCCTGAAGGGGAAGCCAAGCTGCGCAGCGAGCGCGTGTCGGCCGGCCGGGTGCGCAAGAGCGGCCAGGTCGAAACGCAGATCTTTCGCCTGACGCACGTGAACGCCAACAACCTGGTGCCGGTGCTGCGGCCGCTGATCAGCCCGAACAACACCATCAACGTCGATCCGGCCGCCAACGCGCTGATCATCACCGACTACGGCGACAACCTGGCGCGCCTGGCCAGCATCATTGCGGCGCTGGACGTGGCCAACGCCACCAAGGTGGAAGTGATTCCGCTGCACAACACGGTGGCGCTGGATCTGGCGCCGCTGGTGCAAAGCCTGCTGGAGCCCGAGCGCGGCGGCCAGCCGATCCCGACCCAACCCGGCGCGCCGGCGCGGCCCATTCCGACGGCGGTCGGCGCGGATTCCGGGGCCTATCAGACGGCGATCGTGCCGGAGCCCAACAGCAACGCCATCATCGTGCGCGCCGCCAACACGGCGCGCCTGGCGGAAGCAGCGGCGCTGGTGCGCCAGTTGGACCAGCGGCCGGCGATGCAGGACGGACAGGACCGCAGCAACATCCACGTCGTGTACCTGAAAAACGCCGATGCGACCAAGCTCGCGGTCACGCTGCGCGCGGCGTTGGCGGCGCTGCCTGGCCGCAGCGCCAACGCGCCGGGCGCGGGCGGCGCGCCGGCATCGGCCACGCCGACGGCGCAAACCTCGGCCATCAGCACCCCGCGCACCAGCTACAGCGGTGGCGGCAGCGGCAGCAGCGGGCTGGACAGTGGCCCGACCATCGACGCCCGCGCCACCAACCAGCCGTCGACCGGCGGTCAGGTGCAGGCCGACCCGTCGACCAACTCGCTCATCATCAGCGCGCCCGAGCCGGTCTACCGTGAGCTGCGCACGGTGATCGACAAGCTCGACCAGCGGCGCGCGCAGGTGTACGTGGAAAGCCTGATTGCCGAAGTCAGCACCAACAAGGTCGCGGACCTGGGGATCCAGTGGCAGGCGCTGCTGGGCGGCGCCAAGGGCACCAACATCGGCGTCATCGGCACCAATTTCGGCACCAACGGCAACATCATTGGCGCGAGCGCGGCGCTGAGCAACTTCATCACCAACCCGCAGGGAACGACGGCGACCACGTCGCCGCTGCAAACCGGCATCAACCTCGGCCTGCTGCACCGCTTCGGCGGCGGCTACGTGCTGAGCGCACTGGCCAACTTCATCCAGAGCACGGGCGACGGCAATGTGCTGTCCACGCCGACGCTGCTGACGCTGGACAACGAGGAAGCGCGCATCATGGTCGGGCAGAACGTGCCGTTCCTCACCGGCAGCTACGCCAGCACCGTGGCTGGCAGCAACACGGTCAACCCGTTCCAGACCTACGAGCGCCAGGACGTCGGCCTGACACTGCGCGTACGCCCGCAAATCAGCGAGGACGGCACCATCAAGCTGGTGATCTACCAGGAGGTGTCGTCGGTCGATCCGACCTCGGTCAATTCACCGCAAGGCATCACCACCAACAAGCGCGCGATCGAATCCAGCATCCTGGTGAACGACGGACAGATCGTGGTGCTGGGCGGCTTGCTGCAAGACCAGTACACCTCGAGTGAAGACAAGGTGCCGGGGCTGGGCGACATTCCGGTACTCGGCAACCTGTTCAAGAACCGGACCCGAAGCGACGTGAAGACCGACCTGATGGTGTTCCTGCGGCCGGTGATCGTGCGCGACGCCGGTTCCGCGGAAAGCTATTCCATGAGCCGCTACGACTACATGCGCGCCACCCAAGTGGACCAGCAGCCCGCGCCCAGCAGCGCGTTGCAAATCAACCAGTCCCCGATCCTGCCGGTGATCCAGCCGACCGCGGCGGGCGCGAACGCCAAGCCGGCGCCGCCGCCGCTGTTCGAGCCGGCCATTTCGACGGGCGATTTGCCCAACAAGCCGAAGCGCCAGTTCCCAAGGCCCGCAGCGGGGGAATTCAACTACGACGGCTGATCCTTGAAATGCCGTTGGAGGACCGCGTGACGCGAAACGAGATGGAATGCAGCGGGATCGCCATCGCCCCCATTGACGACGTCTTGACGCAGGGACGGCTGGGCGCGCGTCCGATGGCCAGTCCGGTCACGGCGATGCAGCGCTTGCGCCCAAATCATCAGGCGATGGCAAACTGGATCACCCCCCCGTGACGCGCTACCCCCTGCCCTACGCGTTCGCGCGCGGCGCGCACCTGCTGCTGGAACAGGACGAGCGCGAGCACCTGGTGCTGTGGCACAGCGCACGGCCCGATGCGGCGGCGCTCGGCGAGGTGATGCGGCGCTACGGCGCCGAGCCCATCACGCTGCAGTCACTCGGCGCCGACGAACTGGCGCAACGCATCAGCAGCGCTTACGCGGACAGCGAAGGCGGCGCCGCCGCAGTGGTGAGCGAAGTGGAAAGCGACGTCGACCTGTCGCGCATGATGCAGGAGCTGCCGGCGGTGGCCGACCTGCTGGAATCGGCCGACGACGCGCCCATCATCCGCATGCTGAATGCGCTGCTGACACAAGCGGCGCGCGACGGCGCGAGCGACATCCACATCGAGCCGTACGAGCGCCTGTCGAGCGTGCGCTTTCGCATCGACGGCCGCCTGCGCGAAGTGGTGCAACCCAATCGCGCGCTGCACGCTGCGCTGATCTCGCGCCTGAAGATCATGGCCGACCTCGACATCGCCGAGAAGCGCTTGCCGCAGGACGGCCGCATCAGCCTGCGCCTGGGCACGCGCGCCATCGACGTGCGCGTCTCGACCATTCCCAACGCGCATGGCGAACGCGCGGTGCTGCGCCTGCTGGACAAAAACGCCGACGTGCTCACGCTGGAAGCAGTCGGCATGCAGGGCGACGTGCTGAAGAATTTCGAACACCTGATCGCGCAGCCGCACGGGATCATCCTGGTGACCGGCCCCACCGGATCGGGCAAGACCACCACGCTTTATTCCAGCCTGGCGCGGCTGGACGCGCGCCACAACAACATCATGACGGTGGAAGACCCGATCGAGTACGACCTCCCCGGCGTGGCGCAAACGCAAGTCAATCCGCGCATCGAACTCACGTTCGCACGCGCGCTGCGCGCCATCCTGCGGCAGGACCCCGACATCGTGATGATCGGCGAAATCCGCGACATGGAAACCGCCGACATCGCGATCCAGGCGAGCCTGACCGGCCACCTGGTACTGGCCACGCTGCACACCAACGACTCGGCCAGCGCCGTGACGCGCTTGACCGACATGGGCGTGGAGCCGTTCCTGCTGTCGTCCTCGCTCCTGGGCGTCCTGGCGCAGCGGCTGGTGCGCAAGCTCTGCCCCGTGTGCCACGGGCGGGGTGCGGTGCTACCCGCCCGCCACGCGGGCGCTGCCGCCACGCTGCCCTCCGGGGGAGCCGATGCCGCCTCGGGGCGACCCGGCGGCGCAGTCGGTTGCGACACCTGTGGTCACACCGGCTACCAAGGGCGCACCGGCGTATTCGAACTGCTGCTGGTCGACGACGAAATCCGCGAGCAGATCCACGGCCGCAACGCCGAAGCCGAAATCCGCGCAACGGCGCGCAGGCATGGCATGCGCCTGATGCGCGAAGACGGCGAACGGCTGGTCGCGGCCGGCGTCACCAGCCAGGCCGAAGTGCTGCGCGTGACGCGCGACTGACGTTCTGGCCGGCGGCCCTCCGCAGCATTGCCCGGTCGCCTGAAATAAAGACGGGGCCCCGCCCCCTCCCGTCATGCCCCGCAGGCGGCGTCCAGTGCCTTCTTCGTCCGCCAGCACGTTGGCGCGCAAACCGAACCGGCCGATTTCATCGTGCGGCACCGACAGGCGTGCCTTCTCAGCCACAACGCGCAACGTCAAGCCGTACCCGGACAACGCGCCGTCATGGCGGAAACGCGGTCGTGCCAAAACACACATCTGGAAATTCATGGGCGTCGGCCCGGCCGTGGCGTGACACGTGTTCCCGCCAGATCAGAATTACCCAAACGAAGGGCCGGCGTCGCCGTGCAACGGGGCTTGATCGCCTCCAAGGCAAGTGCGCCCCACTGGGCCGCGCGCGGCCGCCGCGCTGGAAAGCGCTGCGGCATACTCCGAATGAAACCTTGGGGTGGCTTCGGCGTGCGTCCCGACAACATCCGTTGACCAACCCCCTCCATGGCTATTTTCAGGAGACCCCGAAATGACGCAAGACCTGTTGGAACACCGCGACGGCGGCGTGCTCACGCTCACCATGAACCGGCCCGAGCGCCGCAATGCCATGACGCCGGTCATGCTTGAGGCGCTGCTGCAAGCGCTGCGCGGCGCCGTGCTGGACCCGGTGGTGCGCGCGGTGGTGCTGACCGGCGCAGGCGGCGCCTTTTGTGCCGGCGGCGACGTGAAAGCCATGGCCGAGCGCAACGCTGCCGAACAGACCATGGAACAGCGCACGGTGCATCTGCGCGAAGCCATGGAAATCTCGCGTCTGCTGCACGAAATGCCCAAGCCGACGGTCGCGCTGGCGCGCGGGGCCACCGCCGGCGCCGGGCTGTCGCTGGCGCTGGCGTGCGACCTGTTCCTGGCAGCCGATACCGCCAAAATCACCTCGGCTTTCGTCAAGGTGGCACTCTCGGGCGACTTCGGCGGACACTGGTTCCTGGCGCAGCGCCTGGGCGCGCGGGCGCGCGCGTTCGCGCTGCTGTCGCCGGTAATCGACGGCAACGAAGCGCTGCGCATCGGCCTGGTCGACCAGGTTTTCCCCGACGCCGAACTGGAGACCAAGGGCATGGCACTGGCGCGCCAGTTGGCCGGAGGCCCCACCACCACCCTCGCCCACATGAAGGAGAACATGAATCAGGCGGAGCGCGGCTGCACGCTGGCCGAGGCCCTCGACCAGGAAGCGTTCTGGCAAATCCGCTGCGGCTATACCGACGACCACCGCGAAGCCGCCAAGGCGTTCGTGGAAAAGCGCACGCCCCGGTTCATCGGGCGCTGAATGCACACCTCGCCGGAGAACATCATGGATTCGTTTTCACTCGAAGGCAAAACTGCCCTTGTCACGGGCTCGTCGCGCGGCATCGGCCGCGCCATCGCGATGGCGTATGCGCGCGCCGGCGCCCGGGTCGTCATCAGCAGCCGCAAGCTCGATGCGTGCGAAAGCGTGGTGCGGGACATCAAGGCGGCGGGCGGCACGGCCACAGCGATCGCCTGCAACATCTCGCACAAGGACCAGGTGGAAGCGCTGATCAGCCAGACCGAAGCCACGTTCGGCCCGGTCGACGTGCTGGTGTGCAACGCCGCCGTCAATCCGTATTACGGACCGATGTCGGGCATCCCCGACGACGCGTTCAGCAAGATCCTGCAAGTCAACATCATCGCCAACAACTGGCTGGTGAGCCGTGTGGCGCCCAAGATGGCCGAGCGCCAGGGCGGCGCGGTGGTCATCATCAGCTCCATCGGCGGGCTGATGGGCTCACGCACCATCGGCGCCTACTGCATCTCGAAGGCGGCCGACATGCAGCTCGCGCGCAACCTGGCGCTGGAATGGGGCAAGCAGGGTGTGCGTGTGAACTGCATCGCGCCCGGCCTCATCAAGACCGATTTCGCCAAGGCGCTCTGGGACAACCCGCAGACGCTCGCGGGTGCGCTCAAGGCCAGTCCGTTGAACCGCATAGGCGACCCCGACGACATCGCCGGCGCCGCCCTGCTGCTCGCAAGCGATGCAGGCCGCTTCATCACCGGAACGACCATCGTGGTCGATGGCGGGGCGACGATTCGCGGCGAGTGATCCGCAGCAGCGCTGCAACGGGTGCCGCCCGCAACCAAAACGCGCGGCCCGAAAGCCGCGCGTTTTGATTGGTCCGATCTGCCAACGCCGGTGGACGCAACGGCGCGCACCGCGACGCGTCAAGGAACGATTTTCGTGATCTTCGAGCCGTTGACCGACACGCCGCCTTCGACGCCGGCGTTGTTCATGACGAAGCTCACCACCGGCTGCTGTACGGTGCGCGAATCGACCGAGCCATTGGCGCCGATGTTGCCGACCGCCACCACGGCGTCGGCGCCCGCCGTCCAGCCGTCGCTGGCCTGGAATTTGGCCAGCGCGGCAGCCGAATTGAAGACGTAGATCACGGCTTTGGAGCCCACGCCGGCCTGGAAGCCGATGGAAGCGCTGGTGGTGCTGTAGTAGCCGGCGTTGCGGCCACGCACCAGCAGCGCGCCCTGCCCATGCTGCGCGCCGATGATCAGGGAGCCGCCGATGACGCTCGGAAACACCAGCACGCCGGCCGCGTGCGCCACCATGTCGCGCGAACCGGCCACCACGCGGTACAGCCGATCCAGCGTTTGCCGCACGTCGGAATTGATGCGCGCGTCGGCGCTTTGGGCGTTGGAGCTGTCACCCGCCGGAACGCTGGCGGGCGTGGTGGTGCAGCCGGCGACCAATGCGCCGGACAACGCCAGGATCGAAAGTGCAATCGGAGCCCGCCGGATGCGGGGGGTTGTTGTCGCTTGTTTCATGGTCACTCCTTGTGCGGGACGGCGGATGGTCCCCTCTTTTTAAGTTACGCGAGCGAAACATTGGTTCCGAAGCCGCCCATTCCGGTCCGCTTCAAACCACCCGGGTCATGGCGCGCCCCGCTTCACCCCGCGCGGCGCACGGCCATTCTCATACTTCCAGCCACTCCTTGCGAATGGCTTCGTTGGCGCGCAACGCGGCGGGCGTCCCTTCAAACACGATCTGCCCGTGGCCCATGACCAGCACGCGCGACGAGATGTCCATGGCGATCGACAGCTTCTGCTCGACCAGCAACACCGCGACCCCGCTTGCGGCGATGTGGGAAATCAGCTCGCCGATCTGCTTGACGATGAGCGGCGCCAGCCCTTCGGTCGGTTCGTCGATCAGCATCATCTTCGGGTCGCCCATCAGCGTGCGGCACATGGTGAGCATCTGCTTCTCGCCGCCGGAGAGGACGCCCGCGGGCGTATCGGCCCGGCGCCGCAGATTCGAAAACATGTCGAGCATGCCATCGACGGTTCGCTGGCCAGGCCGGCGGCTGTTCTTGATGCCGAGCTCCAAGTTCTGCCGCACCGTCAGCGTCGGAAAAATGTCCCGGTCTTCGGGCACGTAGCCCAACCCCAGCCGGGCCACGCGGTAACTCGGCCAACCGCCGATTTCCCGGCCGAGAAAGCGCACCGAACCGTGCGGCACCATTTCGCCGGTGATCGCTTTGAGCGTGGTCGAGCGCCCGGCGCCGTTGCGGCCCAGCAGGGCCACCACTTCGGCGTCGTGCACCGAAAAATTCACCCCGTGCAGCACGTGGCTCTTGCCGTAATAGGCGTGCAGGTTGGCGACATCGAGCATCGCTTGGGTCATGCGGCATCCTGTCCCAGATACGCTTCCTTGACGCGCGGGTCGGCGCGAATCGCCGCCGGCTCGCCGGTGGCGATGATCTCGCCATAGACCAGCACCGAAATGCGGTCGGCCAGCTTGAACACCACACCCATGTCGTGCTCGACGATCACCAGCGTCCGGTGCTCGGCGATCCGTCGGATCAACTCGGTGGCGCGGCCGGTTTCCGCGTTGCTCATGCCGGCGGTGGGCTCGTCCAGCAGCACCACGCCGGTGTCGGGCGCGATGGTGATGCCGATCTCGAGCGCGCGTTGGCTGGCGTAAGGCAGCGAGCCGGCCGGCGCGGCGCGCAAGTCTTCCAGGCCCACCAGCGCCAAGACTTCCTCGGCTCGGCGGTTGGCTCTCCGCACTGTCATCGCGGAACGCCAGAACTGATAGCCCGCGCGGGCCTGGTTGAAGCAGGCGCAGCGGAGATTCTCGAAAACAGAGAGATTGGTGAACACGTTGCTGGTTTGAAACGAGCGCGCCAGTCCGAGGTTCAAGACCCGCGTCGGCGACAGCCCGACGATGCTGCGCCCCTTCAACTGGATGTCGCCGCTGGTCGGCAGCAGCGCGCCCGACAGCAGGTTGAAAAAAGTCGATTTCCCGGCGCCGTTGGGGCCGATTACGGCGTGCGTTTCGCCCTCCGCGATTTCGAGGTCGACGCCGCGAATGACTTCAGTCGGCCCGAAGCTCTTCTTGAGCTGCCGGATGGACAGGGCGGCTACCACGGCCTGGCCCCGACGAGGTGGCAACTCGCGGCCGCGACGTATGAACTCATCCGATCGACCCGGTCACGGGCCGGCCGCTGAAATCTGGGCAACGCCGGCAATTCGATGCCGCGGCCTGGCAAGGCGACGTCACGCATGGGTCGGTGTCCCCCCCGTTTCGTCTGGCTCATCTGCCGCGTACGCGCGCCTGGCCAGTCGCAGAATGCCGTAGCCGCCGCCGCACAGCACCAGGATGACGATCCAGCTCCAGATCACTCTCGGATTGAAGCTGATGCCCAGCGCCGCGGCAATGACGTCCGGGCCGTTCTGCACCTGATAAATCGTTTCCACGAAAGCAATCAATCCCAGGATGATCAGCAGGACGCCCAGCCATTGCACCAGCCAACCGGGGATGCGTTGCCGAACGTGCCCGCCGCGCAGCGCGGCCCACCCTTTTTCCAGGCCACCGGCCATCCCGCGCGAGGCAAACGTCACGATCGAGAGAAACACGAGGCCGATATAAAACTCTGAGGCGTTGGTGTAGTTGCTCAGCGACGAATTCATGAGCGTCACCAACACGGCGCCGATGATGGGGCCGTAAAACGCGCCGAAACCGCCGATGGCCGCCATGAGCAGCACCAGGCCCGAATGGGTCAGGCTGAGCGAACTGGCATTGGCAATTTCCTCGTTGACGGCCGCCATCGCCCCCGCCATCCCGGCGAATGCCCCGGCCGCGATGAACAGCAGGAAGCGCACGTTCCGCGGTTCATAGCCGATGAAACGCAAGCGCATGGCGTTGTCGCGCATGGCGTTCGCCAGGCGCCCGAGCGGCGTCCGGGTAAAGGCCCACATGCCCAGCGCCGCCACGAAAACCCAGAAAACCATGAACCAGTAAACGTCCACCGCGTGCACCAGCTTCCAGCCGAACCATGCGGGTCCGACGGTGCGGTCGCCGAAGATGCCGGTGGTGCCGCCGAAAAACGACGGAAACAGATTGGCTCCCGACGCCACCAGCATGCCCAGCCCGAGCGTGATCATGGCAAACGCCAGGCCGCCGTGCTTGCAGATGGGCCAGCCGATCACGATCGCCACCACGGCGCCGCCGACGAAGCCGATCAGCGGCAAGCCCAGCACCGGGAAATGCGCCCAGACCGAATCAGCGGCGCCAATGGCGACCATGGCATGCATGGCAAAAAAGCCGCCAAACCCGTAGAACACCGCGTGCCCGAACGAGAGCAGTCCCCCCTCGCCCAGCAGCATGTTGTACGACAGGGCAAAGACGATGTTGATGGCAATCAGGTTCAGGATGGAAAACAGCCCGGCGCTGTGGCTCGTGAACGGAATCGCGAGCGCGATCGCCAGAGCAAGCGGCCAGACCCACCAGAAGCCCGCGCGCCGCCGCAGCGCCGGAGATGCCGAATCAGTCACAGTTCGTATTCCCCCATGAGGCCGCGCGGCCGGAAGATCAGCATGAGCACCATGAGTACGTAAGGCGTGAGCGGCCCGATGCTCGCCAGCGTGATCCGGCCCAACTCGCCGTACGGATCGATCGGGATGCCGACCGAGTTGAGTATTCCGCCGATGGAAACGGGCAGCGCAACGAAGAACGTCTGGATCAGGCCAATCAAGAGCGAGGCGTAGAACGCGCCCAGGACCGAGCCCATGCCACCGACGACGATCACCACGAACACGATGGGTCCGAGACTGTCGGCCATGCCCGGTGCGGTCACCAGCAGCGGCCCGCCGATCACCCCCGCCAACCCGGCCAGTGCGCAGCCAAAACCGAACACGCTGGTGAAGAGGCGCGGCACGTTGTGGCCCAGATGGCCGACCATGGGCGCGTGCGTAAGCGAAGCGCGCACCAGCATGCCCACCCGGGTCTTCTTTAGCAGCAGCCACAAGGCCGCCAGCATGAGGATCGCGACCAGGATGACGACCGCGCGGAACGCCGGGTAATCGACGCCGAACAGCGTAAACAGCGGGCGTTCCAGATAGCTCGGCGCGGCATACGTCACCGGGACGGTTCCCCACAGGAGCTGCACCAGCTCGTCGATCATGAACGCCAGACCGAAGGTAAAAAGCAGCTCGGCCACCGGACCGCCGCTGTGGACGCGGCGCAGCCCCAGGTGCTCGACCAGCGCGCCGATGCCGCCCACCAGGATGGGCGCCAGCACCAGTGCCGGCCAAAAGCCGATGTGCGCACCCAGCGTATACGCCAGGTAGGCGCCGATCATGTAGAAACTCGCGTGCGCGAAATTCAGCACGCCCATCATCGAGAAAATGAGCGTCAACCCGCTGGACAGCATGAACAGGAGCAGGCCGTACAGAATGCCGTTCAGCAACGAGAAAACGATGATCTCGTTCATCGCTCAGCCGGCTTCACATGTGGTTTCATACCCGAGTCCCCGTATTGAAAGCGCGTTTTATTATTCGGGGGCCCACCCGCCTGCGGCCGGCAAGCAAAGCCGACGCATCCCGCGGTCGCAATACCTGTGGACCGAAGGATGCTTCGTCGGAGCCCGTTACGCGATCAGGAATTCGCCGGACGCTTCATCTTGCACGAGGTCGGCAAGGAGGTTTCGGCTGCCTGGATCGTATCGATTCCGTGGAAACCGAAATGAGTACCTTCGAGCCCATATTTCATGTTGTCTTGCATGACGGAGATCACGATGGGCATCTGTATCTGGTGATCGTCGCCTCGCATCCACACATCGCCCACCGGTCCCTTGAAATGCATATTCTCCAAGGCAAAAGCGATTTTCGTCGGGTTGATGCTGTGCGCCTTGTCGCCAGCTTCCTTCAGCAAATTGAACATGTAGATGCTGCGAATATCACTGTTGTCATAATGCGTGGTCTTGTACATCTTCTCTTCCAGCGCGCCCTGCTCGGGCGTCAAGTCGCTGTCCCAGCCCCAAGCCTCATAAATCCGGTTCACGCCCGCTTGTCCCACTGCGCTGACGGTGCCAACGGTGCCGCCATAATAGGTCAACAACGGGATATCCAATCCGGCCTGGGCGGCGGCTTTCACGAACAGGCTCATGTCCGTACCCCAGTTCCCGGTAATCACCGCGTCCGCGCCGGACGCCTTGATCTGCGTCACGTAAGGCGTGAAATCCTGCACGGTTGCAAGCGGAATGAACGTGTCCCCGACGATCTTGATGTCCGGACGCTTTTTGGCCAGCATTTCCCGGGCGGTTTTCGCCACGTCATGCCCGAATACGTAGTCCTGGTTGAAAAGGAATATCTTGTGAATGTTCTTCTGCTTCTCGATCCAATTCGTCAACGCGTTCATTTTCATGGAAATCGTCGCGTCGAACAGGAATGAATAGAAATTGCAATCCTGATTCGTGAACTTGTCGTTGATCGCGCCGTAATTCAGGAACATGACGGGATCCTTGGGATTGCGCTCGTTGTATTGCTTGGCAGCGTTGAGGATCGCAAAGGCCGCCGGGTCTCCGTTATTCTGCGCGATGTATCGAATGCCTTCGTTCACCGCCTTGTGGAATTGAACCAGCGTTTTCTGCGTGCTCATGGCGTTATCCAGCGGCACGATCTCTATCTTGTGGCCATCGACACCACCCTCTTGGTTGATGATGCCCGAATTGAATTTCAGGTTCTCGATCGACCAGTCGCCGATGGCCGCGAACATGCCGCTCGTCGGATCGATCGCGGCGATCCTCATTGGCGCTTTGTCAGCGGCACCGGCCGCATTGGCAGCAACGGTAGACGCCACCAATGCCACCGCAGTCAATGAAAGGAACACCCATTTGGAAGCCACACGCAATTTCGGCACAACGATCTCCTCATTTGAATGATGGGACTGTCGTGAAATGCCACGCGCGGCAGCCTCAAGCTTTTGCCAATGGAACGACTGAAGCGGTTTCGTTCTTGCAAGATATCCGCGTTTCCGACGAAATCTCACAGGAATGCCGCACCGGTTGGTGCGAAAAACGCATTGCGAGTTCCAAGCACGGTCGGGTTGTCCGCCTTTGCCTGATATCCGCAGGCGCCGTGGCCGGTTGTAATCGTTTTGCGACCCGATGGCAACAAAAACTCCGGTGCACAACCCGCTGGTCGCGCGCACAATCCGCCCGATGTGAACGGATTCCGCAAGCTCCCATGTCGATCCCCGCACCCCTCGACCGCGTCACGCGCTTCCTGCACCTCGGCCTGGCCGTCTTCGGGGTCTGGGCCTGGCTGATCGGCACCGGAATCATCGGTGCCGGCGCGGGCGATTACGACCACGCCGACCATTCCTGGTACCTCCAGCACCGCTGGGTCGGGATCACGTTCAGCGCGTTTCTGCTGGCGCGGATCATTTGGGGCTTGGTCGGGCCGACCAATATCCGCTTCGTCAACTGGGTGCCGTGCACGCCGTCGCGCTCCAAGCTCGTGATCGAAGACGTGCGCTTGCTGCTGCGCTTCAAGGTGCCGGAGCGGCCAACCCACGTCGGCCTCTCGGGGTTCGTCGAAGCGCTCGGCTTGCTCGCATTCACGTGGCTCGCCGTGAGCGGCGTGATCAACGCGGTCGAGATCACCCCGGGCGTCAAGTTGATGGGATGGCCGCGCGTCATCAAGGGATGGCACCAGATCGGCGACGTCCTGGTGCCCGCCTACCTGATCCTGCACATCGGCGGCACCATCGCCCACAGCCTGGTGGGCAAGCAGGTGTGGAAAAAGATGCTGTTTCTCGAATAAACGCCGCAAACCGCATTCGACGATTGCGGCTCGGCGCAGGCTTCAGACGCCTTTCTGCGCGCCCACCTGCAGCGCGTTGAGCGGGATCTTCAAATAGGACACGGCATTCGATTCCGCCGGGGGTAATGCACCGGCGCGGATGTTGACCTGCAGCGCCGGCAGGATCAGCTTTGGCGCTGCCAGCGTGGCATCGCGCGCGCTGCGCATCGCGACGAACGCTGCCTCCGTCACGCCCCCTTTCAGGTGGATGTTCTCGGCCTTTTGCGCGCCCACCGTGGTCTGCCACGCCGGTGCGCGCGTCTGCGGCGGGTAATCGTGGCAAACGAAAACGCGCGTGGCGTCAGGCAGCGCCAGCACGCGCTGGATCGAGTGGTAGAGCGCACGCGCGTCGCCGCCCGGAAAGTCAGCGCGCGCGGTGCCCACATCGGGCATGAAGAGGGTGTCGCCCACGAACACGGCGTCGCCCACGCGATACGCCATGTCGGCCGGGGTGTGCCCCGGAACCAGCAAGGCCGTGAATTCGAGGGTGCCCACGCGAAAAGTCTCGCCGTCACGCAGCAAGTGGTCGAAGGCGCGGCCATCCGGCACGAAATCAGCGTCCAGATTGAACAACCGGCCGAAATGACGCTGGATTTGCCGAATGCGCTCGCCGGTCGCGCTGCGGCCACCCACCTGCGCTTTCACGTAATCGGCGCCGGACAAATGGTCCGTGTGGGCGTGCGTTTCGAGTATCCATTCGACCGTGAGCTGATGCGCCCGCACATGGGCCAACAGCGCGTCGGCCGACGTGGTGCCGGTACGCCCCGAGGCCGCATCGAAATCCAGCACGCTGTCGATGACGGCGGCCGCCTGGCCGTCCGACACGACGTAGCTCACCGTCCCCGAGACGGCGTGAAAGAACGGTTGAATGATCAGTGACATGGCGAGCTCCCGAGACGTTGAGATGGGCGATGACGGACCAAGTCTGATTCACGCTTTCGCGGCGGCTGACCGGAGGCGTGTTGACGATCGTGCGCGGCCTTCTCCACCGTGAGAACGGCGCCAATGCGGCGCGCCCCAGCACTCACAGAATCTTCGCCAGAAAACTCTGCGTGCGCTCTTTCTGCGGGTGCGCGAACAGCGCGCGCGGCTCGCCCTCTTCGACGATGTTGCCGTCGTCCATGAAGAGCACGCGATGCCCGACCTCGCGCGCAAAGCCCATTTCGTGCGTGACCACGACCATGGTCATGCCGTCGTGCGCGAGGTCTTTCATGACCTGCAGCACTTCGCCCACCATTTCGGGATCCAGCGCCGACGTCGGTTCGTCGAACAGCATCACGCTCGGATCCATCGCCAAGGCGCGGGCGATGGCCACGCGCTGCTGCTGGCCGCCGGAGAGCTGGTCAGGGTAGCTCGTCTCCTTGTCGGCCAGGCCCACGCGCTTGAGCAGCTTGCGCGCGATCTGGTTGCTCTCCTCATCGGACAGCTTCTTCACCTTGCGCGGGCCGATGGTGATGTTCTCCAGCACGCGCAGGTTCTTGAACAGGTTGAACTGCTGGAACACCATGCCCACGTGCTGGCGCAATTGCCGGATGTCGGTCTTGGGATCGGTCAGCTTCATGCCGACGATTTCGATCTCGCCGGAATTCACCGTCTCCAGCCCGTTCAGGCAACGCAGGAAGGTGCTCTTGCCGCTGCCGGAAGGGCCGATCACGACCACCACTTCCTTTTCCGCGACGTCGGTGCTCACGCCTTTCAGCACCTCGATGGTGCCGTAGGCCTTGCACAAATTCTTAACGCTTATCAACTTGCAGTCTCCTTTCGAGGCGCGCGGTGTACTTCGAAATCGCAAAGATGATGATGAAATACAGGATGCCGACGATGCTCCAGATCTGGAACGACGCAAAGGTTTGCGAGATCACGATCTCGGCCTTGTAAACCAGTTCGATCACGCCGATGGGCGCGAGCAGCGACGTGTCCTTGATGGTTTGCGCCGCCTGGTTCACCAGCGGCGGAATCATGCGCTTGAACGCCTGCGGCAGCACGATGTAGCGCAGCGTCTGGAAATTGCTCATGGCGATGCTGGCGGCCGCTTCCTTCTGGCCCCGGTCCACGCCCAGGATGCCGGCGCGGATGATTTCCGTGACGTACGCGCCTTCGTTCAAGCTCAGCGTGAGCGCCGCGGCCAGGATGGGATACGTCAATTGGCCGAACCACTGGTTCACCGGCAGGATCGCAGGCACGCCCAGGACGATGGTGAAAAGCTGCACCAGAAGCGGCGTGGAGCGAAAGATTTCCACGTACGCGGTGGCAATCCAGCGAAAAATACGGACCTTCGAGAGCCGCATGAGCGCGGCCACCAGCCCGATTGCGATCATCAGGATGATGGCGGCAATCGAGTACTGGATGGTGAGCCGGAGACCATCCAGCAAGACGGGCAGGTTTTGTATCGTCGAGTCCATGAAGGGTCTCTTTCCTCAAATCTGGCGCTTCACGCCATTCGCGGCGCCGGCCCGGTCTGCAGGCTTCGGCCGCGCCTTTTCATTATTTGTCCGCCGGGTACGCGCGCCCGGCAGCGCCCGCTCAGTTGCTCGCTGCCGCCTGTTCGGCCGTCATGTCGCCCTTGACCGCACCCGTCATGTCGCCGCCGAAATACTTCGTGAACAAGCGGTCGTAGTCGCCGTTCTTCTTGATTTCGGCCAGGCCCCGATTGAGCTTGGCGACCAGTTCCGGGTCCTTTTTGCTGACCGCAAACCCATAGTACTCGCCAGTCAGCAAGTCACCCACGATTTTCACGCCCGGGTGCCTGTTCTTGAACATCACGTTCACCGGGTTGTCGAATAGCACCGCGTCGACGCCGCCGTTGAGCAACGCCTGATAAGCGCCATTGATGTCCTGGAATTGCTTGACGTGGTCTTCGGCCATGCCGTGCTTGCTCAGATACTCCACTGACGAGGTCGCCTTTTGCGTTCCGATCACGTGCCCTTTCAGATCGGCAAAACCGGTGATCTTCGAACCGTCCTTGACCAGCACCGACAGGCCCGAACGGTAATACGGATCGGTGAAATCCACGCTCTGCAGTCGTTCCCGGTTGATCGTGATGCCGGACGCCGCAGCGTCCAGCGCGCCCGCCTGCAGGCTCGGAATGATGCCGTTGAACGGCAGCGAGCGGAACGTGACGTTCAGGTTCTGCGACTTGGCCATGGCGCGCATGGCGTCGATGTCGAAACCGGCAACCTCGTCGTTTTCCATCATCTCGAACGGCGGGAACGTCGGATTGGTCCCGACCACGATGGCCGACTGCGACCGAGCGGGCTGCGCCGCCGCCTGGAGCGCGCCGCCCAGAAACAGCAACCCCAGTACCAGCGGCGCGGAACGCACGCCGAAGCGGCTCAAGCGCGCCGAAAGCAGTCCTGGTTTGAAAACCATGTTCTATCCATTCCCACACATGAAGAACGCGCCGCGGGTCCTGCCGGCAGCGCGTCTTTGAAAAAAATCACAGTCTCCGTGGCCGCACCGCGTCACCGTTCTGCCGATGGCCTGGTGCGGCCCCGAGTCAACGCCCCGGGCTCAATCCCCCTTGGCGACGTCGGCCGGTTTTTCCACGCCTTCGACCACGCCGTTCACGTCACCGCCGAAGTATTTCTTGAATAGCGCCTGGTATTCGCCGTTCTTCTTGATCTTGGCCAGGCCCGCGTTGATCTTCCCGACCAGTTCGGGCTTGCTCTTGCTGACCGCAATGCCGTAGTACTCGCCCGTCAGCAGGCCACCCACCACTTTCACGCCCTTGTGGTGGTTGGCGAAGTCGAGGTTCACCGGGTTGTCGAAAATCACCGCGTCGGCGCCGCCGGTCATCAGGGCCTGGTACGCCGCATCGATGTTCTGGAACTGCTTCACGTTGTCCATCTTGAAGCCCTTCTCGGTCATGTAGTCCACCGACGACGTGGCTTTCTTGGTGGCCACCACGTGACCTGTCAGATCACCGAAACCGGCGATCTTGGAATCGTCCTTGACCAGCACCGACAGGCCGGACTTGTAATACGCGTCGCTGAAATCGACGTTCTTCAGCCGGTCCTTGGTGATGGTGATGCCGGCCACGGCGGCGTCGATCGAACCGGCCTGCAGGCTCGGGATGATGCCGTTGAACGGCAGCACCTTGATTTCGGTCTTCAGACCTTCGGCCTTGGCGATCTCGTTGATCATGTCGATGTCGAAGCCCGTGACCTTGCCATCGACCTGCGTCTCGAACGGCGGGAAGGTGGTGTCGGCGCCGACGATGATGGTGTTGCCGTCGGCCGCGTACGCAGCCGGCGCCAAGGCCAATCCGCTCAGACCCATGGCCAGGGGAAGCGCCAATGCGATGAATTGTCTTTTCTTCATGAAAAGTCTCCTGCGAAATAGAAAAGCTGCGGTTTTACTCCATTTTCTTCAGCGTGCAGCTCGAAGCCGACGAATGCCAGGCCTTGCCGATTCAGATTGCGCGCGGCGGCCAACCCGGCCGGTCCGGCGCCGATGATTGCGTACACCGTCGTCCCCTTTGGAATCCTTTCCTCTTGCGGGCTGCGGCAATCTCAGCAACGCACGCGCCGCCCCCCTTGATAACCCGGCATCCAGTGACACGTAGGAACCATCGGCGCGCCGGACGGCCTGAGTCCGCCCGCACGCCGATTTCGGAAAACACAATGAATCCTTCTTCAATGCGCGCGGCGCCCGAAGCGTCGCGTTGGATGTTGCCGTGCGTTTGCAGCGCGGCGTTTCTGGTCTTCGTGCAGACCTTCATGGTGGCGCCGCTGATCCCCAAACTGGCGCAGGCGCTCGCCACCAGCGTGGGCTGGATCGCACTGGCGATTCCAGCCTACGTGGTGCCGCAAGCCATCGCCACGCTGGGCGTCGGCCCCCTGTCGGACCGCTGGGGTCGAAGGCGCGTGATCCTGGCCGCGCTCACGGCCTTCATCGCCCTCACTGCGTTGTCGGCCACGGCGCAATCCGTGGAAGGCTTCATCGCCTGGCGCGTCGCCACCGGCGTGTGCGCGGCCGGCATCGTGCCGATCAGCCTGACGCTGATTGGCGACGTGGTGCCGTTCGCGCGGCGCGGCCGCGCCGTCGGCTGGCTCTTCGGCTCCATCGCGGGCGGTACGGCGGCCGGGGCCGCCATCGGCGCGCTGCTGGAACCGCTGATCGGCTGGCGCAGCCTGTTCGTCGCCGTCGCCCTGTTGAGCGCCGCCGTTCTCGGCGCGATCATCACCAGTGCCGCGCTGCCGCGGATCGCCCGCGCCGCGGTCGTCGCCAGTTGGTCCGCCGTGGCGCGCGGCTACGCCACGTTGCTGCGCTCGGGACGAGCGCGCCGCACGTACGCCTACGTGCTGCTCAACGCCATCCTGCAATCGGGCGTGTTCACCTGGCTCGCGGTTTATCTGCACCAGCGCTTCGGCCTGGACGAAACCGGCATCGGGCTGGTCATTCTGGGCTACGGCGTCCCCGGCCTGCTGCTCGGGCCCGTGATCGGGCGCCTGGCCGACCGCTTCGGCCGTGCGCGCATCATTCCGGTGGGCATCGCGCTCACCGGGCTGTGCGCGCTGGCGCTGGCACTGCCCCTCAGGCTCGGCGCCGTGCAGACCGCCATCATCCTGCTGTCGCTGGGGTTCGATCTGACGCAGCCGTTGCTCGCCGCCATCGCCACCGATTTGAAAGGCCCGCGCGGCCAGGCGGTGGCGCTCATGGCGTTTTCACTGTTCTCAGGCTTTGGCGTCGGCAGCCTGATCTTCCAGGGCGTGCTCACGCTCGGATTCGACACCGCGCTGGTCACGTTCGGCGTTGCCGGGCTGTTGGCGGCGCTGCTCGCGGCCGTGCTCTTCAGCAGCGAGAGCCCGGTGGCTTCGCACGCGGTCTGAGCGCTGCAGCTACGCGCGGCGGGGCCAGTGCCCAGAAGGAAGTACGGTCATCCGCCATGAACGATGACGGCACTGCCGTGCGGCGCCATGACGGCGGCTCTGCCGCCATGATGGGAGTGGTGTTAGGCCGCCCGAGGCGGCCGTCATCGCAGCGCAGCAAGGTCATGCCGCAGCGCAGCGCGGGCAGTCATCTCGCCCTCGCCAGACGCTCAACGTCAAATGCTTCCTGGGGCGTGCGCCGTCGCACGCATTCGCGCTGTCAGCCGTCGAACGCGACCCGTCCGCCCACCAGCGTGTGGCGCACGCGGCCGGTCAGTTCGCGCCCGCCGAAAGGCGTGAATTTGCCCTGGCTGCGCAAGGCCTCGTCGGTCACGCGCCAGCGCGCTTGCGGGTCCCACACGCAGATGTCGGCCACGCCGCCGTCCGCCAGCCGGCCGCAACTGGACTGAAAAGTGCCGAGCGCCGTGCCCAGCACGTCGGCGGGCGCCTGGGTGACCGTGGCCAGCGCGCGAATGGCGCCGGGCCCGCCCTCGGCTTGCCCCCACGCCAGCGCCAGCGCCAGCAGCAGCTCCAGCCCGGTGGCGCCGGGCTCGGCTTCGCCGAACGGCAGCAGCTTGTTGTCGGCCACGACCGGCGTGTGGTCCGACACCAGCGCATCGATGGTGCCATCTGCCAGCGCGGCCGACAACGCGGCGCGATCCGGCTCCTGGCGCAGCGGCGGGTTGAGACGCGCACGTGGATCGAAAGCACCAATCGCCTGATCGGTGAGGTAGAGCGAATGAATGCTGACATCCGCCGTCACCGGCAAGCCGTCGGCCTTGGCCTGCCGCAGCAAGCCCACGCCCGCGGCGCTCGACAGGCGGCAGACGTGGACGTACGGCGCGCCCGCACCCAGCGCGCGCAGCAAATCGAACACCGTGTGCAGCGCAATCGTCTCGGCCACCACCGGCACGCCCGAAAGCCCCATGCGCATGGCGAACGGCCCACTCGCGGCGACGCCATCGCCCAGCGTGGGGTGGTTGGGCCGGAGCCAGACCGAGTAGCCGAACGTGGCCGCATATTGCAGCGCGCGCTCCAGCACCTGGGTGTTGCCGACCGCGCATTCCGCCTGGCCGAAAGCGATACAACCGGCGTCGGCGAGCTGCACCATTTCGGCCAGCGTTTCGCCTTTCAAGCCACGCGTGAGCGCGCCCTGCGGAAAGACGCGTGCCTGGTGCAGTTGGTCGGCGCGCATCTTGAGCATCTGGACCAGACCGGGCTCGTCCAGCACCGGATCGGTATCGGGCGTGCACACCAAGCTGGTCACGCCGCCGGCCACCGCGGCGGCCATTTCGCTTTCCAGCAGGTTGGCGTGCTCGCCGCCCGGCTCGCCCAGGCGGGCGCACAAATCGACCAAGCCGGGCAGCACCCAGCAACCCTGCGCCTCGATCACCCGCTCGGCCTTGAAGTCTGCCGGCGCGCCGCCGATGCCGACGATGCGGCCGGAAGCAATGGCCACGTCAGCGAGTGCATCGCGGCCACTGGCCGGATCAACGACGCGTCCGTGTTGGATCAGGATTTTCATGATGGTGTGTGCTCTGTGGCGCGCGCGTCCAGCCGGGTCGCCAGCCGCCCGATCCGGGTCGATGCGCCGGCTTCACGCATCGTTGCCGATCACGATGCTCATGACCGCCATGCGCACCGCGATGCCGAACGTCACCTGCGACAGGATCACGCTGTGGTCGCCGTCGGCCACGGCGGAATCGATTTCAACGCCGCGATTGATCGGGCCCGGGTGCATCACGATGGCGTCGGGCTTGGCCCAGGCCAGG
>SCQQ01000078.1 GCA_004299095.1 Burkholderiaceae bacterium | reverse complement strand
GCGCGTGGGTTTGATCGATCTGCAGCCGCGCCCCGGCGGCCAGGTGTGGCGGCATGACGTGGGCCACGCGGCGCCTGCGTTCGCACAACGCCACGTCGCGGCCGTTCAAAAGCCGGGCACGCGCCTGAAGTGGTTCGCACGAAGCACGGTGGTGGCGGCTGAATCGGACGGCCTGCTGGTCGAGGGCCCTAACAGGTCCCGCTGGCTGCGCTACGGCCGGCTGGTGATCGCGACCGGCGCGCGCGAGCTGCTACTGCCGTTTCCCGGCTGGACGCTGCCCGGCGTGACCGGCGCGGGCGGTTTGCAGGCGCTGGCCAAACAGGGTTGGCCGTTGAATGGCCAGCGCGTGCTGGTATCAGGCACGGGCCCGCTGCTCTGGGCCACCGCCGCCACCGCCAAGCGCCATGGCGCACGCGTGCTGGGCATCCACGAACAGGCGGCGCGCAGCGACGTGGCGCGCTTTGCCGCCGGGCTCTGGCGCTGGCCGGGAAAAATCGCGCAGGCCGTGCGCTTGCGGGTGGTACTCATGGGCGTGCCGTACCGCTGCGCAAGTCGCGTGGTGGCGGCCTCTGGCGACGAGCGCCTGCGCGAAGTCGAAATCGAAAGCCCGTGCGGCCGCGAGCGCATCGCCTGCGAGGCACTGGCGACCGGCTATGGGCTGGTGCCCAATGTTCGCCTGGCGCGTACCCTCGGCTGCCGGCTGGACGACGCGGCCACCCATCCGCGCGTGGTCGTCGACGCGCTGCAACGCACCAGCCTGAAAAACGTCTATGCGGCGGGCGAGGCCTGCGGCATCGGCGGGCGCGACGTGGCGCTGGTCGAAGGCGTCATCGCCGGCTACGCGGCAGCGGGCGCCGTACAGGACGCCATGCGCTGGCAGCGGCGCCGCGATCACGCGCGACGCTTTGCCGCGCATCTGGGTGCGCACTTCGCGCTCGACGCGCACGTGCTGAACCTGGCGCAGACCGACACCATCGTCTGCCGCTGCGAAGACGTGCTTTGGCGCGACCTGGAAGGCTACGACAGCGCACGCGCCGCGAAGCTCGCAACGCGCTGCGGCATGGGGCCGTGCCAGGGGTGGATTTGCGGCGCGGCGCTGGCAGCGCTGGGGCGCTTTCCGTATGCCGGCCAGCGTGCGCCGCTGTTCCCGGCGCGGCTGGAAACGCTGACTTGTGCGGAGGGCGACAGCCTCATCGAGACCACACCCGATCGGTGACGGATGGCGGAACGGATCGTGCCCGTAGCGCGTCTCCCTTCCGGAATTCGTGGATGAACGGCGCTATATCATGGCCTTTCAGCTCGTGCGAAAGGGCTGCACATGGTGATTCTCGTATGTCCACTCCCATCGATCCCGCGAATCTGTTTCGCCGTTTTGCGAGCGGCCCCGAGCATGCGTCGACGTTGCGGCAAGCGATCACGGTGCACACCCGCGGCGACGAGCCCGCAGCAGTGGCCAGGCTGCTGCCGCAAGCGACGCTGCCTGCTGAAGAGGCGCGCGCCGCGCACCGGCTCGCCTTGCAACTGGCCAAGGGGTTGCGCGAGCGCAAGGGCGCGGGCGGCCGCGAAGGGCTGGTGCAGGGTCTGATGCAGGAATACGCGCTCTCCTCGCAAGAAGGCATTGCGCTCATGTGCCTGGCCGAAGCGCTCTTGCGCATTCCGGATACCGCCACGCGCGACGCCCTGATCCGCGACAAGATCGCACACGGCAACTGGCGCGGCAACGCGGGCAAGAGCCCGTCGGTATTCGTCAATGCCGCGAGCTGGGGGCTGCTCCTCACCGGCAAGCTGGTCGCGACACACAGCGAAGCGACGCTCTCCTCGCAACTCACGCGCCTGATCGCC
This sequence comes from Burkholderiaceae bacterium, assembly GCA_004299095.1. Classification (GTDB taxonomy): domain Bacteria; phylum Pseudomonadota; class Gammaproteobacteria; order Burkholderiales; family Burkholderiaceae_C; genus Ottowia. The sequence continues at coordinate 15,649 of SCQQ01000078.1, read as the reverse complement.
AAGGGCGGCGAGCCGCTCATCAGGAAGGGCGTGGACGTGGCGATGCGCATGATGGGCGAGCAGTTCGTCATGGGCGAGACCATCCAGGAAGCGCTCCAGCGCGCGCGCCGCTTCGAGGCGCAGGGCTTCCGCTACTCCTACGACATGCTGGGCGAAGCCGCCATGACCGCGGATGACGCCGAGCGCTACCGCCAGTCGTACGAAATGGCGATCAACGCCATCGGCGTGGCCTCGGGCGGCCGCGGCGTCTACGAAGGTCCCGGCATTTCCATCAAGCTCTCGGCGCTGCACCCGCGCTACAGCCGCGCGCAGTACGACCGCGTGATGGCCGAGCTCTACCCGGTGCTGCGCGACCTGGCGCTGCTGGCGCGCCAATACGACGTGGGCCTCAACATCGATGCCGAAGAGGCCGACCGGCTGGAGCTCTCGCTCGACCTGCTGGAGCGCCTGTGCTTCGAGCCCGCACTCGCGGGCTGGAAGGGCATCGGCTTCGTCGTGCAGGCCTACCAGAAGCGCTGCTCCTACGTGATCGACTGGCTGGTCGATCTGGCGAAGCGCAGCGGCCACCGCCTGATGGTGCGCCTGGTGAAGGGCGCGTACTGGGACAGCGAAATCAAGCGTGCGCAAATCGAGGGGCAAAGCGGCTTTCCGGTGTACACGCGCAAGGTCTACACCGACGTCTCCTACCTTGCGTGCGCGAAGAAGCTGCTCGCGGCGCCCGCCGAGATCTATCCGCAATTCGCCACGCACAACGCCTACACGGTGGCCGCCGTCTACACGCTCGCCGACCCGGCGAAGTACCAACCCGGGCAATACGAATTCCAGTGCCTGCACGGCATGGGCGAGCCGCTGTACGAGCAGATCGTGGGCCGCGCCGGAGACGGCAAGCTCGGCCGCCCCTGCCGCATCTACGCGCCCGCGGGCACGCACGAAACGCTGCTCGCGTACCTGGTGCGGCGTCTCTTGGAAAACGGCGCCAACACCTCGTTCGTGAACCGCATCGCCGACCCCTCGATTGCGCTCGACGCGCTGGTGGAAGACCCGGTGGCCACCGTCGAGCGCCTCGACCAAGAGGAGGGCGGCGTCGGCCGGCCGCATCCGAAGATCGCAATCCCCGCTGCGCTCTTTGGTGCGCGGCTCAACTCGGCCGGCATCGACCTCTCCAACGACGAGACTTTGCGCAGCCTGGAGCACGCGCTTGCCGAAAGCGCCGCCATCCACTGGAAAGCCGAGCCGGCATTGGCCGGTACGGATACGGTCGCGGACGCCAACGCAGCCTGGCAGCCGGTGCTGAACCCCGCGGACCACCACGACCAAGTGGGCCAGGTGCGCACCGCGACGCCCGCGCAGATCGAGGCGGCGCTGAAAGCGGCGTCCGACTTTGCGCCTGAATGGACGCACACGCCCGTCGCAGAGCGCTCGGCCGCGCTGGAGCACGCTGCCGGCCTGCTGCAAGCGCGCCTCACGGTGCTGCTGGGGCTCCTGGCGCGCGAAGCGGGCAAGACCTATTCGGATGGCATTACCGAAGTGCGCGAAGCGGTCGATTTCCTGCGCTTCTACGTGGCGCACGCGAGGGCCGATTTCGGCGCCGCGGGCGACCGCGCGCTCGGCCCCGTGGTGTGCATCAGCCCGTGGAATTTCCCGCTCTCGATCTTCCTTGGGCAAGTGTCGGCCGCGCTCGCCGCAGGCAACCCGGTGCTGGCCAAGCCCGCGGAGCAAACGCCGCTCGTCGCGGCGGAGGCGGTGCACGTGCTGCACCAGGCCGGCATCCCGCGCGCGGCGCTGCAGCTCCTGCCGGGCGACGGCCCGAGCGTGGCGGCGCCCATGGTGGCCGACGCGCGCGTGCAGGGCGTGATGTTCACCGGCTCGACCGAGGTTGCGCGCCTGTTGCAGCAAACGCTCGCCGGGCGGACGGGCCCGGGCGGCGCACCGGTGCCGCTGATCGCCGAGACCGGCGGGCAGAACGCCATGATCGTCGATTCCTCGGCGCTGCCGGAGCAGGTGGTCGCCGACGTGGTCAGCTCCGCTTTCGGCAGCGCCGGCCAGCGCTGCTCGGCGCTGCGCGTCCTTTGCGTGCAGGAGGATGCGGCCGATCGCCTCATCACCATGCTGCGCGGCGCCGTGGCCGAGCAGACCGTGGGCAACCCCGCCGCGCTGCAGACCGACGTGGGACCGGTGATCGACGCCGAAGCCCAGGCCAACATCGAGCGCCACGTGAAAGCCATGCAGGATGCGGGCCACGCCGTCCAGCGCCTGGGCAAGCAGGATGCCGGCGCCATGGCCGCCGGCACGTTCGTCGCGCCCACCGTGATCGAGATCGATTCCATTGCCGAACTCAAGCGCGAAGTGTTCGGCCCGGTGCTGCACGTGCTGCGCTACAAGCGCGCCGAGCTGCCGCAACTCGTGGCGCAGATCAACGCCACCGGTTACGGCCTCACTCTGGGGCTGCACACGCGCATCGACGAGACCATCCGGCAGGTGGTGGGCGCCGCGCGCGTGGGCAACGTCTACGTGAACCGCAACATCGTCGGCGCGGTGGTGGGCGTGCAGCCGTTCGGCGGCGAAGGCCTATCCGGCACCGGCCCCAAGGCGGGCGGGCCGCTTTACATGTACCGGCTGCTGCAAAGCGGCCCCGACGACGTGATCGGGCACGCACTTGCCGCTGCGCTGCCCGGCGCCCGGGCGGACGCCCCCGTTGTGCACGGCCCGGCCGCTGCCGCGCTGCTCGACTGGATTCGCGCGCATCGCACGCCCGACCTCGCCACGCGCTGCGAGCGACTGGCAAAAAAAGCGGCGACGCACCGCGAATGGACGCTCACCGGCCCGACCGGCGAGAAGAACGTGTACGCCCTCAGGCCGCGCGAAGCGGCGCTGTGCCTGGCCGAATCCGACGATTCGCTGCTGTTCCAGTTGACCGGCGCGCTCGCCATGGGCTGCCGCGTGGTCTGGCCCGCGGGTGCGCAGACGCAAGCGCTGCGCGCCACCTTGCCGCTGGACGTGCAGGAAGCGATTGCGCTCGCGAGCGACTGGACCACGGCGGACGTGCACTTCGACGTGGCGCTGTATCAGGGCGGCCGCGACGGCTTGCTGGCGGCCGCGCGGGCGCTTGCGAAACATCCTGGTCCGGTGGTGAGCCTCAGGCGCTTCGATCCGAAAAGCGGCGGGGCGCCGCTGGAAGCGCTCGTCGTCGAGCAGTCGACCAGCACCAATACCGCGGCGGCGGGGGGCAACGCCAGCCTCATGTCCATCGGATAAATCGGCGGGCGCTTCGACCCGAACGGGGGAATCATCGTCATGGCAGAACATCGCTTTCACTTCAAGGCAACCTGGCCCGGCGGCCGCAACAACGTGGGCGCGATCGAATGCGGCGCGCTGCAATCGAAAATTTCCATCGCCACCGGCATGGGTGGACCCGGTATCGGCACGAATCCGGACGAAATGTTGCTGGGCGCGGCCGGCACCTGCTACCTGATCACGCTGGCTGCCGTGCTCGAGCGAGCCGGCATCGCGGTCGAGTCCATGGCGCTGGTATCCGAGATCGTGATCGACGTGACGAACGGCGTGTTTGCGTGCAAGAAGATCATCCATCGCCCCCAAGTGCGCCTGGCGGAAGGGGTGGATGACGCACAGCGGCGCAAGTTGGCCGAGTTGCTGGTGACCGCCGAGCGGCGTTGCATGATCTCGAATGCGCTGCGCGGCAACGTGGAAATCACGGTGGCGCCGCAGACCCGTTGACGATCAGGAGGGGTGCGGGTAAGCCCTTACTGCCGTCGCGTCATGTGCGGTTTTGAAGTCGCCATAATCGAATGTCTCCATTGCGTGGAACACAGCGCAAGTCGAATCGGACAACGAAAGGAACGCTCAACATGAAGAGACTCACCCTCATTTCAGCCGCAGTTTCGCTGCTGGCTTTTGTCGGGTTGGGCACCGCGGTAGCGGCCGAGGGCCCGGTCAAGATCGGCGTGCAGGCGCCCATCACCGGCCAGTACGCGGCCGAGGGGCAGGGCATCGAAAACGCGGTCAAGCTGATTGCCAAGCAGCACAACGATGCCGGCGGCGTCGATGGCCACAAGATCGAAGTGACCGTGTGCGACGACGAAGGCAAGGCCGCGCAGGCCGCCATTTGCGCGCGCAAGCTGGTGAACGACGGCGTGATTGCGGTGATCGGCACCTACACCAGCGGCGCCGCGCTGGCGGCAGCGCCGATTTATGCGGCCGCCAATGTCATCCAGACGTCCGACGGCACGGCCGACGAACTGACGCAAAAAGGCTGGAAAACCTTTTTCCGCAACGCGCCGCCCAACAGCGATGAAGCAGACTTTGCCGCCAATTACTTCGTCAAGGTCAAGCACTACAAGCGCATTGCCATCCTGAGCGACCACTCCAGCTATGCCACGGGCCTGGCCACGGCGCTGGAGAAAGCGCTGAAGAAGGACGGCGGCAACATCGTCGCCAAGGATTTCATCAACGCCGGCACGCAGGACTACACCGCGGTGCTGACCAAGATCAAATCGCAAAACCCTGACGTCCTGTTCTATTCCGGCTACTACACCGACGGCGGCCTGGTGCGCGCGCAAATGAAACAACTTGGCATGGACGCCACGTTTGTCGGTGGCGATGCCAACCAGAACGAAGCGTTCGCCAAGATCGCGGGCGGGGCCGCAGCCGGCTCGGTGATCATCAACGTGCCGGCGCCGGAAAACCTGCCGTACCCGGCGGCGAAGAAATTCATCGCCGACTACAAGGCCGCGTACAACTCGGCACCGCCGAGCATTTACACCTTTACCAACGCCGACGGCTTCCGCGCGGTGCTGGCGGCGATCGAAGCCACCAAGAGCATCGAGACCGCCAAGCTCATTCCCTGGCTGCACGACATGAAGCAGCCGTTCGACGGCCTGACCGGCCCGTTCAAGTGGGACGCGCACGGCGAGCGCATCGGCAGCCCGATGTCGGCCTTTGAAGTCCAGGCCGACGGCTCCTACAAGACCCTTTATCCCGCCCAGTGAGCGGGGTACGGCCAATCCGGACGATGCGGGTTGGCCGCGTGATGGCGATGCACGGCGCAGGCCGCGAACCCGGGGAATGCACGGCGCACGCGCTGCGGCGCCGCGCAACCCGGCACGGAAAGTAAACGCATGGATTTCGCTTTCCAGCAGTTCATCAACGGCATCACCATCGGCGGGATTTATGCGCTGATCGCGCTGGGCTACACCATGGTCTATGGCGTGCTCAAGATGATCAATTTCGCCCACGGCGACTTGTGCATTCTGGGCGCGTTCATCGGCCTCACGGTGCTGTCGTCGGGCGTGTTCAGCGGCTTGGGCACGGTGGTGCTGCTCGGACTTGCTTTCGTGATTGCCACGGTGCTGGTGGCCATCGCGGGGGTCGTCCTGGACCAGCTCGCCTACAAGCCGCTGCGCAAGGCCAACCGGCTCTCGGCCGTGGTCTCGGCGCTTGGCGCATCGATGTTGATCGAAAACGGCATCATGCTGATCTGGAGCCCGAACGTGCAGGTGTTCCCGCAGAACCTGCTGCCCACCACCACTTGGAGGATCCTGGGCGCCAACGTGAGTTTCGTGCAGGTGCTGATCATCGTTGGTGCGTTCCTGCTGATGGCCGTCCTGTACTACTTCGTGCATCACACGCGCCTGGGCACGGCGATCCGCGCCTCGGCCATCGACCAGGACGCGGCGCGCCTGATGGGTGTGAACGTCAATCGCGTGGTCGCGCTGGTGTTCATCATCGGCCCCGCGATCGGCGCCGTCGGCGGCCTGTTCATCGGCCTGTATTTCCGCCAGACCTATTTCAACATGGGCTGGTCGTATGGCATGGCGGCTTTCATCGCGGCCATCATCGGCGGCATCGGCAACATCCCCGGCGCCATGCTGGGCGGGCTGCTGTTGGGCCTGTTCGATGCCTTTGCCGCCGGCTACATCTCCAGCTCCTGGCAGGACGCGATCACGTTCGCGCTGCTGATCGCCATCCTGCTGGTCCGCCCCACGGGCATCCTGGGCGAGCGCGTCGCCGACAAGGTGTAGCCCGGCATGCCCACCGCCACCGATCAGCCCGCCGGCCATTCACCGGGAGCGTCGCCCGCGCCGACCGCCGTTGCACCGATAGCGGCGCAGCGGCGCAGCCGCTGGATGCGCGCGATCGGCGTGCTGCTCTGGCTCATCGGGCTCGCCGTTCCCCTGATCTTGTCGCCCGCCTGGATCACGATTGCCGGCGTGTTCGCCATTTACGCCATTGCCGCCCTGTCGCAAGACGTGGTGCTGGGCCGCGCCGGCATGTACGACATGGGCCATGCGGTGTTCTTCGGCGTGGGCGCATACGTCACCGGCATCCTGTCGCTCTCGTTCAACTGGCCGGTGCTCTGGACCATCCCGGTCGGCGTCGTGGTGGCGGCCGCGCTCGGCGCCATCTTGTCGGCGCCCATCGTCAAGCTGCGTGGCGACTACCTGCTGGTGGCCACCATCGGCTTCAACGCCATCTTCACGCTCGCCATGCAGAACAACCTGATGGGCCTGACCGGCGGCGCCGACGGCCTGTTCGGCGTGAGCGGCCCGAGCGTGTTCGGCCATGCGTTCGGCACGCAAAGCGACCTGTTCTATTTGAACTGGGTGCTGATGGCGCTGGTGCTCTGGGTCATGCGCAACCTCGACCACTCCGCCCTGGGCCGCACCTTCAGGTACATCAAATACGACGAGTTGGCGGCCACCACCCTCGGCGTGAATGCACGCAACTACAAGGTGGCCGCGTTTGCGCTGTCGGCCGGCATCGCCAGCGTCGCGGGCAGCCTGCTCGCCATGCAGCTGTCGGCGGTGAGTCCGGGCTCATTCTTGTTCACCGATTCGGTGGTGCTGTTTGCCATCGTGTTGGTCGGCGGGCAAGCGTCGGTTCCGGGCGTGCTGCTGGGCACGGCCCTGATGTTCGTCGTGCCGCAAATCTTCTCGGACTTCGCGCAATACCGCTATTTCGTCTTCGGCATCCTCATGATCCTCGTCATGATTCTTCGGCCCCAAGGGATCTGGCCGGCGCGCAAAGGCGGATTGTGAGCACCGCCGCGGCGCGCCCCGATCTGACGCAGGCCGAGGTCTTGCTGGAGCTCGACGGCATCGGCATCAGCTTTGGCGGGCTGCGGGCCGTGGACGACCTGAGCTTCAAGGTGCGCCAGGGCGAAATCCTGGGGCTGATCGGCCCCAACGGCGCCGGCAAGACCACCGTCTTCAACATGATCACCGGGGTCTACAAGCCGGGCGATGGCCGCATCCGCTGGCACGGCAAAGAGGTGACCGGCCTGGCGCCGCACCGCATCGCCAAGGCAGGCATCCGGCGCACGTTCCAGACCATCCGCCTGTTTCCCGACATGACCGTGCTGGAAAACGTGGTGGCGGGCGAGCACCTGCTGATGACGCAACGCTGGTGGCAGGGTCTGTTGAACACCCCCGCGCAGCGGCGCGAGGAAAACGCCGTGGTCGAGCGCGCCATGGCGGTGCTGCAACAGCTCGACCTGGCCGACGTGGCGCGCGAAATCGCGGTGTCGCTGCCCTATGGCGCGCAGCGGCGCGTGGAAATGGCGCGCACGCTCGTGTCCAGCCCGGAACTCATCATCCTGGACGAGCCGGCGGCGGGCCTGAACGAGCTCGAATCGGAAGAGCTGAACAAGACCATCTTCGGCATTCGCGATGCCGGCGTGACCGTGCTGCTGGTCGAGCACGACATGAGCGTGGTCATGAACGTCACCGACAACATCGTCGTCATCAACTTCGGCAAGAAGATCGCCGAAGGCAAGCCGGAAGAAATCCGCGCCGATCCGCTGGTGATCGAGGCCTATCTGGGGCAGGACGACGACGACGAAGACGAGGCGCCCGACACCGCCGCCGACGGCACACAGGTGGCCGCGCCATGACCCACTTGCTCGAAGTCGAGGACCTGCAGGTCAATTACGGCCACATCCGCGCGCTCAAGGGCATTTCGCTGCACGTGGCATCGGGTGAAGTGGTGGCCATCCTGGGCGCCAACGGCGCCGGCAAGACCACGCTCATGCGCACGCTGAGCGGGCTCATCAAGCCGGCCGCGGGCAAGGTCACGTTCGACGGCCACGACACCACGCGCATGGGCGCCGACCGCATCGTGCGCCTGGGCATCGCGCAGTCGCCCGAGGGGCGGCGCGTGTTCGGCACGCTCACGGTCGAGGAAAACCTGCACATGGGCGGCTTCACCCGGCCGCCCGCGGAAATCGCCGCAAGCTGCGCGCACGTCTATCAGATCTTTCCGCGCCTGCACGAGCGCCGCGCGCAACTGGCGGGCACGCTTTCGGGTGGCGAGCAGCAAATGCTCGCCATCGGCCGTGCCCTCGTCACCAAGCCGCGCCTTCTGCTGCTGGATGAGCCCAGCCTGGGCCTCGCGCCCATCATCGTGCGCAACATCTTCAAGGTGCTCTCGGACGTGCGCAAGACCGACGTCACCGTCCTGATCGTCGAGCAGAACGCCCGCATGGCGCTCAAGTTCGCCGACCGTGGCTACGTGCTGGAAGTGGGCAAACTCTCGCACGAGGGACCGGCGCGCGAGCTGCTGGCGTCGCCGGAAATTCAGGCGGCGTACCTGGGGCGAGGGTGAGTCGTTGGTACCCGCATCCAATCGAACGAGAGCCGGAACCAGCGCTGCACCATTGTCGTTCTGGGGCGTTTCTACGTAACCCCTTGACACCTCGAAGTCCGGCGTCGATCAATCGGCGTGCACTGCGTTGAGGCTTCGATCGTTGTGCCGAAACGGGTGCATCAAGCAGGGCGGCCGGACGCCTGATGCGCGCGGCCCGGCACGTCAACCGGGCCGGCTCGAACGGATCAGCTCTTGATGCCCTTGGCCGCGAGCGGGCACCCGCCTTCGCTCATCGGACGGATCGCCTGATCGGCCGGGATGGTTTGCAGCACCTTGTAGTAGTCGTAGGGATATTTCGATTCGGACGGCTTCTTGACTTCCACCAGGTACGCCGGTTGAATCTTGCGGCCATCTGCACGTATCGTGCCCTTTCCGAACAACGGGTCGTCCGTGAGTAGTTTCTTCATTTCGGTCACGACGCGTGCGCCGTCCGTGTCGTCTTGCAGTGCGTCGACCGCCTTGAGGTAATGCAGAAACCCGGCATAGACCCCAGCTTGAAGGGTCGATGGATAACGTCCTTTGTTGAGTGCAGCGAAGCGCTTGGCCCATGCGCGGGTCTGTTCGTTCAAGTCCCAGTAAAACGCAGTTGTCACCAGTAGACCCTGTGCGGTTTGCAGCCCCAGGCTGTGTACGTCGGAGACGAACAGGATGAGCGCCGCCAGGTTTTGGCCACCCGAAACCAGTCCGAATTCAGACGCCTGCTTGATTGAGTTGATGGTGTCTGCCCCCGCGTTCGCGAGTCCGATGATCTTGGCCTTGGACGCCTGGGCTTGCAGCACGAACGAAGAGAAATCGGTCGTCCCGAGCGGAATGTTGACCGTCCCGTGCACCTTGCCGCCGGCAGCTTCGACGGCTTGTCCGGTGTCTTTTGCGAGAGCGTGTCCAAACGCATAGTCCGCTGCAAGAAAGAACCAGCTGTTGCCGCCTTGCTTGACGACTGCCGTGCCAGTCCCATGGCCTTGCATCCACGTGTCCCACGTCCACAAGACCGAATTGGGTGTGCATGCCGTGCCGAACAGACTGGAAGCGCCTGCGCCACTGATAACGAACACCTTGTTCTTGTCTTTTGTGATCTCGCTGACGGCGAGCGCCACCGAAGATGTGGGCACGTCGAGAATGGCATCCACGCCGTCGGAGTCGTACCACTTGCGCGCAATGGCTGAGCCAATGTCCGGCTTGTTTTTGTGATCAGCAGAGACGATTTCTATTTTCAGCTTGGAACCCGTGGCCTTTACGTAGTCTTCCGCGGCCATTTGCGCAGCGACCACGGAGCCGGGCCCTGTCGGATCGGCGTACGGGCCCGACATGTCGTTCATGACACCTACTTTGACGTTGCCGTTGGATATATCGGCGGATGCCGTGCCTGCAAACGCCAGCATGGCGCCAGTCAACAACGTGCAGAGAATCTTGCTGCGGTATCTCATCTGGGTCTCCTTCGTTCGTGGATCGAGGATTGGATCGATTTCAGGGTCGAGCTGGATTGGCGACCAGTTGATCTGCGCCCTGCAACTCGCGAATGGGGCGATTCAGTGGATAGTGGGTCTGGGCTTCTCCTGTTGATGGCAAGTAACGGTGTCAGGCCTGCAGCGTGACCGGCTTGAAATACCTCGGGTCAGCAACGCATGAAGCGAATGCTGAAACGCAGGCGCTTGTACGCGGTGAATCGACACGGTGATGCGCCGCATTTACCGCGTGTCACATTGTCCCGTAGTTAACCTCCCAACGACGGGTTCAGGATATTGCCGTGCGTTGCCGCCTTTCGGCGAACGCCGCATACCACGCAAGCGCCCCTGGATTGGCCATGGCTTCCTTGTTGACCACCTTGTCGATGGATTGGCCGAGCAGCAGCTTCTTGATCGGCAGCTCCTGCTTCTTGCCGGACAGCGTGTGCGGGATTTCGGGCACCTGGAAGATGTCGTTGGGGATGAAGCGCGGGCTCAGGGCCTTGCGGATGGCGTTGTTGATGCGGCCCTTGAGTTCGTCGGTCAGCGTGGCGCCCGGGCGCAGCACGACGAAGAGCGGCATGTAGCTTTCGCGCCCCAGGTATTCCAGGTCCACCACCATCGATTCGAGCACTTCGGGCTCGGCGTCCACCGCCTTGTAGATTTCGCTCGTTCCCATGCGCAGGCCGTGGCGGTTGATGGTGGCATCCGAGCGGCCGTAGATCACGCACCATTCGCCGTGTCCGTGCTCGTCGCCGATGCGCAGCCAGTCGCCGTGGCGCCAGACGCTGCCGGCTTCCGGCCCCAGGTCGCCGCCGCCCGGCTTGCGTCCGTGCCCAGCGGGGTACATCTCGAAATAGCTCGCGTGGTAGCGCTTGTTGCCCGGGTCGTTCAGGAAGTGCAGTGGCATCGACGGAATCGGTTGCGTGCAAACCAGTTCACCCACTTGGCCGATCACCGGCCGCCCGCTTTCATCCCAGGATTCCACCGCGGCGCCCAGCATGCGGCACTGCATCACGCCCGGCCGCTGCGGCAGCTCGGGACTGCCACCGATGAAGCCGCCGGCAAAGTCGGTGCCGCCTGAGATGTTGAACCACCAGATGTCTTTTTGTGCCTGGGTCTTGGCGATGGCGCGGAACTGGTCGGTGCCCCATTGCTGCACGGCGGGCGAGAGCGGCGAGCCGGTGGTGCCGAGTGCGCGGATATGCGACAGGTCGCCGCACTCGCGCAAATCGACGCCGGCCTTGACGCATCCCGCCCAGAGCGCCGCACCGCCGCCCAGGAACGTGATCTGGTGGCGCGCCGCAAAGCGCCAGAGCGTGGTCCAGTCGGGTGCTTCGCGCTTGCCAGCCGGGCTGCCGTCCAGGATCACGCAGGTGGTGCCGGAGAGCAGACCCGCGACCTGCATGTTCCACATGATCCAGCCGGTCGAGCTGTACCAGCAGAAGCGTTCGCCGAAATTGTTGGGCGCGTAGCTGCAGCCGATATCGGTGTGCAGCGCGCTCGCCATGGCTTCCAGCAGGATGCCGCCGTGCGAGTGCACGATGGGTTTGGGCAGGCCGGTGGTGCCGCTGGAATAAACGATCCAGAGCGGATGGTCGAACGGCAGCCAGGTCGGCTCGAAAGCCGCCGTGGCCGCATCGTTGCGCGCGCAAGCGGCGGCAAAGTCGTCGGCGTCGGGGATGGCGGGCGCGCCTTTCAGGTAGCGCACCGCCAGCACATGCCGCACGCTGGGCAGGCCGGCGCGCAGTTCCTGGATGACCGGCGTGCGGTCGATCGCGTGCCCGCCCCACGTGATGCCGTCGACTGCGATCAGCACCTTGGGCTCGATCTGGCGGAAGCGATCCAGCACGGCGCCGGTACCCATGTCGGGCGCGCACACGCTCCAGACCGCGCCGATGCTCGCGACGGCCAGGATCGCGATCATCGCCTCGGGAATGTTGGGCAGATAGGCGGCGACGCGGTCGCCCGGCTGGACGCCCTGTTCTTTCAGGTAAAGCGCAAGTGCCGCGATCTGGCGCTTGAGCTCGGGCCAACTGATCGCGCGCACGTCGCCCTGTTCGTTCTCGGCGATGATCGCCGGCAGGCCGGCGGCGTGCGCGGCGTCCACATGGCGCAGCGTCTGCTGTGCGTAGTTGACTTGGGCGCCGGGGAACCATTCGGCGCCCGGCATCACGTTTTTGCCCAGCGCCGCGCGGTGCGGCGTGGGCGACTGCAAATCGAAGTAGTCCCAGATGCTTTGCCAGAACGCTTCCAGGTCGGTCACCGACCATTGCCAGAGCGCGCGGTAGTCCTTGAAGGTCAGCCCGCGCTGCTCGCGCAGCCAGTCTTGGTACAGGTGGATCAGGGGTTTGAAGGGTGCGGTCATGGAATTCGTGAAACGTGAGGTCGTGGATCGGGACCACCGCATTATTGGCGCGTCTTCGCGTGCATCCGATGGGGACTTTCACGCAGCCGGGCGTGACGTCCGATGGGTCGCGGCGCGAAGTGGCCTGCGCCGCTATCGCCGCGTCATTAGACTTTCGGTCATGACCGGATCGAATCGGACGACGAACGCGCGTGCGTTGTGGCTTGAACCGCCGATGCGTGCCGACTTGCGCGTGGAAGAACTGCCCGAGCGCCGGCCGGACGAGCTGCGCGTGCGCACGCTCTACAGCGCCGTCAGTCGCGGCACGGAAACGCTGGTTTACGCCGGCCGCGTCCCGGCTAGCGAATACGAACGCATGCGCGCGCCGTTCCAGTCGGGCACCTTGCCCGGTCCCGTGAAACACGGATACGCCAACGTCGGCATGGTGGAAGCGGGGCCGCCGGAGTGGCTTGGACGCACGGTGTTTTGCCTCTATCCGCATCAAACGCGCTACCTCGTGCCGGTGGATGCGGTGGTTGCGCTGCCAGAGGGCATCCCCGCGGCACGGGCCGTACTGGCCGCGAATCTGGAGACGGCGATCAACGCCACCTGGGACGCCGCGCCGCGCGTCGGCGATCGCATCAGCGTGGTCGGCGCGGGCGTGGTCGGTTGCCTGGTCGCGCTCCTGTGCGCCGGCGTGACCGGCACCGACGTGCAACTGGTCGATGTCAAGCACGATCGTGCCCGGATCGCGCGCGTGCTGGGCGCGCGCTTTGCCTTGCCGGCCGAAGCCGATTGCGGGCGCGATCTGGTGTTCCACGCCAGCGCCACGTCGGACGGTCTGAACAACGCACTCGCGCTGGCGGGGCATGAAGCCGAAGTGATCGAAATGAGCTGGTTCGGCACGCGCTCGGTCACGCTCGATCTGGGCGCGCGCTTTCACTCCGAGCGCCTGGCCATTCGCGCGAGCCAGGTCGGCACGGTGGCGCCGGCGCGGGCGGCGCGCTGGGGCTTTCATCGCCGCCTGGCGCTCGCGGTTTCGCTGTGCGCCGATGCGCGCCTGGATGCGCTGTTTGCGCCCGATGCGCCGTTCGATACATTGCCGCAGGTGATGGCGCGCCTGGCCGATCCGGCCGATCGCACGCTGTGCCAGCGCATCGACTATTCGGGAGAAGCTTGAGATGTATCACGTGACCGTTCGCAACCACATGATGGTGGCGCACAGCTTCAAGGGCGCGGTCTTTGGCCCGGCGCAAAAACTGCATGGCGCGACTTACGTGGTCGACGTGACGTTTTACCGGGCGGAACTGGATGCCGACGACCTGGTGGTCGATATTGGCGCGGCGTCCAGCGCGCTCGCCAACGTGCTCGGCGCGTTCAATCTGGGCAACTTGGACGACCATGCCGAACTCGCGGGCCACAACACCACCACCGAATTCATGGCGCGGGTGATTTTCGATCGCGTGCGCGCCGCGATCGCCGCGGGGCAATTGGGCGCCGGCGCCAAGGGGTTGGCGCGCATGGCGGTGCGTTTGGCGGAATCGCACGTCGCGTGGGCCGGGTACGAGGCCGATTTGTGAGCGCCGTTCGCCTACTGGTGGCGGGCGATCCAAACCAATACACCGGCGGCTATCTGTACGACGCGCGCATCGCGCGGGCATTGTCGGAGCGCGGCTGCGTGGTCGAAAACGTGGGGCTCGCGGGACGCTTTCCAGATGCGGATGCCGTGGCGGCACGGGCGCTCGAGGGCGCGTTGGCCACGTGTGCCGATGGCGCGCGGGTCGTGATCGACGGCCTGGCGCTGGGCGCCTTGCCCGACGTGCTGGCGCGCCACGCGCACCGGCTTTGCGTGGTGGCGCTGGTGCATCACCCGCTGGCCGATGAATGGGGCATTTCCCCGGCGCTGGCCGAGCGCTTGCGTGCAAGCGAGCGGCGCGCGCTGGCGCTGGTGCGCCATGTGATCGTCACGAGCCCGACCACCGCACGCCATCTGGCGGCTGCGTACGACGTGGACGCGGTGCGCATCAGCACGGTGGAACCCGGCGTGGATCGGCCGCCGGTCACCGCGCGACCGCCGAACCCTGTGCCCCGGATGTTGTGCGTGGCCACGCTGGTGCTGCGCAAGGGCCATGCCGTTCTGGTGGATGCGCTGGCGCAACTGCGCGATGTGCCGTGGCACTGCGAATTCATCGGCGGCGAACGCGACCCGGCCTGCGCGCGGGCGGTGCGCGCCGCCATTGCATCCCGTGGACTTGAAGGGCGCATCGACTGGCGTGGGGAAGTGGCGCCGCAGCACCTGTCGGCCGCGTACGGCCGTGCGGACGTGTTCGTCCTGCCGTCCTGGTACGAGGGCTACGGCATGGCGGTGACTGAAGCGTTGAGCCATGGCTTGCCGGTGGTGACGACCACGGGCGGGGCGCTGGCCGAAACGCTGCCGGCCGGCGCCGGATTTTCCGTGCCGCCGGGCGATGCGGTCGCGCTCGCTCAAGCGCTGCGGCGCGTGCTGACGGATGCGGCTTCGCGCGAACGGCTGAGCCATGAGGCACGCGCTGCCGCCCGGACATTGCCGACTTGGGATGAAGCTGGCCAGCGCTTTTTCGACGTGCTGCAGCGCCTGCGGGCGCCTCGGGTGCTTCGGGTCGAGCCATGAGCACGGAAGAATCCACGTTCAGCGGCGACTGGCTCGCGCTGCGCGAACCGGTGGATCATCGCAGCCGCTCTGCGGAATTGGTGCGCGAGCTGGGCGCCTGGTTGGGGCGCCGCGGCGCTGCCAAGCCCATGGTCGTCGATTTGGGCGCCGGTTCGGGTTCCAATTTCCGCTATTTGAGCGCGCGTCTCCCGCAGCCGGTCACCTGGCGCCTGCTCGATCACGATGCCGCATTGCTGGCTGCCGTCCACGGCGGCCGCGCGCCCTCGGGCGTGACGACGCGGGTCTGCGACCTCGGCGCCGATGCGCTGGCCGGATGCGTCGCCGGGGCGGCCGTGGTCACCGCATCCGCGCTGCTGGATTTGACTTCGGCGCACTGGATCGACGCCTTGTGTGCGGCTTGTGTGCGGCAAGGGGCCGCGCTGCTGGTGGCGCTCACGATCGACGGGCGCGTGGCGTTTGATCCGGCGGAGGCGCTCGACGGCGTGGTTTTCAGCGCAGTGGCGCGTGATCAGCAGCGCGACAAGGGCCTGGGGATCGCGTTGGGCGCGG
>SCQQ01000077.1 GCA_004299095.1 Burkholderiaceae bacterium | reverse complement strand
GTGGCACAGGCGTCTTCGACGACCTGGCAATGGAACCCGAAGTCGAACGCCGCGCGGGTGGTGGCGTCGATGCACATGTGGGTCATGGCGCCGCAGATCACGACTTCTTCCACCTTGGCGTCTTTCAGCCAACCGAGCAGCGGCGTTTCGCGGAACGCGTTGGGGAAGTGCTTTTGCGCGATCGGCTCGCCCGCAAGCGGCGCGACCGCTGCATGGATTTCGACACCCGGGGTGCCCGGCACGAAATAGTGCGCGCCCGGCCGCGTCGACACGTGCTGGATGTGGAATAGCGGCAGCCGCTGTTCCCGAAATTTCTGCAGCACCGTGGCGGCGTTGCTTGCGGCCTGCTCCATGCCGACCAGCGCCATGTGGCCGTTGGAGAAGTAGTCGTTCTGGATGTCAACCAGGATCAGCGCTTGTCGCATGATGAGTTCCGGGTGTGCGGGGCCTTCTGATAAGGGCTGGGCTCTTTTCCCAGGTCAGCGCTTGGCCTCAATTCCTGCCATGAGCTTTTTCCAGGACGTCACGAAGGCTTCGGCGCCCTCGCGCTGGAGCTGCAGCGCGAGCTGGTCCAGGTCGATTCCGGCCTGGCGATAGCGTCCCAAAACGTGCTCGCAATCCCCGCCATCCGCAGCGAGCGCGACGTGCGCCCTGCCATGCTCCGCGAACGCCGCCAGCGTCTTGTCGGGAATCGTATTGATCGTCTCGGGTGCCGCCAGCGCTTCGATATAAAGCACGTCGGATGCCGCCGGATCCTTGGTGCCGGTGCTGGCCCAGAGCAGGCGCTGCAGCGGCGCGCCAGCCTCTTTCAGCTTGCGCCAGCGCGGGCTGTGCAGGAGTTCGCGATAGCCGCGGTACGTGGCTTGGGCGATGGCGATGCCGAGCCGGTTGTGCAATTCGGCCGGGACCTTGTCTTTTACGGCGACGTCCCAGCGGCTCACGAACAGCGAGGCCACCGAATGGACCACCGGGCTCAGGCCCGCGGCCAGGCGGCGCTCGATGCCACTCGCCCACGCTTGCGCGGCGGTGAGGTATTGATCGGGCGAGAACAGCAGCGTGACGTTGATCGGGATGCCGGCGAAGATGGCGTTTTCGATGGCCTTGGCGCCAGCGGGCGTGCCCGGAATCTTGATGAACAGGTTGTCGCGCGCACCTTGCTGGTGCAGGCGCTGGGCGGCGGCCACCGTGGCTTGGGCGTCGTCGGCCAGCAGCGGCGAGACTTCCATGGAAACCCAGCCGTCGGTGCCGCCGCTTGCCGCGTGCGCGGGGCGGAACAGGTCGGCCGCGCGCGCCAGGTCGGCCAGCGCCAATTGGCTGAACAGGTCTTCGGTGCCCAAGCTGGCGGGTGCGGCCTGGATTTGCACGTCATACGCGTCGCCGTGCGCCAGCGCTTTTTCAAAGATGCTCGGGTTGGAGGTCAGGCCGGTGACGGCATAGTCGCGGATATAGCGCGCCAGCGTCCCGTCGTCCAGCAGCGTGCGCGTGATGTTGTCCAGCCACAGGCTTTGGCCCAGGTCGTGAAGTGCTGTCGTCGGGTTCATGAAGTTGCTCTGGTTCGGACTGGGCGTGCAAGAGGCCGCCGCGCGGGCGGCCGGACGCCGGCAATCAGGTGCGGGATGCCTGCGCGATGGATTCGATGGATTGATCCAGCGCGGCGTTGAATTCGGCCTCGCTTTGCTGCGCGGTCAGCCCTTCGGTCAGCGCGCGGCTGAAGCTCGCGATCACGCCGGGGTTTTTGCGCAGCAGTGCATTGGCTTGTTCGCGCGAGTAGCCGCCTGAGAGCGCCACCACGCGCGCCACGTTGGAATGGCGCGTGAAGTCGGTGTAGAGACCATCGGCGCTCGGCAGCGTGAGTTTCAGCATGACTTTTTGCTTTGACGCAAGCGCGTCCAGGTGTTTGCCGATACTGGCCTTGAGCAGCACTTCCGCCTGCTGTTTGTCGGCGGCCTTGATGTTGACTTCCGGCTCGATGATCGGTACCAAGCCGGCGCTCAGGATGAGGCTGGCGACGGCAAATTGCTGCTCCACCGCTTCTTCGATACCGGCAGCGTTGGCGCCGTTGATGACCGAGCGCATCTTGGTGCCGAAAATGCCTTTGCCCACGGCCCGCTCCAGCAGCGCGTGCAACCCCGGCATGGGTTTCATGAGTTGCACGCCGTTGATTTCGGCTGCCAGCCCCTTGTCCACTTTGAGGAACGGCACCACTTTCTTCTTCTGCCACAGGTAGGTCGCCGCGTCTTGCCCCTCGAACTGGCGATCCATGGTGTTCTCGAACAGGATGGCGCCCAAGACTCTCTTGCCGTCGAACGCGGGGCTGGTGACGATGCGGGTCCGCATCGCGTGCACCTGGTCGAACATTTGTGCGTCGCCGCTGTAGTCGGTTTCGGCAATGCCGTAGAGCTTGAGCGCCTTGGGCGTGCTGCCGCCGCTTTGGTCCAGTGCGGCAATGAAACCCTGGCCGCTGGCGATCTGATTGAACTGCTCTTGATTCACGTACGGTTTCCTTTTTGGGCTCAAAAACAGGCGTTGAGAGCGGTGCGCGAAAAATCTCGGGGGATGGCTGCTTATTGTAGGTGGCGCAGATGCGCCACGCGCCTCGATTGACGCGGGTTTGCAGAGAGCCTGCGGCGCGGCAACGGGTGCCGTATCGAGTCGGCGCGCTAGGGCGCCCGCATCAGCACCGGGACACCGGCCTTGCGCAGGCAACCGGCGGTGACGCTGCCGACGAATGCCGATTCCAGCGCCCCGAGGCCGCGCGTGGTCATGGCCAGGACGGTGTCGCGCCGCCCCTTCGAGTAGCCGACGATGGCATCCACCGGCTCGCCGTGCAGCACGTCCCAGTTGGCCTGGATGCCAAAGCGCTGCGCCAGCTCTTGTGCTTGCCCGCGCACATAGCCCTGTCCGATGATGGCGTCGCCGGCGTCCGCCACGTCGTCCGATGGCGCCGCCGCCAGAACCGTCAGATCGGCGCCGAGCGAGCGGGCGAATTCCGCCACTTGCGGCGCAAAGTCTTCGGACAGCGCGGTCCCTTCGAGCGGCAGCATCACGTGCTTGATCCGGACGGGCGCGGCGGCCGCGTTGCTGGCGCCGCTCGGGTGGTAGACCAGCACCGGCGCGCCCTTGCTGGCGCGCACCACCTGCAGCGCCACGCTGCCCAAGAGGGCCTCCATCAGGCCCGAGTGGCCGCGCGATGTCATCGCCACCAGCGTGTCGGGCGCGGCGTGCGCCTCCGTCAGGATGGCTTCGGCCACGTTGCCGCTGGTGGGCCGGCACTGGCCGCGGGCGTTGTGCTCCTGGGCCAAACGGTTGACGTATGCCGTCGCTTCGGCGCTGGCCGCCTCCTTTTCCACCACGCGCAGCAGTTCGAGCGTGGCCCCTTGCGCCGCGGCCAGGCCGGTTGCCCAAGGCAGGATTTCTTCGGAGAAACGTGACCCGTCGAGCGTTGCCAGGATGCGCTGGTACATGTGACCTCCTCGGGAGAGATGGAATGAAAGCGAGGCGTACCGCGCGTTTGCCGCGCGCGCTACGCCTTATTGTGGTCGAGGCACCGCCGATCTGACAAGCGCCGGCGCCACCGCCGCGGTATCGCTTGTGCCGGTATCACGCCGTGGCGTGCAGCGCGCCGCGCATGTCAACCTTGCGCGGCGCCGTGTCTGTCTGTCCGCAAGCCGCCACCAATTCGCGCGCGCAGGTTTCGCAACAGCCGCAACAGGTGCCCACGCCGAGCTCGAGCTGGATGTCGCTGAAGTCCATGCCGGCCTGAACGTGCCGTGCGATTTCGCGGTCGGAAATTCGATTGCAAACACAAACGATCATGGATGGGCAGGTCGAGTAAAACGATGCACGGATTATAATGAGAATGAATCGCGTTTGCAAATACGCGGTGTAAAGCTCGTGCCCGACCAGGGATGGGATGGAGGGCAATCGCCCATCCGGCCTGCCACCCTTTCTGCAAGGTTGTGCGACGCGAGGCCACGCGCAAGCGTCAGGCGGCGGGCGCCATCTGGGTTTGCAGGTAGTTCTGCAGGCCGACCTTGTCGAGCAGTTCGATCTGGGTTTCCAGAAAGTCGATGTGCTGCTCGGTCTCGTCCAGGATCACGCGCAGCAGGTCGCGCGAGACGTAGTCCTGCACTTTTTCGCAATGCGCCATGCCTTCTTTCACGGTTTGTTGCGCCGCCTGCTCCAGCTTCAGGTCGCAACGCAGGATTTCCGGGGCGTCTTCGCCCACCATGAGCTTGCCCAAGTCTTGCAAATTGGGCAGGCCGCCCAGCATCAGGATGCGCGTGATCAGCAGGTCGGCGTGCTTCATTTCACCGAGCGATTCCTCGCGCTCCTTGGCCGCCAGCTTGGCCAGACCCCAGTGGTCGTATAGACGGTAGTGCAGGAAATACTGGTTGGTTGCCGTGAGCTCGTTCTTGAGCTGCGCCTGCAGGTGTTTGATGACGGTTTTGTCGCCTTGCATGGAAACGCTCCTTTGAAAAGATCGGTTTGACGTCCGGCAGTGCGCGCTGCGCGCCGACGAACGCTCAGGGTAAATCAAAAGTCGGCCGGCGCGCAGCGGTGAATATTCCCCCCCTGGGCGCCCGTTTTCAGGGTGTCGTCATTCAGGCGGCTGTTCGGCAACTGCACCTGCGCCGTGCGGTTGCCGTGCGGTTACTCCGCGCCGGCGACCTGATCTGGCCGACGGCGGCACCGGCCACGCCATACGGCGTGACTGACGATTGCGCCGCGGCGGCCGCCGCAAACCCTGAAGTCGGCGCGACAAACAAAACCCGTTTCGTTTCGGCTTCTCCAAAATCAAAACCCGTGAGCATCGGGTCGGATTGACGGGCGAGTTCTGTTCATTGGGCACGTGGCAAACCGCGCCACGGCTCTTTTTCCCAGTGCTTTGAAACGGGGCCGCGGCGCCGCGAATTTTCAGGAGCAACGGTGCCGCGTTTCGTCAGGCCAGGCCGGCTTCGCGTCGCAGCGTGATGGCGTCGGCCGCGTCGCCCATGTCGGCCGGGCTGACGTTGGGCGGGTCGATCTGGCTCAGCGGCCTGAGGTTGTACGGAGGCTTTTCGAACGGCGACGTCACGCCGGGTCGGAGCGGATATTCGGCGACGGTTGCGGCAATCGTTTCCTGCCCGAGCTGGCTCACCATGAACGCCAGCAGTTTTTGCGCGGCGTCCGGGTCCCGCGCAGTTTTCATCACGCCGGCCGCGGACACCGTCATCAGCGCGCCCGGATCGTCGTGGGCGGAATAGTGCAGCGCCGATTGCATCTTGTCCACGCCGATTTCCTGCGCGACCACGAACCAGTAGTAATCGTTGATCAGCGCGGTGGCGATTTCACCGCGCTCGACGGCGCGCATGGCAGCCATGTTGCCGTTGTAGATCCGCCCGTATTCCTTCAGGCCCTTGAGCCAGTTGAGGGCTGCCTCGCGCCCCTTGAGCAGCTTGATCGCGATGATTTGCTCCTGGAAGGCGCCGCTGGTGGGGACGAAGCCGACGCGCCCTTTCCACGCGGCGGTCGCCATTTCCAACACGGACGCCGGCAATTCCGGCTTCTGCACCATTTTCTTGTTGTAGACGGTGACGCGGGTGCGCGCCGTGATCCCGGCCCATGTGCCATCACGCGACGCGTAGCGCGCGGCGACCTGATCCAGCGTGCTCTTGGGCAGTTGCGCCAGCAGGTTGCGTTCGGCCAGGGCGAAGACGGGCGGGCTTTCTTCGGAATAGAACACGTCGGCCGGGGAGCGTTCGCCTTCCTCGATGATCTGGTTCGCCAGTTGCGCGCTGCCGCCCTTGCGGATCTCGACCGTGATCCCGGTGGCTTTGGTGAACGCCTTGACCAGCGCTTCGGTGGTGTTCTTGTGCTGTCCGTTGTAAAGCACCACGCGCGGGGCATCGGCCGCCCGTGCCAGGCCGAGCGCACCGGGTCCCGCGAGCGCGGCGCCCAAAGCCAGCCCCTGCTGCAGCACCGAGCGGCGACGAAGTTTTTCCATGAGGTTTCTTTCTATCCGAAAAGGGAGGGATATTTAAAGAATGCGAATTATTCGCATTCGTGTTGAAAAGTCAAATGTGACGCGATCGAAGGCTGAGTTCTGCGCTCAACTTCAGTCCGGTCGGTTGGTGTGCGGTTCTCGGCCAGGATCATGGTGTCGGGCGGCGCCGCACTTGCGGCGCGCTTCCATTTCGAGGGCCGACTTCATTCCCGGCGCGTTCGCCGTGCCAGCGCCGGCGGTGGCGCGGTGGCGCGATGGCGCGATGGCGCGGTGGCGCGATGGCGCGATGGCGCGATGGTGCGGAAGCCGAAGCGCGCTACAGCTCCATTTCGTCCACGCCGGCGACGGCCGTCTCGCCCGCTGGCCGTGCCATGCTTTCATGGGGCATGTTGTCTGCCGGGTAGGCCATGCAACAGCCCGTCACGGTAACGAAACCGGCGCACTGGGTGGCTGGCGCGGAGAGCGAAGGCATGCGCAAGTTGAGCCGCGTTCCGCCCAGATCCAGTTCGACCAGCGTGTGGCTGCCGCGGAACGAACGCTGCGTGACGCGCGTGGCCACGCCCGGTCCGCTCGGGCTCCAGCGGACTTGCTCGGGCCGCACCATCACGGTGGCCGGTCCGGCGGAAGGTGTACGCATGCCCTGCGGCAGGCACAGAGCGCCCAGGCAGCATTCGACGCCCTGATGTCTGAACTGGCCGGGCAGGAACAGCGCGGAACCCGTGAGGCGCGCGACCGCCGGGTTGGCAGGCTGCCAATACACGGTCTCGGGGCGATCGCACTGCATGATGTGGCCGTCCTGCATGACGGCGATCTCGTCGGCCGCGGCGAAAGCTTCACCCGGGTCGTGCGTGACCAGGACCGCGGTGGTTCCGGTGCCGCGCAGCACGCCCACCACTTCTTCGCAAATGCTGCGGCGCAAATCCAGATCGAGGGCGTTGAAAGGTTCGTCCAGCAGCACCAGGCGCGGCTTGGGCGCCAGCGCGCGCGCCAGCGCCACGCGCTGTTGCTGGCCGCCCGAGAGTTCGTCCGGGTAGCGGCTGCCCAAGCCATCCAGGCTGGTGAGCGCCAGCACTTCGCGGATGCGCTGGTCGCGCGCCGCGCCGCGCGGCAGACCGAAACGGATATTGCCGGCAGCCGTGAGGTGCGGAAACAATGTGCCTTCCTGGGGCACGTAGCCGATGCCGCGGCGCTCCGGCGGCACGAATCGCGCAGGCGAGGCCATGACCTGCCTGGCAAAGCGGATCTCGCCGTCATCCGGCACGTCGAAACCCGCAATCAGCCGCAGCAGCGTGGTCTTGCCGCAGCCCGAAGGCCCGAGCAGCGCGAGCACCGAGCCGGCCCGGATCGTCAGGTCGATGCCGCGCAGCGCCTGCACGGCGCCGAACGACTTGCACAACCCCTTGACCTCGATGTCGCTCATTGCGGTGGAGCCCACTGAACCACTGAAATCGCCTCCCGCTGCCCACGCGATACGGGCGCGCTGCGGCGTTGCAAATGCTCGCGATAGCGCCGGCTATCGCTGCGCTTTGCGCCTTGTATCGCATCTCGTCTCATGCGGTCCTCGGGCGGCATTTCAATGGCTCAGCGGGCTAGCGCCCATGGCGCAGCGAGCGCCGCGTGAAGACCCAGACCGGGATGATCGAAATGGCGATCAGCAGCGCCGCAAACGGCGCCGCGGCGGCGTATTCGCCATCGGCCGTGTACGACCAGACTTGCGTGGCCAGCGTCGTGGTGCCGGTGGGCGCCAGCATCAGCGTGGCGGTCAACTCGCGGCCGATTTCCAGCGTCATGAGGGCCAGCGCGGCGCCGATGCCAGGCGCGATGTTGGGCAGGATCACCGAGATGAACGCTCCGAGCGGCCGCTTGCCCAGGCTGCGTGCGATGTTTTCGAGCTGGGGCGGCAGCAGTTCGGCCGAGGCGCGCAGCGACGATTGCGCCAGCGGCAGGAACAGCACCGCGTACGCCACCAGCAGCAGCGCGGCGGTCTGATACAGCCCCGGCACGCCGCGAATCGACAGAAAGACCAGCGCGAGCGCGATCACCACGCCAGGCAACCCGTGCACGATGTACGGCAGGCGCTCGGCCAGTTGCGCCAGGCGTCCGCGCTCGCGCACCGCCAGCAGCACCAGCGGAATGGCGATCAGGCTGGTGAGCACCGCGCCGGAACCGGCAAGGGTGACGGTGCCTTCGATCGCGGGCCAGATCTGGTCGTAGCCGCGGCCGGCCGAGTGGCCGGTGAACAGCCAGTAGGCGAGCGTCGTCAGCGGCACGCCCAGCGACAGCACGCCGAGCACGCCGAACGCGCCCAGCACCGGCCAGGTGCGCCGCCCGAGGCGCACCGGCGTGGCCGCGCGCGCGCTGCCGCCGCCCACGCGGGCAAAACGGCGGCCGATGCGCAAGTGCATCTCGCCCCAGGCAGCGGGGATGCACAGCAGCATCAGCACGATGGCCTGCAGCGCGGCCGAGGCGCTGTCGAACTGCAATTCGTAGGCTTCGAAAATCGCCGTGGTGAAGGTCTGCACGCGCAGCATGGCGAGGCCGCCGAACTCGGCGAACATGTGCGTGAGTACCAGCAGCGCCCCGCCCCCAAGGGCCGGCAGGAGTTGTGGCATGAGCGCACGGGCGAATGTTCTCCACGGACCGTAGCCCAGCGCGCGCGAGACGTCTTCGAACCCCGGATCGGTGCTCCGCAGCGCGGCCGCCACGGGCAAGTAGACCAGCGGATAGACCGCGAGCGACAGGATCAGGATGGCGCCCGCCATGCTCTGGAAATACACGCTGATGGAAGACCACGCATAGCTGGACACGAACGCCGGAATCACGTACGGCAGGCCGGCGGCCACGCGCCAAAAGCGTCGGAATGGCAAGTCGGTGCGCTCGATGCACCACGCCACGCTCAAGCCGATGAAGGCCGAGAGCAGCATCACGCCCGTCGCGAGGATCAGCGTGTTGGCCAGCAGCTCGAATGTGTAGGCGCGCAGCAGTTCGGTGCGAACGCCCGTCCAGCCCGCTTGCATCGCGCGCAGCACCGCGTAGACGATAGGCAGCGCAACCAGTGCCAGCGGAACCAACGCCGCGGCCAGCAGCCAGGGGTGGCGCAGCGTGTGGAGGCGGTGGCGGACCGGTGTGGCTGCGCTACGCGGCTTGGGCGCGCGCAGCGGCCATCTGCCGGCGCGCTGTGTGAGCGTGTCGGCCGCGATGGCGGAGCGGATGGCGGGCGGCATGAATTGAAACCGATGATGTCAATCGCGGGTGCGGTGGTTGGCGGCTGGGCCCGTTCTGCTGGACCGCTGCATGTCGGTCGACGCGCTGCTGCACGCGCGGCTGGCCCCGCGACACACCGGTGCCGGATTCGGCGCCACCCCAACGTTCGCGATCGATTTCACGATGCTGAATATATGTGAGAATCATTATCAATTCAAATCGGGAGCGGGATAGCTGGGCGGTCGCATCGCATTCTTGCGGTGCGATCGGACTTGGCCGCATGCCCGGCGTTGCCTGTCCCGGGATCGTCCAACCACATCCGCGGCGGGCTCAACAGCGATTTCACGCGTTGAATGACCGCCGCTGCGCACCCCATCGTCAGCGAAGTTCGGTTCCCATGCGCTGCCGCCAGGGCGCCGGAATCAGGTCGACCAGCGGCGTGGGATCGCGCTCCATGATGCCGGCGAAGCGCCGACTGTCGAGCGCGGGCAGGTTGGACGTGGGGTCCAGTTGCGCCAGTCGAGCCATCCAGCCGATGTTGATCGAACCTTGGGGCGTGGGGTGCGACAGGATGAGCTCCAGCATGCGCCGTGCCGGCAGGCTCCCGAGGCTTGCCGCCTTTTGGTACAGCCGGATGGCTTCCGCGTAATTCAGCGGAACGCCGTCGCCGCGGTGAAAGCGCTGCGCCTGCGCGAGCACCTGGTCGGCTTCGCTCCCTTTGCGGGGGTGGCTGCTGGCCTCGCGTTCGTCGAGCAAGCGCAAGTTGGCCCGTGCGGCCGGTGAGCGACTGGCGGCGCTGCGGAAATACTGGCGCGCCAACGCAAAATCACCACGTGCCGCTGCTGCGACGCCCAGTTCGACCTGTGCCGGCGCGTCACCGGCTTTGGCGGCTTGCTGCAACAACGCCGCTTGCGGCAGTTTCCTTGACATCGAGCCTGAATCCGCGTCGGCTTCGGCCAGGGTGATGGGCTTGTGCGCGACATCCAGCAGCCATTGCAGGTAGAGCGCACGACTGCGCTGAACCCGCTTGAGTTTGTCGATGGCGGCTTGCGCCTCCGGCGGGTTGGGCGGGCCGTCGCAGCCGTCGATCGCGCACCACGCCATGCCGGCCCAGGCGAGCGGTTCGTGATTGGCGCCGGTCGCGCGCCGGAACCACACGACTGCTTGCTGCGGGTCGAACGGCACGGCAATGCCGTGCAGGCTCAGGAGACCGAGGACCCAGGCGGCGTGCGCCGCGGATTGCGTCGAGCCAAAACCGGAAGCTGGCGTCGCGCTGCGCCGCAGTTGATCGAGTTCGCGTGTGACGGTTGCCGCCGGCTGGCTGGCGCGCGAATCATTCGGGCTCCCGGAGCGCACGCTGGTTTCAGGTCGCTGTGGATTCACTTGAACCGGCGGTGCGTTTTCCGGAGTGACGCGGATATCCGGCACGCGTTGCGATTGCAGATCGATGTGCGGGCCGGGCTGTGCGGCGGCCGATTGCGTCAGCAGCGCCAGCAGCACGCCCAGCAGGAGCGGCGGGGATGGCGCGCCGCCCATGCCTTTCGCTTGGATGCCATCGGGCCGGCGCTTGGTGGAACGGGTGGAATGGTCCATCGAGGGCCTCGCTGAAGTGCGGTGGTCAAGGCGGAGCCGCTTTCGTGGCGGCTCCGCATCGCGTGGAAATCACTGCGCTTTCGGCTTGGCCACGGCGGTTCCGTTGGGCGGCGCTGTGATGGTCCATGTCAGGGCACGGGTGGCGATGTCGTGACCTTGCGTGGCTGTGACATACGCTTCCCTGACTTGATCCAGATCGGCGTAACCCTTGACCGGCGTGAGCGCGGGTGCGCGCAGCGCTTCGGGCAGCCGTGCCGTCGGGTCCTCGGTGGTGGCAATGCAGAGCAACGATTCGCTGCCCTGACGTCCGGCTTCGAGCACGTACGCCGGGTAGGGAACCATCCAGTCGGGCAGGCGCACCGATTGGTTGGCCGATACCAAGGCCGACGGATTGGCCATGTTGGGCTGGATGCGGACCACGTTGCCGTTGGCGTCGCGCAGGTAGCAGAACAGGTACGCCGAGCGCGACAGCGTGGCCGACGCGAAGATCTGGGTTCCGGGCGCGAACTTCGAGCGATCGCGCACCGGGTTTTCGATTTGCATGTCGATCGCCAGTGGCGCGGGTTCCGGAATTGCGCCGGTGCTGGGCCAGCCGATCCGCGTCAGGTGGCCGTTTTCATCCTGCGCCACGAAGTCGCGCATGGCGCGCTCGTAGAGGGTGAAATCGACGATACCGGTGACCACCATGCCGTGGTCGGCCTGGAAGCGCGCGATGGCGTCGCGCAGCGCCGCGGCGTTCTGCGTCGTGGTGGGCGTGGCCGCTGGCGACAGGTAGCCTTGGCTCGCCAGGTAGCGCTCGATCAGGCGGGCGTGGGTGGCGGCGCTTTCCGAGTCGTACCACTCCCGCAGTTGCCGCTGGAATTCGGGGTTGGTGTCGTCCTGCATCAGGCAACGCCAATAGGGCAGCTTGGTGTACTTGCCCGCAAGCTCGATGGAGGCCAGTTCCGCCAAGGCGCGCACCGCGGCGCCGGAGCCTTGCGTCAGGTTGCGTCCGATGTTGAATTGCAGTCCATAAACGCCGATTCGACCGGCCAGATCCAGCCCCTGGCCGGAGGTGCCGATCACCACTTCGTTGGCGGAGTCCATGCCCGGGATGAAGGTGCGCGTGCGGAAATCACCCAGATGCATCTCCAGGCCGATCACGGTGGCCGAGCGATCCCGGTTGTAGCCAGCCTCGACGTTCGGACCGGAAATACCGGCGCTGTGGTTGGCCGACAGGACGCCCTGATCGACGAACGAGATTCCGCCGGAGATATACAGCGCCGGGCGCTGCAGTTGCATCTGGTTGGTGTTGAGCAGGATCGTGGTCAGGTTCTGCACCGTGTCCTGACGCGCGATGTCGACTTCGAAATCGACATAGCGGAACGCGTTGGAGACGCGCGACATTTGCGACAGTGCCGTGATCACCATGTCCTTGGTGTTCACCGGCACGCGCCCCGAATAATCCGGGAAAAAGGTGCTCGAAATGAGCGTGGTGGTCGTTCCGGCGTCGCGCATCATGTGATCCATGCACGACAGCGCCCCGGTGAAACTCGTGATCGAGCGTACCGGCCGGGTCGCCGGCCGATCCGAGCCGCTCGCGTAGGACTGGAACAGCGCGTCGTCCTTGGGTGATATCGGCGTGCTGCAGCCCGCCAGCATCAAAAGGCTGACCGCCGCGCAGCTAATCTGCGCGCGAAGGCCAAGAGATGAAGCGCGCTTTGGAGCGCTCGGTCGGGTGCGTCGCATGATGATCTCCTCCAGTGATGCCGCGGTGTTGGTTGGGTTTTTCCCGCGGCAACGGGGCGGCTGGCCCCGTATCCATTCGTGGTCTGTTCGTTCGGGGACCTGTGTTGCGGACAGGTCATTCAAGACGCTTGAAATCCGGCGATCGCTACTTGCAGATCGTGACCAGATTGCCGCGCAGAACGGCGATTTGATTCGTGGTCGCTCCAGGCCCGAATCTGCCCCCGGGGCCGGCAGCACCGGCGTTGGGACCGATCGGATTGCCGCTGGGGCTGACCGGACCGGTCGTGGTCGGCGTACCCGCGTTGCTCGCGACGTTGGTGGTGCACGTTTTCTGCAGCGCGTTGCCGGTTTGGCGGCTCACCACGTCTTGCTCGGTGTAAATGGTGCCGTCGCCGCCACCCAGGGCGGCGTAGGCTTTGGCTTCCAGGCGCACGATCTTGGCTTGCAGCCAGGAAGGCAATTCAGAGCGCCGGTCAAGCGGCTCTGACACGCTGGGCTGTCCCATCGGGAGTCCTTCGAAGCTTATTTTTCCAGAGATCACGATCGGATCGGTGCCCGGTGCGTTCTGCGCATGTGCGCGTGGGCTGAAACCCGCGATGACAAACGCGATCAGTACGTTTATCGAGATGACGAGTGCGAGCAGCGCATTGGATGAGCGGCTGTTCATGGCGACCTCCCGGTTATCCGCAAAAGAGCGGCAGCAGGCTGTCCACGGAAGACAGTCGATCCTGCTGCACGCTCAACCTACCGTACTTACTTGCCCATGTTGCTGGAGCAGGTCTGGCAAGCGTTGTTGCTCGCCAGGTTCTGCACCGCGCGGGTGTTGGAACCCTTGGCGACCGCCACGATATTGCTGCCGTTGACGGTTGCCACTTGGTTCAGCGCCGCGCCTACGTACACCGCGCCGATGTTGCTCGCCACGTTGTTTTGAGCCGAGGTGCTGCTACCGTCCGCGACGGCCAGCAGATTCGACCCATTGAACGTGGCGGCCTGGTTCGTCGCGGCGCCGATCTTCACGCCGAACGTGTTGCTCGCGACGTTGTTGTTGGCGGTCGTGTTGCTGCCGTTGGCGATGGCCTTGGCATTGCTGCCGTTCATGGTCAACGCCTGGTTCAGCGCCGCGCCCACATACACGCCTTGCCACGAACAGATCGAGCAGACCGGATCAGACGGCGTAGGCGGAGGTGGGGTTGTGCCGCCACCATGTCCTTTGCCGGCGAATGCGACCGAAGCGAAGGCCATGGTCGCGAGGATCGCGAGTTTTTTAACTTTCATGATATTTCTCCTGATTTGCATGAGATGTTTTTCCTCATTCCGGCGCCTTCGGATTGCCCGATGAAACCGGCCCTTTGACGCTGCCCTCGCGGTTTGTGGTTGGTGAAGTCGCCGCTGGGGTTGCGCCGGGGTTCACTGTGCAGTGACGGGGAAGCGGTGTGAATTCCCCGGAACGGGGATGCGTTGGCGTACCCAGGATTGGGTAGGCAGTACCAACTGCGCGCGGCTCTGCTATTCTGAAAGACCCCTAGCACGTTGGTGGGACACGCGCTAACGGCGGTGAAAAAGCACCGGAGGGGGGAGCAAAAGAATCAGGTAGTCGCTGCGGAAATTGCGCACCGAAAACGCTTCATCTCATTGCGCTTGCAATGGATTCTGAGCGCGGATCGCGCGAGTGACGCGACATCCGGCATTAGCCGGTGGAGTGACTGTGGAGTGGAAGGTTCCCTGACACCAGGGGGCCGAAGGAGGAAGCAGCCATGAAGTCCGCTGAAGAGCGAACCGGCACTTTGGTGCACGGTACCAAAA
This sequence comes from Burkholderiaceae bacterium, assembly GCA_004299095.1. GTDB lineage: Bacteria > Pseudomonadota > Gammaproteobacteria > Burkholderiales > Burkholderiaceae_C > Ottowia. Next base: position 17,699 of record SCQQ01000077.1, on the reverse strand, counting down.
CCGGCAACGGTCGCTTGGGCCCCGCGGTGCAGGGGCCATACCAAGCGCCGCTCTGGCCGCCGTTCCTGATGGGCCAGCATCAACATCCCGTGCGCGTCGTGGTGGTTGACGACGACCCGCACATGCGTGACGAGATCGCGCGTGAGCTGGAAGCCGACCAGCGCATCGACCTCGTCGCTCAGGCAGGCTCGGCGCGCGACGGCAAGCGCGCGATTGCTGCGCACGCGTTTGACGTGCTGCTGGTTGATCTCAGGCTGCGCGATGGTTCCGGATTCGAGCTGATCGAGTACGTGAAGCGCGCGCGACCCAACGCGGAAGCCGTGGTCGTCACCGTGATGGAGGACGATGAATCGGCGCTGCAGGCGTTTGAACTGGGCGCAACGGGCTATCTGATCAAAAGTTCTTGGTTTGGCAACTTCGCACAAGCCGTTCTGCAGGTCGTGAATGGCGGCGCGGCCATTACCCCAACGCTGGCGCGGCGCCTTCTCAAGCGCCTCGACGGCAGCGCTGCACCCAGCAGCAAAAAGGCACGGTCTGGCCGGGCCTCGGGGGGCAGGCTTTCAGCCCGCGAGCGCGAAATCCTGCAACTGGTCGCGACTGGCTACACCAGTTGCGAAATCGGCAAGCGCTTGGTGATCAGCAACCAGACCGTCGACACCCACCTGAAAAACGTTTTCCGCAAGCTTGAAGTGCGCTCGCGCGCGCAAGCGGTGCACCGTGCGACCGACTGGGGGGTGCTCTATGAGTGACCGGGCGTCCGGATCGCGCTTGCGCGCGGCGGCAAGTGGCTGAGCACTGCGGCGGAGAGCGACGATGGCCATGCAATGGATCGCTCTGCTTGCGGCATCCTTCCTCGCCGGGTGCGCGTGGGTCGGCCGGCGCCGCGGGGCGGCCCGGCTCGATACGCTCTATTTCTGCGCGACCTTTCCGTTTGCCGTGCTCGCGCTGCTCGATTTGCTGGGGGCGGCTGGCGCCCTGAGCGGGGTGCCCATGATCACCGCCTCGCGGGTGACTTACCAATGCATGATCCTGGGCGTCACGGCGCTGATCATGGCGCTGGTCCGGGACCCGCTCGCGTTGCGCAAGTGGATGTTCGTGGGACAGGCGGTTCTGGGTTTCGGTTTTGCTCTGCTGCCGCTTGCGGATGCGCGGGTTCTGCGTCTCCCGTTGTGGGCCGCGTTCAATGTCACCATGACGCTGACTTTTGTGCTGATGCTGGCGCATGCCTTGTGGCGCCGCGGCGGCACGCGCGGGTGGCTGTTGTTGCTCACTGCCGTGCCGGCGGTGGGCGTCATGATTGATGATCTGCTGGACGCGGTGGGGCAGCCCGTGGGCGTGTCCTGGGGGCAGGTTTTTTACACGCCGCTGCTGGCCTTGATCTGGCTCGTTGCCACGCGCCGCGTCAAGATGCATATTGGTTCCGCCAGCACCGCCCGTCATGCGCGCGCGCGCATGGCCCAAGACTTGCACGATGGGGTCGGTGGTCATCTGTCGAGCATCATTTCGGCCTTGAAAAAGGATACCGCGCACGAGCGCACCGTCGTGGCGCGTTTGCAGGAATGTCTGCTCGAACTGAAACTGCTGGTGGATGGCGAAGCCGAGGATTTGCCGGTGCTGGCGTTGCTTGCGAGCTTGCGCTATCGGATGGGGCCGCTGTTTGCAGCGGTCGGCACCCGGGTCGAGTGGGACGTGATTCCTCACGCGCGGCTCGACACGGTGCGCGGCGAGCGCGCGCGCCACATTCTGCGCATTGCGCAAGAGGCGTTTGCCAACGTCGTACAGCATTCGCAAGCGAGTCGCCTCATGGTTCATTGTTCGTACCTGGAAAGCCAGGACGCGGTAGAGCTGGAGGTCGTCGACAACGGGATCGCATGGTGCGGGAAAGCCCGGGCTGGGCGCGGGCAGGCGCACGCCTACGGCAAAGGCGTGCGTGGCATGCACGAGCGGGCGCGCTTGCTGGGCGGCCGCCTGACGATTGAAGCGGCGTCGGCAGGCTCGGGCACACGGATCACGCTCTGGGCACCGGTGCGGGCGCCCGATTGACGACCTGCCGCGGGGCGCGCGCGGCGCGTTATTTAGGCGGCAACTGCGTTCTTGCCGGCAATTGGATACCGAACGAGCGCTCCAGAACGCGCAGCCGTTGCGCCTCGCTTTCCAGCACGTGCCGCCGGGTCGTTCCGTCCGGCGCGCGCCGCGTGAATTCGCGGTTTTTCAGCGTGATGCGTTCGCCCTGTGGCTGCGCCAGCGCCACGCTCAGGTCGGTGAGGAAAGGCGAGTCCGGGCAAGTGCTGGTGTACCAGTTGGCCAACTGGCGGTCGACCAGCGGGAAATCGTCGCGCGTGAATTCGTACACGTCGCTCCAGATGCCGTCGCGCCGGATCTGATGGAACCAGCGGTCGCCCTGCTGCTGCAGGCGGCGCGGCTCATGCGGCGTGGGTTGCTCCACGTCGGGCTGCAGCCGCAGCGCATGGGTGAGTGAGGCCGCGCCCACGCCCACGTCGGTGATCCAGGTCGCGCCGTCGATCCGAACCTCGATCAACAGGTGGGTGCGGCGCGGCAGCACCGACCGATCAGGCTCGCCCAAGCGCACGCGCGCACCGATCGGGCGGGCGTCGAAGCCAAGGCGTTGCAGCAGTTCGAGGAACAGGCCGTTCAGTTCGAAGCAATAGCCGCCGCGCTGGTGGGTGACGATCTTCTCGTACAACGCCGCCGGTTCGAGGTGGATGGCCCGGCGCAGCAACACGTCGACGTTTTCGAACGGCACGGACTCGGCGTGCGCTTCCGTGAGTGCGTTCAAGGTGCTGAGCGTGGCTGCCGTGCTGCCGCTGTGGCGGATGCGCTCCAGATAGCGGGTGAGGTCGAAGGAATCGGGCACGGTGTTCTCTGCAAGTGATCGGCGACGCCAGCGATTTTGGGCTGAACCGCTTCTGATCGTTGTCATGGACGGTTTCGGCCTGCGCGCCGGCAATGCCCGTGCGGCAGCGAAGCCTTGCGCGCGATGTGCGGTGTTCGCGCCGCGAGCCTGGATTCACGTTTCGTCGCACACTCGGATCGGTGGATCACTCGGGCGCGCGGTCAGCAGGTCGTTTTGAAACTCGCAGCGCGATCGACGATCCCAACAGTGATGTGGGCAGCCGCAAGCCGCCCCTACGTACCGGACAAGGTTCAGGAAAATGGCAACAAAAACCTCAAAATCACGTCAACCCGCAACAAAACCAGCGGCGCCCAGGGTCGTGCGCAACGCGGTCGATCAAACGCCGGCCGCGCTCGCCGGGCAATATCAAACCGTGGCCCTGGTGCTGCAGGGCGGCGGCGCGCTGGGGGCCTATCAGTGCGGGGTCTATGAAGCGTTGCACGAGGCGGATATACGGCCCAACTGGTTCGTCGGCACCTCGATCGGCGCGATCAACGCCGCCATCCTGGCGGGCAACGCGCCCGAGCACCGGGTCGAGCGCCTGCACGAGTTCTGGGATTTGATTTGCGAGCCGATCGGCGGCGCCAGCGCCGTTGGTTCCGGTGTGCGCGCGCTGCTCTCGTTTTTCCCGACCAGCGACGTGATGGGCGCATGGGCCAATTCGCTGGGTGCGCTGGGCGCGCTCTTTTTTGGCCAGGAAGGGTTTTTCAAGCTGCGCCAGTTCCCGCCGTTCGCTTTCAGCGACGGCAGCCCGGCGGCCACCAGCTTCTACGACACCTCGGCGCTCAAGGGCACGCTCGAGCGCTTCGTCGATTTCGATCGCATCAATGCGCCGGATGGGGCGCGGCTTTCGGTGGGCGCGGTGTGCGTCGAAAACGCCAACGTGCGCTATTTCGATTCGGCCCATGAAGCGATTTGCGCCGAGCACATCATGGCGTCGGGCGCGCTGCCGCCGGGCTTCCCGTCGGTCGAAGTGGACGGCAAGCACTTCTGGGACAGCGGACTGGTGTCGAACACGCCGCTGGAGCGCGTCTGGGCCGAGGCGCCGCTGCACGACACGCTGGCGCTGCAAGTCGATTTGTGGAGCGCCCGCGGCGATGTGCCGCACACCATGATGGACGTGCTGGAGCGGCGCAAGGACATCCAATACTCCAGCCGCACGCGGCGCGGCACCGATACCGAGGCTCAGTTCGAGCGCTTGCGTCACGCCATCAGCGAACTCGTGAGCAAAGTGCCGGAAGGCGCGCTGGATGCCCGCCTGAAAGAGACGCTCAAGCCCTGGATGTCGCGCTCGGTTTTCAACGTGGTGCACCTGATTTACCAGGCCAAGTCGCACGAGGCCCAGTACAAGGACTTCGCGTTCGGCATTGGCACGCAGCACGAACATTGGGACAGCGGTTTTGCCGACATGGCGCAAACGCTGGAACACCCGAAATTTTTCGAGAAGCCGCCGCGCGACGTCGGCGTCGCCACGCACGACGTGCACCGCATCGCCGCGGCACGGCGTCGGCATGGAGCGAAAACCTGATGCGCGGGCGCGGCGCTGGGGCGGCCTGCAAGGAGTTGAATCGTGGTCAAGGCGATTGGGGCGAATGATTTCAACGGAATGAGCGCACTGCTCGATCCGATCGCCGGGTGGCGCGCGGCCGCCAGTTACGTGCAGGATGCCGCACAGCGCACGCTGCTTTATGCCGACATCCGGCGCCAGCGCGGCAACCAGTACCGCGCGCATCTGCAAGAGGCCGTGCCCAACGTGCTCAACTTCCCGGCTGAGCTGGTGCTGTCGGGCGCCGACCTGCCGCGGCCCGTGAATTACGGGCTGGTGCGCATCGTTCCGCCCGAAGGCGCCGAGGCCGATCCCACCAAGCGGCCATTCATCGTGGTGGATCCGCGCGCCGGCCATGGCCCGGGCATCGGTGGCTTCAAGCGCGACAGCGAAGTGGGCGAGATTCTGAAAGCCGGCCATCCGTGCTATTTCGTCGGCTTTCTGCCCGATCCGGTGCCGGGACAAACGATCGAAGACGTGATGCGCGCCGAAGCGGCGTTCGTGCGCAAGGTGGCCGAGCTGCACCCGGAAAGATGGGGCAAACCGGCCGTCATCGGCAACTGCCAGGCCGGCTGGCAAGTCCTGATGACCGCAGCGGTCTGGCCCGAGCTGTTCGGCCCGATCCTCGTGGCCGGCTCACCGCTGTCGTACTGGGCCGGCGACAACCCAATGCGCTACCTGGGCGGACTCATGGGCGGCAGCTGGGGCACGGCGCTTGCCAGCGACCTGGGTGCGGGGCGCTTCGACGGTGCCTGGCTGGTGCAGAACTTCGAAAGCCTGAACCCGGCCAACACGCTCTGGAGCAAGCAATACAACGTGTACCGCGACGTTGACACCGAAGGCCCGCGCTATCTCGAATTTGAAAAATATTGGGGCGGCCACGTGTTTCTGGGCGCCGAGGAAATGCAGTACCTGGTGGACAACCTGTTCGTCGGCAACAAGCTGGCGACGGCCGAACTCACCACCTCGGACGGCGTGCGCATCGATTTGCGCAACATCCGCTCGCCCATCATCGTGTTTTGCTCGTACGGCGACAACATCACGCCGCCGGCGCAGGCGCTCGGGTGGATCACCGACCTGTATCGCAACGACGCGGAAATCGATGCGCACGACCAGACCATCGTTTTTGCCACGCACAAGAGCATCGGGCACCTCGGGATCTTCGTGTCGGGCAGCGTGGGCCGCAAGGAACATCGCGAGTTCACCGCCAACATGGACCTGATCGACTTGCTGCCCGCCGGCATTTACCGCGCCGAGGTGGCCGATTGCCCGCCGAACGTCTCGGCGCAGGATTTGCTCGACGGCAAGTACCTGATGACGCTGCGCGGCAGCGGTATCGACGAGATGCGCAGCATCGTGCAGCCCGACCCGGCGAGCGAACGCCGCTTTGCCGCCGCGGCGCGCGTGTCGGAAATCAACCTGGCGCTGTACCGCAACATCTGGCAGCCGTGGATGCGGGCGCTGTCGAACGTGCAAACCGCACACTGGCTGCAGCTGCTGCAGCCGGTCCGGCTCGGGTTCGAGTGGTGGTCGGACCGCAACCCGTGGGCGCAGGGCGTTGCGGTCGCGGCCAAGGCGGTGCGTGCGCACCGGACCAAGGTGGCGCCCGACAATCCATTGTGGCAATGGCAGAACGCCGTGTCGGATGCCGTCGTGCGCACGCTGGATGCCTGGCGCGACGCGCGCGACAACCTGCAGGCGCTGCTGTTCAGCTCGATTTACGGTTCGCCCTTCATGCAGGCGCTGGCCGGGCAAAGCCTGCGCGATGACGCGCCGCCGCGGCCACACCCGGGCGAGGCGCCCGAGCATCTGCGCTATCTGGAGCGGGAGTGGGAGCGGCGCGAGGCCAGCGTCGATGAAGGCGGCGTGTACGAAGCCGTGTTGCGCGCGCTGTTCCACATCGCGCAGGCGCGCGGTGAGGCCGACGGCCGCCATTTCCGGCGCGTGTGGTGCATTTTGTACGACCGCCTGGGCGGTGAATTGCCGGATGAAGCGGCGTTCCGCGATCTGGTGCGCACCCAGGCGCTGCTGGCCTGGCGCCATCCCGACGCCGCCATTGGCGCGATTCCGCATTTGCTCGCGCAATCGTCGGCTGAGGACATACGCTGGGGCCTGGGCGCCATCGACGAATTGGTGGCCCAGTCGGCCAGTCTGGCGCCTGAAGAGGAAACCCGCCGGCAGCACGTGCATGCGCTGTTCTCGGCGGCGCTGGCGCGCTCGGTTGCCGCGCCCCGGTCCGAGCACGCGGCCGCGCCAACCACCACCCACCGGAAGGCGACGCACAAGCGCCGCGCTTGAAGCGCCGGCTTGCGCCGCGTGCCCATCGGGGACGTCGGACCGCGCGCCAATTAAAATGCGCACCTGTCACTCGGTCCCGCCTTTCGGGGCCGATTTGCTTTTCATGCTGTTTCACGCTTTTCGCGCGCTCATCCCGCTGCTGTTGACCGCCGCCATGGCGACCGCCAGTGCACAAACGCCGCGCACCACGCTGCTGGAAGATTTGACCTGGACCGAGTTGCGGACCGAAATCCACGCCGGCAAGACCACGGCCATCATTCCCATTGGCGGCACCGAGCAGAGCGGCCCGTACGTCGCGCTGGGCAAGCACAACGCGCGCGTCTTCGTGCTGACGCAACGCATCGCGGAAAAGCTGGGCAACGCGCTGGTGGCGCCGGTGATTGCCTACGTGCCGGAGGGCAATATCGCGCCGCCGACTTCGCACATGCGCTTCCCCGGGACGCTCACGGTGCCGGCTGCGGTGTTCGAGAAGACGCTGGAATCGGCCGCCGAGAGCCTGAAGGCGGCGGGCTTCAGGAACGTGGTTTTCCTGGGCGACCATGGCGGCTACCAGGGCGCGGTGCGCAACGTCGTGGCGCGCTTGAACAAGTCCTGGGCCAAGGGGTCCGCGCGCGCCTTCGTGCCGCCGGAATACTATGAAACCAGTTCCACCGGCTACGCCGCGCTGTTGCGCCAGCACGGCGTGCCCGAGAAGGACATCGGCACGCACGCGGGCCTGGCCGACACGGCGCTGGAACTGGCGGTGGCGCCGCGGATGGTGCGCAGCGCGGAACTGGCGCATGCGCCCGCGCCGACGGCCGCAGAGGGCATCTACGGCGGCGATCCGCGCGGCGCCACGGCAGCGCTCGGGCAGTTGGGGGTGGATGCCATCGTGCAAGCCACGGTGGGTGCGATTCGCCGGGATACGGCGGGCCGCTGACGAGGGTGATGCGCTGCCGTTGAGGCAGGCGGGTTCTGTCAGGAAATTCTTTCTGGAGTTCAAGTGATGCGTTTTCGTTTGTCCCATGGTTTCTGCCGCACGCTGCTGGCAGCGGGTGCGCTTGCGCTCCTGGGCACCACGGCCTGGAGCGCGCCCGCCGCAGCCGATGCCAAGGCCGCTGTCGTCCCCGCAGGCGCAGCGGCCTCCGGCATTCAGACCGTTCCCGGCATGCCGCCGGTGATTGGCGGCAACGTCTACAGCCAGACCGCAGCGGGCGACCTGAGCCCGGCGGTTGCCGGCCAGCTCAAGCGCATTTACGTTCCCAACCTGCGCTCGGATGATGTTTACGTGATCGATCCCGACACGTACAAGGTGGTGGACAGGTTCAAGGTGGGCCGCAGCCCGCAGCACGTGGTGCCGTCGTACGATTTGCAAACGCTCTGGGTCACCGACAACGCCGAAGGGCATACCGACGGCGACCTGATTCCCGTCGATCCCAAGACCGGCAAGCGCGGCGCACCGGTGGCGGTGGACGATCCGTACAACATGTACTTCACGCCCGATGGCAAGGAGGCCATCGTCGTGGCCGAAGCGCGCAAACGCCTTGATTTCCGCGATGCCCACACGATGAAACTCATCGCCAGCGTCGAGGTGCCGCAGTGCAAGGGCGTGAACCACGCCGACTTCTCGATCGACGGCCAGTACGCGCTGTTCACCTGTGAATTCGGCGGCGAGATGGTCAAGGTCGACTGGCGCAACCGCAAGGTGCTGGGCTACCTGCAGCTATCCAAGAACGGCATGCCGCAGGATGTCCGCATCGCGCCCGACGGCAAGCTGTTCTACGTGGCGGACATGATGGCCGATGGCGTCTGGCTGGTCGATGGCGACAGCCTCACCAGGGTCGGTTTCATTCACACGGGCATCGGCACGCACGGGCTTTATCCGAGCCGCGACGGCAGCAAGCTCTATGTCACCAACCGCGGCACGCACAAGGTGCACGGCACGCGCAACGGCCCGGGCAGCGTGTCGGTGGTCGACTTTGCGACCAACAAGGTGATCGCCAACTGGCCCATCCCGGGCGGCGGCAGCCCCGACATGGGCGGCGTCAGCGCCGATGGCAAGACACTCTGGCTCTCGGGGCGCTTCGACGACGTGGTCTATGCCATCGACACCGACACGGGCGCGGTGCGCAAGATCCCGGTGGGCATGGAACCGCATGGCTTGGCGGTGTGGCCGCAGCCCGGCCGCTATTCGCTCGGCCACACCGGCAACATGCGCTGAGTGGCTGCCGAAAGCGAGAACCAGTCCGGTTTGTCCGTCGGCCGAGTCGCCGCGCGGTCGGGGTGGAATCGGACGTGGATGGCGTCCTGCCGCAGGGCAGTCGCGCGGATGCGCGCCCGGAGCGGCTGCGGCGACGTCGCGCACACGGCTGAGGCGGGCGGGGCCAAGGGACAATGATGCCAACGGATCCGACCACCGATCCGGCTGAATCGAGCACGGCAGCGCTCACGCCGCCGCTCTCCAAGCTGATGCTGGGCGCGATTGGCGTGGTGTTTGGCGACATCGCGACCAGTCCGCTGTACGCCTTCCAGGAAGCCTTTCGCAGCGGCCAGATCGCGCCCAGCCACGACAACATCCTGGGGCTGCTGTCCCTGGTGTTCTGGGCGCTGGTGCTGGTGGTGGGCGTGAAGTACGTGGTGTTCGTGATGCGCGCCGATAACCAGGGTGAGGGCGGCATGATCGCGCTCTCCGCCTTGGCGCACAGCACCGTGCGCCAGCACCGGCGCACGGCGCGCGTCGTCATGATGGTGGGGCTCGCCGGCGCTGCGCTGTTCTTTGGCGACAGCGTCATCACGCCGGCCATTTCGGTGCTGTCGGCCGTCGAAGGGCTGAAGCTGCGCGTGCCGGCGCTGTCGCACTGGGTCCTGCCGCTCGGCGTGGTCATCATCGTGCTGCTTTTCTTGATGCAGAAAAGCGGCAGCGGGTTGGTGGGCGTGCTGTTCGGTCCCATCATGGCGCTGTGGATGGTGACCATCGCGGCGCTGGGCGTGGCCGGGCTGATCGACTATCCGCACGTGCTGCGCGCACTCGATCCGCGCTGGGCCGTGCATTACATGCAGCACAACGGCTTTGCCGGTTTTGCCTCGCTGGGCGCCGTCGTGCTGGTGATGACCGGCGCCGAAGCGCTGTATGCCGACATCGGCCATTTCGGCGTGCCGCCCATTCGCTACGCCTGGTTCGGCTTTGCCTTTCCGGCGCTGGTGCTGAACTACTTTGGCCAGGGCGCGCTGCTCATGCGGCACGGCTACGCCGTGAGCCAGCCGTTTTATCTGCTGGCGCCGGATGCCCTGCTGTATCCGCTCATCGCGCTGGCCACGCTGGCCACGGTGATCGCCTCGCAGGCGGTCATTTCCGGCACGTTTTCCATGGTGCGCCAAGCGATTCAACTGGGCTACCTGCCGCGCACGCGCGTGCGCCACACCTCGGGCCACATGGAAGGGCAGATTTACCTGCCCACGGTGAATTACCTGCTGCTGGCCGCCGTGCTGGCGGCGGCGATCGGCTTCGGCGCCTCGGAGCGGCTGGCGGGCGCCTACGGCATTGCCGTGAGCGGCACCATGGTGCTGACCACGCTGCTCATCTTGCTGGTGGCGCGCGAGCGCTGGAAGTGGGGCTGGCTCCGGCTAGGCGCGTTTGCGCTGGTCTACGTGGTCATCGACGTGGCGCTGTTCGGCGCCAATTTGCTCAAGATCGATCAGGGCGGCTGGTTCCCGCTGGCGCTGGCCGCGGCCATGCTGATCATGATGATCGTCTGGCGGCGCGGTGCCACGCTGCTGTCGTGGCGCGTGCGCGCGGGCGGCGAAAAGCTGGAGGACTTCATCGCGCACTTGCAGGAAGAACCCATCCTGCGCGTGCCGGGCACCGCCGTGTTCCTCACCGGCGACCCGGAATGGGCGCCGCGCGCGCTGCGCCTCAACGTGCAGCACAACCACGTGCTGCACGACCGCAATCTGGTGCTGACCGTGTCCGTGCTGGACCAGCCGCGCGCCGATTTCGAGGAGCGCAACCAGGTTGAGGATCTGGGCTTCGGCTTCTGGCGCGTGCAACTGAACTTCGGCTTTGCCGAGCGCATGCACGTGCCCGGCCGCATGCGCCAGTTGCCGGTGGAGCCGCGCATCGATCCCGCCGAGATCGTCTGGTTCGAAAGCCGCGAGCGCGTGCGCTCCGGCAAGGGCATCGGCATGTCGCGCTGGCGCGTGGGGTTGTTCTCGTTCCTGGCGCGCAACGCCACCAGCGCAACCGTGTACTACGGCATTCCGTCGGAGCAGTTGGTGGAAATTGGCGCTTCGGTGGAGTTGTGAGTCCCGGCAGCGCGGCTCAAGGCGTGCGTTGCGGTCCGCTCGCACACGTCGAGGCCACCGCTTGACCCGCGAGGAGCTGGCGGACGAACGGCACCGAATCCGCGAGCGACGCGTTCACCGTGCCGCTGTGGTCCAGGCTTTCGTACACGTGTTGCTGCACCAGCGTGCCGGCCGCGCACGCGTCCTTGGCAAGCTGAAGCTGCCCGTCGGTCGGGACGTCCTTGTCCTTGCCGCCGGTGCCCATGAAGAGCGGGTGCGCGAGCTTGAGCGTGGGATAGAAAATGCGCGCGCCCAGCGCGTGCGCCATGACTTTGGTGCCTTCGGGTTGCAGTGTGTTGGCGTTGGTCAGGCCGCCCAGCACCACGTCTTTTTCCATTTCGTCGACGCAGGATTCAGCCGCCCTGTCGTAGAGCGGCAGCGCGCGCGCCTTGTACAGCTGCGCCGGCCGTACCGCGGGATCCAGCGCCTGCACGGTGTGGCCCAGGTACAGGTTGTAGGCCAGCGTCGGATTCGGCTGATCGGGCTTGAACGGCGACTTGCCCGAGCGCAGGATGTATTGCAGATACGGCGTTCCGGTGGCAACGGTGCCCAGTACGTGCACATCGGGCGCGTAGTCGGGCGCGAAGGCGGCCGTGGCAAACGCCGCGCCGCCGCCTTGCGACTGCCCCACCAGGACGACGCGATTGGACAAATCCTTCATGCCGCCGAGCGCCGCGCGCACGGCGTCGAGCACCGCGTAGGCTTCGGCGCGCGTGTCCAGGTACAGGTGCGGGCCGGCTGTGCCCAGGCCCTGGTAGTCGGTAGCCACCACGGCGAAGCCCTGGTTCAGCCAGGCGTCGAGGTAACGCGCGTCGCGCGCGCTGCGCGGCGTGCGCGAGGGCGCGCAGCGATCGGCGATGCCGACCGTGCCGTGCGCCCACGCAATCACCGGCCAACCGCCTTGCGGCGCCGGACCGTTCGGGTAGAACACGGCGCCCGAGGCGACGAGCTGGCCGTGGCCGGTGTTGCCGTCGGTCGAGGTGTAGAGGATGCGCCATTCCTGGCTCGCGGATGCGAGGCCGAAGGCTGCGGGCAGCGGCTCCTGCCGCAACAATTTTCCGGGCTGGGCCGGAACCGCGGCGTCGTAGCGGTAGAACGCCGGGCCGTGGTCGACCGCGGCCGATTCGACACCTGTGCTCCCGGTGGCGCAGGCGGACAACAGCGCGCCGGCGGCGGCGATCACGGCGACCGCGCCGGTCCAATGGCGTTTGCGGCATGCGGCCGGAAATGAAAGCGGATGGGCCATGAGGGTGTCTCCTTGTCGTGTGGGTGGCAACGGAATGATTATTGCGCCCGCGAACGCACGGCTTTCGCGAAAACGTTTTGCGTCAAGCCGCTGGCAAGATGACTGCCTGCGCCGCGCTGCGGCATGACCTCGCCGCGCGCAGGTGACGGCCGCTCGCGCGGCCATGACCCGTCATGGGGTCGCGGAGCAGCGACGTCATCTTTCATGGCACGGCCGCGCCGCGCCGGCGGGTCGCGTGGCTCAGTAATAGCTGGCGTCCGCTGCCACCTTGCCGCGAAACACGTGGTAGGAGTAGCCGGTGTACGCCAGCACCGCCGGGATCATGATGATCACGCCCACCAGCACGAAGCCTTGCGATTGCACCGGCGAGGCGGCGTCCCAGATGGTGAGCGAAGGCGGCACGATGTTCGGCCAGATGCCGACCACGAGGCCGATGAAACCCAGCAGGAAGAAGCACAGCGACAGCACGAACGGCGCCACCTCGTGGTTCCGGTTGACCGCCAACCAGAGCGCCGCGGCGTCGAGGGCGGCCAGGATCGGCACCGGCGACAGATACAGCAGGTTGGGCCAGGTGAACCATCGCGCCATCAGGCCGGTATCGAGGAACGGCAGCCAGGCGCTCACCAGGCCCATGAAGGCAATCACCGCCAACATCAGCAGGCGCGCCAGGTGGAACGCGATTTCCTGCACGCGTCCGTCGGTTTTCAGGATGAGCCAGGTGGCGCCCAGGAGGGCGTAGCCGAACACCACGGCCACGCCCGTCAACATCGAAAACGGGCTGAACCAGGCAAACGCCGCGTTGTGCACGTATTTGCCGCCCGCGAGCGGCATGCCTTCCACCAGCGCACCCAGGATCAGTCCCTGCATGAACGCGCAAACGATGGAGCCCGCGGCAAACGCAAAGCCCCAGACCCAGCGCGAGCGGTTCGCCTTGAAGCGGAACTCGAACGACACGCCGCGCAGGATGAGCGCGATCAGCATGAACAGCACCGGCAGGTAGAGCGTCGACAGCACCACCGCGTAGGCCTTGGGAAACGCCGCCATCAGTCCGGCGCCGCCCATCACCAGCCAGGTTTCGTTGCCGTCCCAGATGGGCGCGGCGGTGTTCATCATCTGGTCGCGCTGGCGGTCATCGTCGGCAAACAGCGTGAGGATGCCGATGCCGAGCACGAAGCCGTCGAGCAGCACGTACATCAGCACGGCAAAGCCGATGATGAAGAACCAGACCACGGGCAGTACGGTGGCGGCGGTCATGCTGCGGCTCCCGGTGTCTGGTCGGCGAGCGAGAGCGGCCGCGCCGCGGTGCGCACCTGCTTGCGCTCGGGCGCCTTGATCGGCCCCACGCGCAGCATCTTCAGCAAATACCAGCCGACGAAGCCGAACAGCGCCACGTACACCGCCACGTAAACGATGAGCGATGCGAGCACGCTGCCGGCGGGCACCGGACTGACCGCATCGGCGGTGCGCAGCAGGCCGTACACCACCCATGGCTGGCGCCCGACCTCGGCCACCCACCAGCCGGCGAGCAGCGCAACGAAGCCCGACGGCATCATCCAGATCCAAGTGTGCAAGTAGCCGCGCGAGCGGAAGGCGCTGCCGCGCTTCCATTTCAGCAGGCCCCACCACGCCACCAGCAGCATCAGCACACCGAGCGCCACCATGATGCGGAAGGCGTAGAACGGAATCGCCACCGGCGGCCGGTCGTCCGGCGCGAAACTTTTCAGCGGCGCGATCTGGCCGCTCCAAGAGTGGTCGAGGATCAGGCTGCCCAGGTGCGGCACATCAATGGCGTAATCGTTGCGCTCGGTCTGTTCGTTCGGCACGCCAAAAAGCACCAGTGGCACGCCGTTTTCCGTGGCGCTCCAGTGGCCTTCGATGGCGGCCAGCTTGGCCGGCTGGTCGCGGTGCACTTCTTGTCCGTTCATGTCGCCCACCAGGATCTGCAGCGGCGCCACGATGGCGGCAAAGGCAATCGCGCACTTCATGCAGAACTGCGCCTTGTGCACGAAGCGTCCACGCAGCAGGTAGTAGGCCGAGATGCCGCCGATCATGAACGCCGTGCACAAAAACGCCGCCAGCGCCATGTGCACGAGGCGCACCGGAAACGATGGGTTGAAAACGATCTGCCACCAATCGGCCGGGTAGAAGACGCCGTCCTTCAGCGTGTAGCCGGTGGGTGTCTGCATCCAGCTGTTGGCCGACATGATCCAGAACGTGGAGGCCAGCGTGCCGGCCGCCACCATCACGGTGCAGGCGAAGTGCGTCTTGTGGCCCACGCGATCCCAGCCGAACAGCATGATGCCGAGGAACGACGCCTCGACGAAGAACGCGGTGAGCACTTCGTAATTCAAGAGCGGCCCGATGATGTTGCCGGCATCGGCGGAAAACACCGCCCAGTTGGTGCCGAACTGGAAGCTCATGACGATGCCCGAGACCACGCCGACGCCAAACGACACGGCAAACACCTTCATCCAGAAAAACACCAGGTCGCGCACCTGGTCGTCACGCGTCTTCAGCCACCACGCTTCCAGAAAGACGATCCAGCTCGCCAAGCCGATGGTGAACGCCGGAAACAGGATGTGGAACGAAATCACCCAGCCGAATTGCAGGCGGGAAAGGAAGAGGGTTTCAGTCATGCGGAGCGTCCTTTGACCGGTGGCTCGGCAAAACGTCGCACCGCAGATCACATGAGGCGTTGGTGGCGATTCCGAATAAAAAGTTTGCCTTCTCCTTATCCGCTCGCGCGCTGCCGCCGAAATTTCAGCCGGCGCGGCCAATCCGTCCGTGGATGCGGGCGTTCTGGTCGAAGCGCTTTGATGGGCCGGTACAGGTGTGCCGTGCCTCGGCCGGCCCGCCGTTGTAACTTCCTCGCCGTGAGGTTTCCGGCGTTGATTGTGGCAACACATGAGTATGTGCATGCTAATATACGGCCGTGATCTTCATGACGGAATCCATGGAATGAAAAGCGAACGCATCACCTTTCTGGCCACGCCCGAGTTCAAGTCCGACTTGAACCGCCTGGCCATCCAGCAGAACACCAGCGTGGGCGCGCTGATCCGCGCGCGCTTCGAGCATCCGGCCAACGAGGAAGCCAGCCCCGAGGCGCTTGAGCTGATGGCGCTGGTGGCCGAGTTGCAGCGCGCGCTGCCCGACGCGCGCCGCGCCTTGCGCGAGGGCCTGGCCGAAGCCGACCAGGTCTTGCAGGAATTGCAAACCGCATGAGCACGACGGGCCGCTCCCAAGTGCGAATCCCGCAGCGCGTGGCGCGGAAGGCAATCCCGTGAGTGCGCTCTCGGACGCCACCAAAGCCATCCGCGAGGTGTTGCGCCTGACCGACGACGTCAAGCGCGCCGGCGACACGCTGAAGAGCATCTCGCACGAGCTGCGCGATCACGACCGGCGCATCACCCGGCTGGAAGCGCAGTGGGATACCGCGCTGCAACTCGCCGCAGTGCGCAAGCTCGACCGGCCGGATTGAACCGAAGCGCCCTCAGGCCGCGGCGTCCAAGCGCTTTTCGAGCGCCCGCCGCGTGTGCGCCAGCGCCTTCGGCAAGCGGTCGCCAAAGCGCGCGAAGTGCGCGTCGTGCAGGCGGAATTCATCCTGCCACGCGGCGCGGTCGATGGTGCTCACGATGGCGAACTGGTCACGGGTGAAATCGGTGCCGGTCCAGTGGATGTCGTCATAGGCTGGCACGACGCCGAACATCGTTTCCGTGCCGCCGGCGGCGCCTTGCTGGCGATCCAGGATCCATTTCAGCACGCGCATGTTTTCGCCAAAGCCCGGCCAGACGAAGCGGCCCGCGGCGTCCTTGCGGAACCAGTTGACGCAGTAGATGCGCGGCAGCGTGGCGCCGGCGGCCTTCAGTTTCGCGCCCAGCTTCAGCCAGTGGTCGAAGTAGTCGGCCATGTTGTAGCCGCAGAAGGGCAGCATGGCGAACGGGTCGCGCCGCACCACGCCTTGCTGGCCGGTGGCCGCGGCGGTGGTCTCGCTGCCCATGGTGGCCGCCATGTAGACGCCTTCGGTCCAGTCGCGCGCCTCGGTCACCAGCGGCACGGTGGTGGAGCGGCGGCCGCCGAAAATGAAGGCGTCGATCGTGACGCCTGCCGGATCGTCCCAAGCGGGGTCGAGCACCGGATTGTTGGTGGCCGACACGGTGAAGCGCGCGTTCGGGTGCGCGGCCTTGCGGCCGGCTGCGCCGTCGGCGGGCGTCCAATCCTTGCCAGTCCAGTCGATCAGGTGCGCGGGGAGTTGGTCGCCGTGGTCTTTTTCCATGCCTTCCCACCACACGTCGCCGTCGTCGGTGAGCGCCACGTTGGTGAAGATGGCGTCGCGCTTCAGGCTCAGCATGCAGTTCGGGTTGGTCTGCGTGTTGGTGCCGGGCGCCACGCCGAAATAGCCCGCTTCCGGGTTGATGGCGCGCAGGCGGCCTTGCGCGTCGGGCTTGATCCAGGCAATGTCGTCGCCCACCGTGGTCACTTTCCAGCCTTCGAAGCCCGTGGGCGGCACCAGCATGGAGAAGTTGGTCTTGCCGCAAGCGCTCGGGAAAGCGGCCGCGACGTGGCGCTTTTTGCCCTTGGGATCGGTCACGCCCAGCACCAGCATGTGCTCGGCCAGCCAGCCTTCGCGCCGCCCCATGGTGGAAGCGATGCGCAGCGCAAAACACTTCTTGCCCAGCAGCGCGTTGCCGCCGTAGCCCGAGCCGTGGCTCCAGATTTCGCGTGTCTCGGGGAAGTGCACGATGTATTTCTGCTCCGGATTGCAGGGCCAGTGCGTCTTGTCTTTTTCACCCGGCACAAGCGGCACGCCCACGCTGTGCACGCACGGCACGAATTCGCCATCGGCACCCAGCACGTGCAATGCGCGTTGCCCCATGCGCGTCATCAGCTTCATGTTGACGGCGACGTAGGCGCTGTCGGTGAGCTCGACGCCGAGGTGCGCGATCGGGCTGCCGAGCGGCCCCATGCTGAACGGGATCACGTACATCGTGCGCCCGCGCATGCAGCCGTCGAACAGCGGCTGCAGCCTGGCGCGCATTTCCGCGGGCGCCATCCAGTTGTTGGTAGGTCCGGCGTCGTCCTTCTTCTCCGAGCAGATGAAGGTGCGCCCTTCGACGCGCGCCACGTCGGATGGATCGGAACAGGCCAGGTAGGAGTTGGGGCGCTTGGCCGGGTTCAGGCGCTTGAAGGTGCCGGCGTCGACCAGTTGCTGGCACAGCCGGTCGTATTCGGCATCGCTGCCGTCGCACCAGTGCACGCGCTCGGGCTTGCACAGCGCCGCCATGGCGCCTACCCAGGCCACAAGGCGCTTGTGTTTGACGGTGGCGGGGACGTTCAGGGCAACGCCAGTTCCAGCGGCAAGAGTGGCATTCATGGCG